>CADBXS010000133.1 GCA_902798705.1 uncultured Bacteroidales bacterium
ATAGTTGTTCGAAGCGGAATAGATGTTTTCGCCTGTTTCGGGATGGACAGTCTTGACATAGACGATGTCGTGAATGTCGTTGACAATGCCATGCCCGATGGCGTTGTGTGAACGAATCAGCGTGTCTTCGTCTGGCACCTGTGTGATGTCCTCATTGAGTTGTGCCTTCATGTCCACCATTGGGCGGATTTGGAGTAGATAGAACTCGCCCGTACGGTCGGCATTTAGCTTGGCTGCAAACTCTATTTCCACGGCACGACGCATATCTTCTGCACCATATTTCATCGACATGGACAGCAACTGCGGCAAAGGGAACACGCCATGCTGGAGCACACCGCAGAAGGTAATCACCTTGCGCCCTCCTTCATAAATGCCATCACGAATCACTTGGTCGTAAGGGTCGAAGGTGGAAGCGATGTATTGCAAAGAACCATCTTTATCGGCCTCGCGCACGTTGAGTTTAAGCAGGTTGAAACCATCGTCCACCTTGAAGTCCTCAGTGGTGTTCTTGAGGTCGAGCGCATAGAACTGCGTTTGCGTTTCGCGCAGGGCAATATCCATCTCGCTTGTCTGCAGCACCTTGTCGGGATGGGCAGGACAAACACGCAGATTGAGTCCGCCATCTACGATGTATTTGCCCAGACCGAGCGCCAGATTCACTGTTCCCTCCTCTGCAAGTTCATCGCCAATAGGATAATAGTTGATACTACGTGCCACACCTGAGATGTTAGGATAGAAGCGGTCGCCATATTGCGTACCCACCACTTCTTGCAGAATGACAGCCATCTTCTCCTGGTCGATGACATTCGACGTGGCAGTCATGTAGTCCTTGCTCGCACGATAGAACACGGAAGCATAGACGCTCTTGATGGCGTCGCTCAACATGCGCAAACGCACGTACTTGTCCTCGGCAAAAGGAATCATGTAGGTGCTGTAGATGCCAGCGAAAGGCTGATAGTGAGAGTCCTCAAGCAAGGAAGAGGAACGGATGGCGATGGGTTGGCGCACCACTTCGAGGAACGCCATGAGGTCCTCTGCCAGTCGCTCTGGCAGACGGGCATGGAGGAAATAATGCAGGATTTCGGTGTCGGGAATGTCGCTCAGTGCCACCTGATAGAGTTCGTTGCTCTCCATGAACTCGTCGAAAATGTCGGTGCAGAGGACGACAGTCTTTGGAATCATCACCTTGGCATTGGCAAACTGGTTGAGCTGTGGATGGCGCTTGATGATGTGGTCGATGAATGCGATACCACGTCCCTTGCCACCAAGCGAACCGTCACCAATGCGGGCGAAGTTGGAATAGCGGTCGAAGCGGTCACGATGGAACACAGCCACCACACCCTGGTTCTTCATCCTTCGGTATGCCACGATGGCATCGAAAATGATTTGTCGGTGCTGGTCCACATCCTTCAGGGAATTCCATGTGATGTGCTTCAAGAACTCAGAAATAGGGAACAAGGCACGTGAACCCAACCAGCGCGAAACGTTGTTGCGACTGATGTGGTAGAGAAGCGATTCTCTGGGCACTGTGAAGATGTTGTCCTGCAAGTCCTTGAGGTTCCTGATGCGAGCCACTTCCTTCATGGTGGTTGGGTCGCGGAAGATGAAGTCACCAAAGCCGAAGTATCGCTGCACCAGCTTGCGCAAGTCCACGTTCATCTTCTTCGAATTTTTGTCGATGAACGATGCCTGGCACAGACGTGCCCATTCAGCACGCTCAGACTCGGAGCTTTCCAAAATCAACGGAACAAACTCGTCTTCCTTACGAATGGCAGAAAGGAGGTCGAAGCCCGCGCGTTCGTCCTTCACACCATTGCGAGGAAAACGGCAGTCGCTGATGACTCCCAGCACGTTGTTCTTGTGCTTCGTGTAGAGCGTCCATGCCTCCTCATAGTTTCGCGCCAGCACAATCTTTGGGCGACCTCTCATGCGGAGCGTTTCGAGTTGGGAATTGAGCGCCTCGGTAGCGAAAAGCAAACTTTGCTGCAAGACGAATTTGTAGAGGTTGGGAAGGATGGAGGAATAGAAGCGGATGGAGTCTTCCACCAGCATAATCATCTGCACACCGCACGAAATGTCATGTTCCAAATTCATCTTGTCCTCAATCAGTTTGATGATGGAAACCAACAAATCCGTATTTCCAAGCCAGCAGAACACGTATTAAGCACCACGATGGGGATGTTCGGGTTGTGCATCTTGATGTCACGCGCAATGTCGAACACATCGTTGTTGTCCGTTCCTGGCATACAAATCACCAGTTCGAAACTCGTCTTCCGCAGTTCTTCTTCGGCCTCTTCCTGCGATGCCACCTGAAAGAAGCGAGGTGGATAGCGGAGTCCTAACTTAGAGTATTCCTCAAAAATCTTCTCATCCACGCGTCCGTCGTCCTCCAGCATGAAGGCATCGTAGGGGTTGGCGATGAGCAGCACATTGAAGATGCGCCGCTTCATCATGTCAACAAACGGAGTGTCGTGCAGCACAAGTGTACCTTTCTCAGTGCGTTCGTCCGTGCCTTCGACTTCCTCGGGGTCAATGCAATACATCGCATTGTCAATATTCTCGTCTTGCATTCTTATTTTGATTCTTTTCGGTTCTCGTTACATTCTGCAAACTTACGAAAAAACACGGACATAGCCACTACAATCACCAAAGAAAATCAATGTAGAACGCTTCTGAATTAACAATTAAAAATTCTCAGGAGTTCTTCTTGTAGCTTACCACAGCCCAAAAGCTCATGAGGATGGCAAAGGCACAAAGAGCATACACTTGATGGGCGATGGCAGCGAAATTGCCTCCACGAACAAAGACAGTGCGGATGGCATCGATGAAATAGTGCATGGGATTGATGTAGGTGGTGAGGTAAGCCCAGTGAGGCATGGAACGGGTTGGGGTAAATAATCCACTGAGCAAGAGAAGGCACACCATAAAGAACCAAATGACAAGGATGGCCTGCTGGAGCGTTTCGCTGTAATTGGAGACAAGCAAGCCTAAGGATGAGAAGAAAAGTGCGAGCACCATGGTGAGAAGATAGACGAGGGCAATGGGACCCTGACAAGTGATTCCATATATTGCCCATGCCAACAAGAGACAGATGGTAACCACCAAAAGTCCCATGAGCCAATAGGGAATGAGCTTTGCGAGGATGAACGACCACTTCGAAACGGGTGTCACGTTGATTTGCTCTATCGTTCCCGTCTCCTTCTCGCTAACTATATTCAGAGCAGGCAAGAAACTACACATGAGCATCATCACAATCGCCAAGAGTGCGGGAATCATGAACAGCTTGTAATTGAGATGCTTGTTGTAGAGATAGAAGGTGGAAACGGCAGACTGCAAGGCGGCTGCATCGGGATTGGCACTCGCCACGACTATCTGGGAGAGGTAGCTGGCACCGATGCCACCCTTCACACCGTTTACAGCATTGGCAGCAATGAGTATCTTTCCCCTATCCTCCTCGGAAGGGATGGCATTGCCTTTCGCCTTCATCTCTGCCACCTTGCCATACCCCTTCGCTATGACCAGGATGATGTCGGTTCGGCTCTTCTCTATCTCCTTCCGTGCCAACTCGTACGACGGTTGCATTCCACGGAAGCGGAAGTAGTTGCTCTGCTCTATGCTGTGAACAAGACGTGCGCTGAGCGAAGTGTGGTCATGATCCACCACACTGACACGAATGTTCCTCACTTCCTGATTCATCACCCACGGCATGACACACATAATAATGATGGGAAAAATGATGATGAGTCTGGGCAGAAACGCATTGCGACGTATTTGCAGGAACTCCTTTTGTATGAGATACTTTATCATTGCTGATTTTCCATTTTTACTTTGATGCTACTCTAATCGTGTCTTGAACTTGGCAAGGGACACAATCAGCAAAAAGATTGTCATTCCACTGAGAATAGCCACCTCACGCATCACCTCGCCGATGCCAACGCCCATAATCATCAGCTTACGCATTGCCTCGATGTAATAGCGCGGAGGAATGACAGCCGAAATCCATTGCAGAACCATAGGCATGGACTCGATGGGGAACAACATGCCCGAGAGCATGACGATGGGCATGAGCAACACCATAGCCGAGAGCAGTAACGCCATCAACTGACTGCTTGCGATGTTGGATATGAGTAAGCCCAAGGACAACGCCAACAAAATATAGATGGCTGAGACTACGAAAATCCACAGGATGGAGCCAGCCAACGGCACACCGAGCACGAAGCGAGCCATCAGGAGGATGGAGACAAGGATGGCGAAAGCCAACACCAAATAGGGCACTGCCTTTGCCACTATCATCATGATGGGACGAACGGGAGACACCAGCAGCACTTCCATCGTTCCTTTTTCCTTCTCCCGAACAATGCTGACGGAAGTCATCATGGCACAAATCAGCATCAGCAACATTCCCATGATGGCAGGCACAAAGTTGTAGGCCGACTTCATGCGAGGATTATAAAGCATCTTCGTCTCTATGAGTGAGGACTGAGGATTGAGAATGGTCTGCATGGCGTATGTGTTCCATTGTTGCGCCATGTTGGGGTCGGATGCATCCACAATGAGTTGTATTCCTTTTCGCTTTGCAGCGAAATCCTTGCTAAAGACAACAGCCATGTCGGCTTTCTGCCTGCGAATGAGTTGTTCGGCTTCCTTCGATGTGCCAACCGTGGCGGTGATGACAAAGTATTCGGAATGGGACAGACGGTCGATAACTTGCTGCGTCACATGGTCCATCTGCGAAGTCACTACAACGGCGCGTACATTCCTCACGTCGTTGGAAATGGCGAAGCCAAAGATCAGCATCAGCACCACGGGCATGACAAAAAGGATGAGCATCGTGCGACGGTCGCGAACGATGTGCTTAGCTTCCTTGATGACAAACGACGAAAATTGCTTCATACATTGAAAGGGTTTAAGAACTAATCCGATGACCTTGAAGCTTGCCGAGCAAGATAAGTGAACACATGATTGATGTCGGGTTGATGATAGTTTTGTTTCAGTTCGTCGGGCGTGCCAAGCGCACGAATCTTTCCATCCACCATGATGCTGATGCGGTCGCAATATTCTGCCTCATCCATGTAGTGAGTGGTTACGAAAACAGTAATGCCACGGGCAGCGGCATCGTAGATGAGTTCCCAGAACTGACGACGCGTAGCTGGATCCACGCCACCCGTAGGTTCATCAAGAAACACCACCCCTGGCTCGTGGAAGATGGAAACGGAGAAGGCAAGCTTCTGCTTCCACCCCAACGGAAGCGAAGAAACGAGGTCGTTCTTGTGCTCTGCGAAGTTCAGACGCGAAAGCAGTTCGTCTGTCTTGCGAGCTATTGTCTGGTCGTTCATACCATAGATGCCAGCAAAAAGACGAATGTTCTCGGCAACCGTCAAGTCTTCGTACAGTGAGAATTTCTGCGACATGTAGCCAATGTTTTTCTTGATTTGCTCATGCTCCGTACAAATGTCATAGCCCACAACCGTGCCCGTCCCTTGAGTAGGCTGACTCAGTCCTGTCAGTATATGCATAGCTGTCGTCTTTCCAGCACCGTTGGCACCAAGAAATCCGAAGATTTCTCCTCGCCTCACGGAGAACGAAATATCATCCACAGCTCGGAAGGAACCAAACGACTTGACGAGATGCTGCACCTCAATCACGTTTTCCTCTCCGACCGTCACTGCCTTGCTATGCTCAATGGCGGGTGGATTGAAGACGTCGGAAAAACGCTCCAAAATAGCGTCGGGCGTGTCGATGCCTTGCAGATGTCCCTGATGGAGGAACGCCACTCGTTCGCATCGGCGCACCTCGTCGAGATAGGGCGTTGAAGCAAGGATGGTGATGCCACGCTCCTTCAGCATAGCCAACATGTCCCAAAACTCCTTGCGGCTTACGGGATCAACGCCCGTTGTTGGCTCATCAAGAAACAACACACTGGGCGAATGAATCAATGCACAACAGAGCGCCAGTTTCTGTTTCATTCCACCCGACAATGCTCCAGCCCTGCGATTCTTGAAGCGTTCTATTTGCGAATAGACAGCCTTGATAGAGTTGTAACCTTCCTCAACCGTAGTACCAAAGAGTGTGGCGAAGAAATACAGGTTTTCCTCGACGGTCAAATCCTGATAAAGTGAGAATCGACCAGGCATGTAACCCACACGTCGGCGTATCTCTCTCGTCTGCCTCTTCACGTCGTAGCCATCGACAGTCGCACTGCCCATGTTAGGCAGCAACAATGTGCAGAGAATGCGATACATCGATGTCTTCCCTGCTCCATCAGGACCTATCAGTCCAAACACTTCGCCCTTGCCTACAGAAAACGACACATCTTCCAGGGCTTTCACTTTGCCATAACTCTTACTGATGTGATGCACTTCAATGGCATTCATAACAACACCTTATTATATTTCTAAAACTTCACCTCTCCATACATGCCAATCTTGGCAAAGCCGTCATTCTTGATGGCGACCTTCATGGCATACACCAAATCAGCACGCTCATCGTCGGTCAGAATCGTCTTAGGAGTGAATTCTGAATGGCTCGAAATCCAAACAACAGTTCCGTCGTACTCCTTACGCTTTGCGTCGCCATAGTCAGCCATCACCTTCACTTTCTGTCCCACTTGGATGGTCTGCAACTGAGCAGAAGTGACATAGGCACGAAGAAACATATTCTCCGTGTCAGCCACCTTCAGCAGCGGTTTCCCTATTGTCACGAATTCGCCTCGTTCAGCATATTTCTCCAGAACGATACCGCCCACAGTCGTGACAATATGGCATTTGTGCAACTGGTCGTAGAGTTGCTTCATCTGAGCATCAGTGGCAGCCATCTGCTTGTCAAGAGCCTTTGTACTGGTGGAGAGTGAAGAAATCTGTGCATCGAGTTGCCGCTGAAGCACCCTCACTTGCGAGGCAGCATCATCGAACATCTTGCTTGGCACAGCTCCGTCGTTGACCAGTTCGCGATAGCGTTGCTCCTCCTTGCGTGCCTTGGCAAGTTGCTGACGAGTAGCAGCAATCTGCTTTTCCGTGTCGGGTTTCTGACTCTGATACACCTCTCTCGTTGCTTTCAGCTGCTGAATCTTCAGCCATGTCTGCGTGGTATCGACGACGCCTATTTCTTGCCCTGGACTGATGTTGTCCGCCTCGCTGACTTGGAATTCCAGAAGGGTTCCGCTTTGTTCTGCCGACAAGACCGTCTCCGTTGCCTCAAACGTACCCGTGGCATCAGCATTCTTTTCCTTGTTAGCGCAAGCCACCAGTATCAGCATGGTGCTTGCCATTGCAAGTAGTCTTTTCATATCGCTTTAGTTGTTTTTTGTGTACTTTTGGTTATAAATCTCCTTCAGCATTTCTATCTCGTGCACGGATCTTTGCACCCTTGTTGCATTCTCCGCATTGATTTCTCTAACCAGGTCGTTCACATCAATGATGCCATGCGCGAGCTTCGATTCTGCCGCCTTACGGATAGAGGAGCGAATCGAGATGATTTCCTCGTCCTCTGCCATCAACTTCCTGTATCGGCTGATGTTCTCATCCTGACGAATCTGCTCCAAGTTATTGTTGAAGAGAAACACCTCCCTACTGTTCTCAGCCGATTGGCGCATCAGTTTCAGTTTTGCCTTGTCGCTCTTATGAGTATAGAAAGCACCTATGTTCCAAGTGAGACGAGCTCCAACCATTCCGTTCAGCGACCACTTGCGGTGCATCATATCCTCAAACATGTTGTAGCCTGGATAACCATAAAAACCAGAAGCAAACACACCCAAGCGTGGCAACAATGCCGAGTGGAGCGCCCTCTCCTGTGCGTTTGCCAGTCGAATCTGTGAGTCTATCAATCGCAGCTCAGGTCGGTTGTTTTCTGCCGATGTGCCAACCACTTCTGGTTTCACCAATTTCTTCACCTCTATCCCACAAAACACACTCAGCATGCTTGCCACCGTCTGCCGTTGCGATTGCAGACTGGTCATCTGCTGCTCCACGTTCAGTCGCTCTGCCTTCACATTCAGATAATCCACCTCAGCCGCTGTTCCCTTCTTATACATAGAAGCCAGCTTCTTCTCATTTCCATTCAGCAACGCCTGCAGGTCTTTATTCAGCAGAATCTGCTCGTCCAGCAGCAGAAGCGCAAAATACATCGCATTCACCCGCTGGCGCACACTGTACATGCTCACCTCGTTCTGCGCCGACTCCACGACTCCCTGCAAGCGAGCCATCTCCTTCTGATTCC
>CADBXS010000134.1 GCA_902798705.1 uncultured Bacteroidales bacterium
AATATCTGTAAAACCAGTCATAATATCGCTGACTGAGTATCGACTGCGCCACACGACCTACCAAAGCCACCGTGATGAATCCCATGACCATCCATGCCACGCCTCCCTTGGGTAAATCCCACTCGAAGACGATCTTGATAAAATAGGTATAGAGGATGACGGTGTAGATGATGACGGCTGGGGAAAGGATGAAATTAAGGATAATCCTGAGTATCTTGAAAGGCTCTGCCACCTCGTCCTCATTCTGACGGACAAGGGTGCAACATACTTGTGGAGCTAACACAAAAAAGATGAACTGAGCGATATGCTCGTAGAAATGCTTAGGTTCGTCGATGCCGAAGATATAGAAGAAGGAGGTCGTGACAGCCAACACTGCCAAGTAGAGGATGCCAGAAATGAGCAATCCAAAGAACAGTTGGGTGACTACATGCAAGGCATGGGCTGCAAACGAGCGGTTGTCCATCCGCCTGTTACCGATGATGAGCAGAATCGCTGCCAAGGCGTAGGTGAATCCGAAACCGTAAGTCCATAGGAATGGCTTCAGGTCGAGCATCATCAGTGGCAGGAAGAGGAAGAACGAGGCGAAGTACACCCAGCGGTTGACGCGATGGAGCCAGAAGGTGAGAGCCATCAGCGGTACAAAGAGCCAAAGGATGTCACCATTCACAGCACTCTCCATCTGTGCCGTCTTCTCACTCCATTCGCGTGTCTCACTATTACAAAAGGCAATGATAAAGAATGCCACTCCCAAGGCAAGTTCAACAGGGAACCGTCGTGGACTCTGCAACAACTGCTGCCAAATCGTTTTCAGTTTACTATTCATCGTTTCTTGTGCATTAACTTGTGACAAAGTTACGAAAAACCGCATACACTCAGTGCTTTTATTTGCTAACTTTAACGGTTTTGGCAATTATTAGGTCACAAGTTTTATGTAAATTGTTTTCAGATTCCTCGAAAATGATGTAAATTTGCAGCATTCAATTGAGAAAGAAAAATACTATCTTAAGCTGTAATAGTGATGAAACGTATTTCCTATATCAAGATTCTCCTTGCTTTTATGCTTTGTATGGTATCGGCAGTGGTAGTGGCGCAGAATAATAAAACTTATACCAAATCATTCGCCTCTCCATTTGTAAATGGAGTAGTGACCACAGAACGGAATCACAACGAAGGCGGATTGTGTCCCGACGAGAATCATCCTCACATGATAGATTTGGGTTTGCCAAGCGGAACAAAATGGAGTTGCTGCAATGTGGGTGCTTCCGTGCCTGAGGGTTTTGGTGGTTACTATGCGTGAGGTGAGACAGAGGAAAAGGATGTATATCGCATCAATACCTATAAATATGCAGTGCTCGACGATAAAAATGGAAGTATTCTTCATGGTGACATAAATAACCGACACAAATATAGATGTCTCGACATAGGCTACAATATCTGCGGCACTAAGTATGATGTCGCTCATGTGAAATGGGGTGGCAGTTGGCGTATGCCTCAACGTTGGGAGTTAGAAGAACTCATTGAAAAATGCGTAAAATGGTGGAAAACTTACAATGAAGTGAATGGATTTTTGTTTGTAGGTCCTAATCGAAATCGCATTTTTCTGCCTGCAGCTGGTTGGGACCGACGCCCTTATGAATCTAATGGCAATTATTGGTCGGGTGCGAATTTTGACGGCTCTGGGGATACGGCAGAAAGCTTGTGCTTCTTTGATCATCCAGGTAAAGGCGAAGGTGTTGTCTTTCGTGTAAGTTCATGTCTTAGGCACTATGGGCTCTCCGTTCGTCCTGTCGCGGGAAAATAAAATGCTTTCTGAAAATGATGTCGTTTTTCAGAAAGGAGTCCCCATGATTTTCTAAGTCTGAGATGATTTGTGCATATTTCACTTCCTTTTGTTGCGATTATTATAAAATATGTAACAAAGCTATGCTTGAAGTTTGCTCGACTCGCTTTTTTACCTTATTTTTGCATGACAAAAATAACGAAATATAAATGAAAAGACTTTTCACTGCATTGGCTGCCACGATGTTGGTGGCATTGCTGCATGCGCAGTCGCTCCGCATGCCTCACTTCTTTGCCGATGGCATGGTGCTGCAGCGCAACACGCTTGTTCCCGTGTGGGGATGGGCGCAGAATGGTGCAACCGTCACGGTTGACATCGACGGAAACAAAGTGAAGACCGTTGCTTCGGGCAATGGTGAGTGGACGGTGAAGTTGCCAAAGATGAAGGCTGGCGGACCTTTCACCCTGACCATCACAGCCGGCTCAGAAACAAAAACTATCCACGATGTGCTCATTGGCGATGTGTTCCTCTGCTCAGGACAGTCGAACATGGAACTGCCTATCCGTCGCTGCATGGATGCCGTGAAGGATTTGGTGGTGGATTACACCAACACCCAGGTGCGCTATGTGAAGATTCCGCAGCAGTTCAACTATGTGCGTCCTAACGACGATATGCGCACATTGGGCTGGACTACCATTACGCCCGAGAACTGCAAGGAAATGGGAGCCGTTTGCTATTTCATGGGTCGCTACTTGCAGGAAGCAGAACAGGTGCCTATCGGCATCATCAACTCCTCGGTGGGAGGCACCCGTGTGGAGTGCTGGATGGATCGTGCCACACTCTCGCAGTTCCCTGAATACACCAACGAACTGTCGAAGAACAAGTATTTTCAGGAGAATTGGGTGGATTCCGTTCGTCGTGCCGAAATGCGCATTGGCAACGAGTGGGAGCACACCAACGTGCAGAAGGACACGGTGATGAACCGTTGGCGCCAGCCTAATTACGACTTTGCTGCTTGGGACTCGGTGGATATCTTCAAGAATTGGGCTTTCGACCCCGTTGCCAATGTTCAGGGAAATCAGCAGACTCCTAACCGCATGATGCCAGGCAGAAACATCTATGGCTCCTACTATTTCTACCATACGTTCAATCTCCCCGATGGATTTGCAGGACAGCCAGCATTACTCCGTTTGGGTGCCATGAAGGATGCCGACTCCGTTTTCGTCAATGGTACCTTTGTCGGCAATACCACCTACGAATATCCTCCACGCAACTACAACGTGCCTGCCAACGTGCTTCGCGCTGGAAAGAACGAAATCCTTGTGCACCTCATTGCTCAGGGAGGTCGTCCTAATTTCACCAGTGGCAAGACCTATCAGTTGGTAGTGGGCGATTTGGAAGTTCCTCTCAATTTAGGTTGGGTGATGAAGCGTGGTAGTGCCATGTCGGCAAAACCAGGTTCCACCTATTTCGTCGATACCCCAACAGGCCTTTACAATGCCATGATAGCACCTCTGCGTCAGTACGCCTTCCGTGGTGCCGTGTGGTATCAGGGCGAGTCCAACACAGGCAATCCAAAACTCTATGCTCCTCTGCTCGAAGCGATGGTGAAGAACTGGCGCACGCAGTTCGGACACGAATTCCCAATCGTCATTGTTCAGTTGGCAGGCTATATGAGTCAGCACAAAGAGCCGTTGCAGCAGTCGGGTTGGTGCGACATCCGTTTGGCACAGCTTCAGGCCGCTCGCGAACTCTCCAAGGCAGGCATTGCCACGGCGGTCGATGTGGGTGAGTGGAACGACATCCATCCTCAGAAGAAACACATCCTGGGCAAGCGCATTGCCAAGCAGATGCGCCGACTCGTCTATGGCGAGAAGAAAGTGATGGCCGAAGGTCCTCTCCCTCTGTCCGCCCAGTTGATAGACGGAAAAATCATCGTGAAGTTCAGCAAGCAGACAGGCAAAATCCGTCAGTCCAACGCCCTCACATCCTTCTCAGTGGCAGGAGCCGATGGCAAATACGTCTGGGCGAAGGCACACACCGTCAACAACTACACCGTTGCAGTAGTTGTTCCTCAAGGCATGACACCAACCACTCTCCGCTATGCCTACGACGACTATCCCGTCCTTTCCCTCTACAACACCGACGGCATCCCTTCCGGCACCTTCCAGTGCGAAGTAACAATGAAAAAGAAGAAATAACCCTCACTTCACGAACCATAAAAAATCATCGACGAACCCTCCGCTCGTCGATGATTTTTTTATTGGTGTCCGGTAAAATTAATTGTGAAGCCATTCAAATGCTGTAAAGAAGAAGGAAGGACATCTTTTATATCCATGTAGGGCTTGGCATGTCCTGAAAGGACGACAGAACACAGGCAGGTAGTGAAGCGAAGCGAAACCCCTGCTATGTGGTGCATGGTAAACGGAGTGTAGGAATCAATAGTTCATTACTTTTTTATGCGTTTAAATTGCTATTTTAAATGTTTCATTCCCAACTTTTACAATGTAAATGCAGTTTGTCGGCAAATCAATCGAAGTGATACCTGTATCAATAGTTTCTGATGTTATGATTGAACCAGAAGTTGAATATACATGTAGATTTGTCGGTTTTCCTGTATTGTCTATTGTCAACTTACCTGAAAATACTGAAAGTTTCACGATACTTTCGCTCATGACGAACTTTATTTCTTTTGATTCATCTTGTATGTAAACAATGTTTAAATTGCTATCATCGAAAATAGAAGGAGTTGTGTATCTATTATCTTCTAAGAGTGATGTTACATTGTTACCATTGAATGTTACGCTTGAAATAGTCCAACCAGGACTAGGAGTAATTACGAAAGAGTATGACTTACCATTTTCGACCACCATTGAAATACATCCTAATTCTGCATCTTGAATAGAAAGTAATATTTCCTCTTTCTCGAAGTTTACATAAATACGTTTGTCTGAAGTAATGTTTTTTATTTCGAGAATACCGTTTTTTACATTGTTTGTATTGTCTTCATCATTAATTATAACGCTCTTTACTCTATACCCATTATCTGGTATTATATTTATAGAAAATGTAGAATTATTATTCACACTCCATGAATATATGTAATTTGAAAATTCAGAATCATTGTAAACAACTTTACCTCCTTTGGAAACAGCTAAAGTGATAGTATGAGTGTCTTTAGTTTCATCGAAGTTTTCTGACTCAACTATTTGAGAAAAGTTATTCCATCCTGTTGTGCTTTCGTAATAAGATTTTGAACCTACAGGCACATATAAAGTTGCAGATAAATACACAATGCCTTCAAATGCATATGTACTAATAATATTTGGGGTTTTATTAGAAGTATAAACTTTAGAGATATTTTTGCACCCTATAAAAGCAGAACCAAGTTCAGAGATAGTACTAGGCAAATATATGGTTTCAAGAGAACTACAATCTTCAAACGAATTAGAATACAAAGATTCAATACCTTCTTTCAATAATAGTGTTTTTAAATTGTGACAGCTTTTGAATGCAAAACTTCCAATTGTCTTCAAACCTACATTAAATTCTATTGTTTTCAAATTTGTGCATCTTAAAAACGAGTAATTACTAATAGATGTGATATTTGCAGGGATTGTAATAGTTTCAAGTTTATTACAGCCATGAAAATAGTTATCGATCTTTGTGGCATTTGATCCCAAAAAAACATTTTCAATAGGACAATTTGTAAAAATTGCCATGTATTCATCTTTTGTAGACCATGTGTCGTTGTCTGAATAATACCTTAAATTTCTATCAATGTATACATTCTTTAACTCAGAACAATTTTCAAAAATGCCTCTATCAAAGCTAGTTCCTTTGTAACTAAAATACAGAGTTGTATTACTTGCTTCAAAAGTAATAGTTTTAATTTTTGATTTATAAAAACAATTATTACCAATATTTGTTACACTTCCAGGGATTACTATAGATTGAATATTACTATATTCAAATGCATTATTTCCAATATGTGTAATTGTGTTAGGTAAAACAACTTCTGTGATTTTTGATGAATTAAGCGCATAATCGGCAATTTTTATAACATAGAACATTTTATTCATATAGTATATAACAGAAGGTATTATTATTTCTCCCTCGTATGGGATTTCTCCTTTTGTTAATTCTAAGCCTTCAATGGATGATAAGTTGTAGTATAATCCATCTTGTTCAAAATCATAAGCTGACACTGTTATGTAATAATTAAAACAACACAACAGCATAATATATTTAAACAAATTACGGGTTGATGAATAATAATGATAATACAAATAATTATTTAGACATACTATTACAAGTTAGTATATTATAATATATTAATGTTTGTATCATCATCTTTTGAGAATAGTACAAATTTGAGGATTCCCTTGTTTTTAAGACTTTTCAAAACTTCTAGTGCAACTTCTTTCGTTAATTGTTCTGGACACAAATTATGTAATCGATTATCGCATACATCAATCTTTATTTCTTGATTCTCTTTTTCTGTTGCTACAGAAATCTCATAAATTATTGCATTCATAACAGACTATTGCTAACAAAATCCCTAAAAGTTAGCTTTAAAAATTTATAGCGTAGGGACTTAATGAGAACGCTATTGTCACTAAGTCTCTCAAAAATGACATGAACTTAAGTTACAGAAAAAGCGTGAGACTTGTTTTTACGTTCATCTGTAACTTGGTATCGCCAAACACCATACTGAAAATGAACTGAACAACAAACACCTCACGCTGCCGATATATCGCACGGTAGCGTGAGAATGTAATTACTGCTATCGTTTGAATATACCAAACAGATGAGCGTTCCGTTGTCTTCATCCTTTCAGTATTTGAAATTGGCGATTTCAGTTACAAGGACAAAGCATAAAACGCTTTCTGGCCAAGATGAATTGGAATCAAAAAATGACTTCGCCCACTTGACGCAGCAAATATACGAATTTATTTTTACAACGGAACACCATCATGAGGAAAATTTTGTTGTTCGTGTAATATTATATCACAGTTTTTACATACACGATGTGGCTTCCTTTACCGTTTGCCTTCAGTCCTGATGACTGGTCGGTGACCAAGGAATGGAGTTCTTTGTGGGCTGAGGTTAGTGAGAGTCCTGTCAGTTCGACATAGTCTTTGACACGAAAGAAAGGATGGCTGTCCAGATAGTTCAGGACCATCTGACGGCGTTCCTCTTGTGTTGTGCCTGGTTTCTTCAGATGCTTTGTCTCCGCACGCTCCAAACTGGTACTCATGTTCAGTTCCTGCAAGAAATTGCGGTCCACCTTGAACAGCACCTTCTTCACTTCCACACTCTGCGCATTGCGCTTTGTCTCGTCCGATTCATCGTCTGTCGGTTCCATCTTCTTTCCGTCCTTCAAACCCAGCGAAAGGCGAAAACTGCCCAAACCGTCAATTGTCACCGTGTGACCTATAGAAAGATAATGTATGAGCGTTTCACGTATGATGCGCACCGCTGCATACATTGCCTCCTCCGACAGTCCCGAACCGTCCATGCCCATGCGTTTGAATAGCTGCTCACCACTGATGTTTGTGTACTTGATGGGACGAAAGTAACTCTTCTGCTCGCCTGTCCCACGAAGGTCGGGCATCTCCTGCTTACAATAATCCATTTGTTTTCTTGTGTTTTAGGTATTAATATGTTATCCTGAATCTCAACGACTTCCCATCTGCTGCAACGCTTAAGATGAAAAGTCACAACAAATATACGCAAAATTTCTGATTTTTCCTATAGAAAATCGCGACTGTACGAAAAAAACTTGGTGGAAAACTTTGGTTTGTGTAATCCGTGGTTCGGTTTGTGCAATCCGTGGTTTGGTTTGTACAATCCCAAGCTTTCCACGAAGTTTTTTTTCTTAGCTTGTAAAGTTCATTTCCTAATCTTGCATTCTTCTGTCCCCATTCGTTGATTCTTCGTTTAAAATTCCTATCTTTGCAGTGCGTTATGATAGACTCAAGTATATTACAAGGTAAGAAGGCGGCGTATTTCACGTTGGGCTGCAAACTGAATTTTGCTGAAACGAGCACGATTGGTTTGCAGTTGCGGGAGTATGGTGTGACGACAGCGGAGAAGGGTGAGGTGGCTGATATTTGTGTGGTGAACACCTGTTCGGTGACGGAAGTGGCTGACAGTAAGTGCCGCCAGACTATCCACAGGATGGTGAAGCAACACCCTGGGGCATTCGTTGTGGTGACGGGATGCTATGCGCAATTGAAACCGCAGTTGATTGCCGACATCGAGGGTGTGGACCTTGTGCTCGGTTCGGAGCAGAAGGGTCAGATTGTGCCTCTGATGATGGAACACTTGTCGAACAGAGCGTCCGCTCTGGCCGATGATTCAAAGGATGAGGCAGGCCATGGTGGCAAGAAAGGCGTTGCGATTGCTGTGCCGACGAAGGACATTCGGAGTTTTGCACCGTCGTGCTCGCATGGCAACAGGACGAGGTATTTCCTGAAGGTGCAGGATGGATGCAACTATTATTGCACTTATTGCACCATCCCGATTGCGCGAGGCAGAAGTCGAAACGGAAGTATTGCCTCGATGGTGGAGCAGGCACGACAGGTGGCTGCTGAAGGCGGAAAGGAAATTGTGATAACGGGTGTGAACATCGGTGACTTCGGACACAGTACGGGCGAGACTTTCTTCGACTTGGTGAAGGCGCTGGATGCTGTGGAGGGCATTGAGCGTTATCGCATTTCCAGTATTGAACCGAATCTGCTGACTGACGAAATCATTGAATACGTGGCTCAGAGCCGTGCCTTCATGCCGCATTTCCACATTCCGCTGCAGAGTGGAAGCGACGAGGTGCTGAGGTTGATGCATCGTAGATATGATACGGCTTTGTTCCGACATAAAATAGAGAAGGTGAAAGCACTGATGCCCGATGCTTTCATCGGTGTGGATGTAATAGTGGGAACGAGGGGCGAACGTCCTGAACTCTTTGAGGAGGCACGGCAATTCATCGAAAGCCTCGATGTGAGTCAGTTGCACGTGTTCAGTTATTCCGAACGACTTGGCACGAAGGCGTTGGATATTCCTTACGTTGTGAAGCCAGAGGTGAAGCATGAGCGCAGTGGGGTGCTGTTGGACTTGTCGGAACAAAAGACGAGGGCTTTCTATGAGAAATATATGGATACGGTGCGCCCTGTGCTGCTGGAACATGCTCCGAAAGGACGAAGGATGCATGGGTTTACTGACAACTATATTCGCGTGGAAATTCCAAACCGAGAGGAACTCAACAACCAAATTGTGATGGTGAGACTCGGTGAATGGAATGTGAAGGGCGATGCTTTGGAAGGAGAATTGATATGATGAAGTTGGCAATAGTCATACTGAACTGGAACGGTGCGGAGATGATGCGCAAGTATCTGCCTTCGGTGATTCGCTGCTCGAAGGAAGATGGTGTGGAGGTGATTGTGGCAGACAATGCTTCCACTGACGATTCTTTGGCCATGTTGAGCCGAGAGTTTCCCGATGTGAGAACCGTGGTGCTTCAGGAAAACTATGGTTTTGCGGGAGGCTACAACCATGCCTTGAAGCAAATAGAGGCGGAGTATTATCTCCTGCTCAATTCAGATGTGGAAATTCGACAGGAAGGATGGGTGAAGCCCATGCTTCAGTATATGGATGCCCACGAGGAGTGTGCGGTATGTCAGCCGAAACTGCGCTATTTGCGGCAACCTGAGATGTTTGAGTACGCAGGAGCTGCGGGCGGTTTTCTCGACAGGTACGGCTATCCCTTCTGCCGAGGACGTGTGATGAGTTCGATTGAGAAGGACGAAGGGCAGTATGATGAAATCGTGCCTCTGCTTTGGGCCACGGGTGCTGCGCTGATGATTCGTGCAAAGGACTATTGGGATGCAGGCGGACTGGACGAGCGCTTCTTTGCGCATCAGGAGGAAATAGACCTGTGCTGGCGACTCCGCACACGAGGCCGACAGATAGTGTGCATAGGCGAGAGTGTGGCTTTCCATCTGGGAGGTGCCACGCTCAATCAAGGCAATCCACGAAAGACTTTCCTGAATTTCCGCAATAATCTCTTGATGCTCTATAAGAACCTGCCCGAAAGCGACTTGAAGACGGTGATGCGTGTGCGCTGGTGGCTCGACCGAGTGGCGATGCTGCAATGTGTGCTGAAGCTCGACTTGGCCAATGCTCGTGCCATGATGCGTGCACGGGTGTCGTTCAAGCGATTGCTGCCTGAATTTGAGGCCGACAGAAAAAAGAACTTGGCTGCAAGGGCCACGGCGACGCGTGTGGAAGAACGGAAGGATTTCTTCCTGCTGTGGCAGTATTATGCGAGAGGTCGGAAGAAATATAGTCAACTGACGAACGAAGCAAGAGCAGAGGGCAAGCTTGCTTGCACTATGCCTTGCAAGGAGGAAGAAGACAATAGTCAACTGCGATGAAGGCGAGAGGCGACAAGGAACGGTTGTTGGAACTGATTGCACAGGGCGAGCACGAGCAGCAGGATTTCAAATATGTGGTGATGGATGCTGCCAAATTGGCAAAGTCGGTTTCTGCCTTTGCCAACACCCAGGGTGGCCGCTTGCTCATTGGTGTGCGCGACGATGGTATGATTCATGGTGTGACGGGTGAGGAGGAAATCTTCATGATGCATGCCGCAGCCGAACGCTATTGCATTCCTGCACCTGCTATCGAGTTCGAGACGTTGCACGTAGAGGGGCGCACGGTGGTGATTTGCACCATTCCACGTTCGGAGAAGCGGCCCATCTATGCCGTGGAGGACGTGAAGATTGACGCGCAGACAGGACACACGCAGCATGTGGGAAAGCGCTATGCCTACATTCGCATTAAGGATGAGAATATCGTGGCTTCGCCCGTTCATTTGGATATATGGAAGCATGAGCGACAGGAACGGGGAAGTATCGTCCATTATTCCGACGACGACACGAGGGTGGTGAATACTTTAGAAGCTCATGCAGAGGCACTCTCCCTCAATCGTATTGTAAGGTTGTCGGGAGTGCAACGATTCAAGGTGATTCGGATTCTTTCGCGCTTGATTCGCTATGACTTGGCTCAGTGGAAATTCGAGGAAAGGGAGTTTAAATTTCAAATGTAAAGGCCCCCCTCCGGCTCCCCCGAGGGGGAGTGATGCCATCCGGATGGAAAAGCTAAAGCTAATACTAACTAAAGTCTCTCCCCCTCGGGGGAGTCGGAGGGGGGCTTTTTTTACAGCTCCGCAGCGCATTGCTTTTCAACGTCCTCCATGTTGTGAGTAGGTTCGAAGCGGGCAACGACTTCACCTTTGCGGTTGATGAGGAACTTGGTGAAATTCCATTTGATGTCAGGATTCTCCTTGTAGTTAGGGTCGGCCTTGGTCATCATCTGGTCGAGTAGCGGACCGAGTTTGTCTTCCATGTCGAAGCCTTCGAAGCCCTTTTGACTCTTGAGGAAAGCATAGAGAGGCGTTTGGTTCTCTCCGTTCACGTCGATTTTCTTGAACTGAGGGAACTTGGTGCCGTAGTTGAGTTGGCAGAACTGAGTGATTT
>CADBXS010000135.1:0-5942 GCA_902798705.1 uncultured Bacteroidales bacterium
GCTTATTACGAAGGCTAAGCAGAAGTATATAGAATAAAATGCACCACATCGCAATCATTGATTACGGTGCGATGTAGTATGGGCCTGAATAGTTACAAAAGAAGTGCTATTAGAAAAATATGCAGTTTTTATTCGTTATTATTTTGCCATATTGACATTTTGCACTAACTTTGCAGGGAGAATAGCGATATTCTCCTTATTTCAATAGACAAATTTTCACTTTAATTGAAATACTAATGGCTAATAGAGAAAAATTATTCTCGGAGTTCGTTGCGCCTACTCGTCAGGAATGGCTCGATAAAATCGAGGTCGATCTGAAAGGTGCAGACTTCCAGAAGAAGCTGGTTTGGAGAACCAACGAAGGCTTCAACGTGCAGCCCTTCTATCGTCGCGAAGACCTGGAAGGACTGAAATCTGTGAATTCATTGCCAGGCGAGTTTCCATTCGTTCGCGGCAACAAGAAAGACAACAACCTTTGGTTTGTTCGCCAGGACATCAAAGTGGATGATGCGAAGGCTGCCAACGCAAAGGCTCTCGACATCCTGAACAAGGGTGTTGACTCTATCGGTTTCCATATCCCTGGCGACATGGTCAGCAAGGAAACCATCGAAACGCTCCTCGATGGCATCTACCTCGAAATCGTGGAACTGAACTTCAAGACTTGTCAGCGCCACTGCGTGGAACTGGCTCAGTTGTTTGTAGATTACTGCAAGGCGAAGGGTGCCAATCTGGAAAACGTGAAGGGTAGCATCAACTTCGACCCTATCGACAAGATTCTTGTGAAGGGTAAGGATGTAAGCCCAATCATCGCTCAGGCTAAGCCGCTCATCGAGGCGCTGAAGGAAATGCCTCAGATGAAATGCATCAACGTAAACAGTATCTCTCTGAACAACGCTGGTGCTTACATCTATCAGGAACTGGGTTACGCATTGGCTTGGGGTAACGAATGGATGCAGCAGTTGACGGATGCTGGCGTGGATGCCACGGAAGCTGCTAAGCGCATCAAGTTCAACATGGGCATCAGCGACAACTACTTCATCGAAATCGCTAAGTTCCGTGCTGGCCGTCTGCTCTGGGCACAGATTGTGAAGCAGTATGAGCCATCGTGCGACTGCGCGTGCCAGATGCACGTTTGTGCTGTGACTTCGGAATATAACCAAACTGTTTTCGACAGCTACGTGAACTTGCTTCGTTCGCAGACGGAGGCTATGTCGGCTGCTTTGGCAAATGTGGATTCCATGATTGTGACTCCATTCGACAAGCCTTACGAGACTCCAGACGACTTCTCGGAGCGCTTGGCTCGCAACCAGCAGTTGCTCCTGAAGGAAGAGGCTCACTTCGATAAGATTGTGGATGTGGCAGGTGGTTCTTACTATATTGAGAACTTGACGGATGCCATCGCCAAGGAAGCATGGAAGTTGTTCCTCGCCGTGGAGAACGAAGGCGGTTTCTTGGCACAGGCACTCGAAGGCAAGATTCAGGAAGCTGTGAACGCATCGAACACGAAGCGTCACGCTGATGCTGGCAAGCGCAAGGAATTCATCCTCGGTACGAACCAGTTCCCTAACTTCACCGAGAAGAGCGAAGGCAAGCGTCCTGTGGAAAAGAAATGTGCTCATTGCCACGGTGACGAGGAAAGCACCATCACCAAGCTCAACTCCGAGCGTATGGCAAGCGAGTTCGAGGCACTCCGTCTGGAAACGGAAGCTGCTGAGAAGCAACCAGTGGCATTCATGCTCACCATCGGTAACTTGGCTATGCGTCAGGCTCGTGCTCAGTTCTCTTGCAACTTCCTCGCTGCTGCTGGCTACAAGGTGATTGACAACCTGGGCTTCAAGACAGTGGAAGAAGGTGTGGATGCTGCTTTGGCTGCTGGAGCAGACATCGTGGTGATTTGCTCTTCGGACGACGAGTATGCTGAATATGCCATCCCTGCATTCCAGTATCTCAACAACCGTGCCATGTTTGTGGTGGCAGGTGCTCCAGCTTGCTCTGAGGACCTGAAGGCTGCAGGCATCGAGAATTTCATTCATGTTCGTGTTAATCAGTTGGAAACACTCCGTGCGTACAATGCAAAACTTCTGAAGTGATGAGAAAGAATTTCAATGACATAGATATATATGCTGGCATTCAGGAAAAGAACGGTCAGCAGTGGCAGAAGGACAATGGTATATCTGCCAACTGGAGAACACCAGAACAAATCGATATTCAGCCAGTCTATACGAAAGAGGACTTGGAAGGCATGGAGCACCTCGACTTCACAGCAGGTATTCCTCCTTATCTGCGTGGTCCTTATTCCATGATGTACCCATTCCGTCCTTGGACCATCCGTCAGTACGCAGGTTTCTCCACAGCTGAGGAATCGAACGCATTCTACCGTCGTAACCTCGCCAGTGGTCAGAAGGGTCTGTCGGTGGCATTCGACCTCCCTACTCACCGTGGCTACGACCCAGACAATGCTCGCGTGGTGGGCGATGTGGGTAAGGCTGGTGTAAGTATCTGTAACGAGGAGAACATGAAGGTGCTCTTCGCAGGTATTCCTTTGAACAAGATGTCTGTTTCCATGACGATGAACGGTGCCGTTCTCCCTATCCTCGCCTTCTACATCGTGGCAGGACTGGAGCAGGGTGCCAAGCTCGAGGAAATGGCTGGAACCATTCAGAACGATATTCTGAAGGAGTTCATGGTGCGTAACACATACATCTACCCACCTGCATTCTCCATGAAGATTATCGCTGACATCTTCGAATACACTTCTCAGAAGATGCCTAAGTTCAACTCCATCTCCATCTCGGGCTACCACATGCAGGAAGCTGGTGCAACAGCCGACATCGAACTGGCATACACGCTTGCCGATGGTATGGACTACCTCCGCACGGGTGTGAACGCAGGTATCGACATCGATGCATTTGCACCTCGTCTGTCATTCTTCTGGGCAATCGGTATGAACCACTTCATGGAAATTGCCAAGATGCGTGCAGGTCGTCTGCTCTGGGCAAAGATCACGAAGATGTTTGGTGCCAAGAACCCTAAGTCGATGGCTTTGCGTACCCACTCACAGACATCGGGTTGGTCGCTCACCGAGCAGGACCCATTCAACAACGTAGGTCGTACTTGTATCGAAGCCATGGCTGCTGTGCTGGGTCACACCCAGTCGCTCCACACCAACGCGCTCGACGAGGCTATCGCTCTCCCTACCGACTTCTCGGCTCGTATCGCTCGTAACACTCAGATTTACATCCAGAACGAGACGAAGGTCTGCAAGCAAATCGACCCATGGGCAGGTTCTTACTATGTGGAGACGTTGACCAACGAGTTGGTTCACAAGGCTTGGGAGCACATCCAGGAAATTGAGAAGCTGGGCGGTATGGCAAAGGCTATCGAAACAGGTCTGCCAAAGATGCGTATCGAGGAAGCTGCTGCACGTACTCAGGCTCGTATCGACTCAGGTGTTCAGACCATCGTGGGTACCAACAAATATCGTCTTGAACACGAAGACCCTCTCGACATCCTCGAAGTGGATAACACGGCTGTGCGCAAGCAGCAGGAGGAATCGCTGGCACAGGTGAGAAGCACTCGCGACGAAGCAGCTTGCAAGGCAGCTTTGGAGGCTATCACAGAGTGTGTGCGTGAATTCAACGAGGGTAAGAAGAGCGAGAACAACCTGCTCGACTTGGCTGTGAAGGCAGCAAGCCTGCGCTGTACGCTGGGTGAGATTTCCGACGCTTGCGAAACCATCGTAGGACGTTACAAAGCAGTAATCAGAACAATTTCAGGCGTGTATAGTTCAGAAAGCAAAAAGGACAAGGAATTTGAATTGGCTTGTCAGCTCACAGAGCAATATGCACAGAAGAATGGTCGCCGTCCACGTATCATGGTTGCCAAGATGGGTCAGGACGGACACGACCGCGGTGCAAAGGTAGTCGCAACAGGTTATGCCGATTGCGGTTTTGACGTGGATATGGGTCCATTGTTCCAGACTCCAGCCGAAGCAGCTCGTCAGGCAGTGGAGAACGACGTTGACTTGGTAGGTGCTTCCTCACTGGCAGCAGGTCACAAGACGCTCATTCCTCAGCTCATTCAGGAGTTGAAGAAGCTCGGTCGCGAGGACATCCTCGTTGTGGCTGGTGGTGTCATCCCTGCACAAGACTACGACTTCCTCTATCAGAATGGTGTTGCAGCCATCTTCGGTCCTGGTACTTCTGTTGCCAAGGCTGCTGTGGAAATCATGAATATCTTGCTGGAAGACTAATGAAGGCCCCCCACCGTCTCCCCCGAGGTGGAGGGAGGGAAGCCCCTCCAAACCTCCCCGAGGGGAGGCTTTCTAAGGGCAGAGGCTTGCCATCTGGATGGCTTTTCCTTCCCCCTTGTGGGAGCTTAGGGGCTTTTCTTTATAATTCTTTTGAAAAACAGATTACATATATTAAATGTGGGGGCGGAACAACATCCGCCCCTGCTTTTTACAAACCCCTTCTGCTATGAGCCTCATCCTTGGGTGAAGCAAGCAGCGGAAGAGGTGGTGGATTATTTGCGCTCTGTGGAAGAGTGGCAAGAGGAGATTTCGCGAGGGAAGATGTTTGGAGTGCTGATGGTTAGGAAACAGGATGAATGCCAACAAAAGCACGATGGGAACATCTATTTCCTGGCAGCCTTTTCGGGTTTTCTGAATGGGGAGAATGACATGGCATACTTTGTTCCGCCAATTTATAATCTGATGACATCCAAGTATTTTCAGGAGGAACAAACACGAATAGAATCACTCATAGAGCAGAAGCAAGAAAGGAAGAATCGCTCTGAGGCACTGCAAGACTGGCTCTTTGAGCAGTATCTATGTCGAAACGCAAGAGGAGATGAACAGTCTGTGATGCAAATTTTCAAGGATTATTATGCTGCACACACGCTGAAGACGGAAAACTTGGAACGAAATGCACAGAAGCACCACATTCCATCGGGAACGGGAGAATGCTGTGCGCCAAAATTGCTTCAATACGCTTTTCTGCACCATTTGAAACCTCTCTGTATGGGTGAATGGTGGTTGGGAAATAGTCCAAAGAACGAGGTGAGGCACGAGGGAGTGTTTTATCCTGCTTGCCACAACAAGTGCCGCCCTATCCTATCGTTCATGCTTCAGGGTGTGACGATGGAAGAAAGCAAAACGGAACGTGAAAACAAGAAACTCATCGCTGCCTGCCGAGTATTACGCGACACTGAGGATTATGTTGTGATTGATAAACCCTCTGGACTTTTGTCCGTACCAGGAAGAACAGACGATGCCTCTGTACGGGATTGGTTCGTTTCTCGGTATGACAAGAACACGTATTATCCCGTGCATCGACTCGACCAAGACACATCAGGCATTCTTATCATTGCCAAGAACGAGACTGCCTATAAATTACTTCAACAACAATTCATATGTTACACTGTCAAAAAGACTTATATTGCATTACTTGATGGAGAGGTTGAAGTAGATGAAGGTACGATTTCCTTGCCTTTAAGACCCGATTTTGACGATAGGCCTCGACAGATGGTTGATTGGGAACATGGCAAACGAGCAGTGACAGACTGGTGCGTATTGGAACGAAAAGAAGGCATCACCCGCGTGGCGTTCTATCCTCACACAGGGCGCACCCATCAGCTCCGTATGCATGCCGCACACCAAGACGGACTCAATGCTCCCATCGTAGGCGACCGACTCTATGGAAAACAAACAGAAAGCACTCGTTTGTGCCTTCATGCCTCAATGATAGAATTCGACGACATACCATCGGGCGAGAGAATATGCATCCAATCCCAAGCTCCTTTCTGAAGGTAGGTTCTATAAGGTAGGTTCTAAAAATTCTGTTTTTTTTAGTTCCCTACCAATTTATTTTATTTCATTTCGGTTGCTTTTTGTTTGATTTGAAGTCTTTTTGCCACTTTTGGCTACGCCGAGCTGAAGGTTC
>CADBXS010000135.1:6009-9245 GCA_902798705.1 uncultured Bacteroidales bacterium
CGCCCTCAAAAACTGACAAAAATCCAATCAAATCAATTGGCTTCGCCGAGCTAAAGGTTCAAAAATCAATCCGACATAATTTTTAGAACCTACCTTAAATAATTTTAGTTTTTTTATCACTGTTTTGCGCTACTTTTCCCTTTTGTTATTGCGTTAAATCAATTTTTTCGTAACTTTGCAATTCGTTAGAAAAATAAACAACAAAATAACAGATTGAAATCATGATTATGAATAATTGGTTCGAGTGCAAAGTGGAAACAGAAAAGTTACTCGAAGGTGGAGCGACGAAAAAGGTGACAGAACCTTATCTTGTGGATGCACTGAACTTTACAGAAGCAGAGGCACGTATCATTCAAGAAATAACTCCCTATTGCAACGGACAGCTGAAGGTGGTTGACATCAAGCGTGCGAAATATTCCGAGATGTTTACTTCCGACAAGGATAGCGCCGACAAGTGGTACAAGGTGAAATGCATGTTTATCACACTCGACGAAAAGAGCCAGACGGAGAAGAAGACGGCAAGCTACATGCTGGTGCAGGCAAGCGATTTCCACGATGCCATCCGTGCTTTCGATGAAGGAATGACGGGAAGTATGGCAGACTATGAAATCAACACGGTGCAAGAGACAAAAATCCTTGACGTTTTCCCATACAGCGCCCCTGCCACTCCTGGAATTATTAGTGGAGAGTGAATCAGGGATTTAAAGGATTTAAAAGGATTCTTGAAACTAGCACTAAGTGCCTTGAAAAGTGAGGAGTGAAAAGTGTATCTATTATGATTGAAAAAGAATTGAAAGAGATTTGGAAGGAGCTACCCGAAGGATGTCGTCTTGTGGCTATTTCCAAATACCATCCAGTAGAAGCCATACAAGAAGCCTACGATGCAGGACAACGCATCTTTGGCGAGAACCACGTGCAGGAACTTGTCGAAAAAGAAGCTATCCTTCCAAAGGACATCCAATGGCATCTGACAGGGCACTTGCAGACGAACAAGGTGAAATACATCGCTCCATTCGTTTCGCTCATACATGCTGTTGATACGCTGAAACTGCTGAAGGAAATCGACAAGCAAGCGAAGAAAGCAGACCGTGTCATCGACTGCTTGTTGGAGCTCCACATTGCCCAGGAAGAGACTAAATGGGGATTCTCGGAAGAGGAACTGATGCAGATGCTGGAAGAAGGCGAATGGAAGGAACTCCAGAATGTGCATATCTGCGGTCTGATGATGATGGCATCTTTTACTGACGACACAGCACAGATTCGAAGCGAGTTCCGACTTGCCAAGCACATTTACGATGAGGTGAAAATCAAATACTTCCCTCACGATTCCTATTTCTGCGAACTCTCCATGGGAATGAGCCACGATTACACCATCGCCATCGAAGAGGGAGCAACGCTTGTTCGTGTTGGCACCAAGATTTTCGGCGAGAGAGTGTATTGAAATAATTAAAAGTGAAGAGTGAAAAGTGAAAAATTAAGAATTGGCTATCCAGCGGTTCTTTCATTTTTTAGTAATGATAAAAAAACAAATTGGTACGATTTACTCATATTTTGGAGATGTTTTTGTTCGTTTTTGAAGGAGTGATGCGGGCATCATGACTGAGAAAACGGGCGAAAACAGCCCAAGAAGGGACATAGCACGAGAGATTGCCCGTAGATACGGCAACCTTACCCCAGAGCAACTCGACCAGTTGAGCGAAACCATCATTCCCATCAACGTGCATAAGGGCGTAAGCATTCTGAAGAGAGGTGATGTGTGCAAAAGCATCTACTACGTGGACCATGGACTCATCCGTCAGTATTATTACAAGAACAATAAGGAAGTGACGGAGCACATAGCCTACGAAGGCGGTATCGTGATGTGCATCGAGAGTCTTTTCAAGCACGAGCCATCCCATATCGCCGTCGAAAGCCTCGAACCATCCAGACTCTATGCCATCCAATACGATGAGTTTGAGAAACTCACTCAATCCTCGTATGCATTCTGCAATATTCTGCTGAATATTCTGAAAGAATCATTGATTCTGTCACAGCACAAGGCAGACACCATTCGCTTTGAGAATGCAAAGGAACGCTATGCTCGCACCATCAAAGACCATCCAGACATCATTCGTCGCGCTCCACTTCACATTGTTGCATCCTATCTTCAGATGACGCCCGAGACGCTCAGCCGAGTGCGCACGGCTGCCAGCGAAGCAGAAGACTAATCACATCCTATCTTGAAAAAAGTCAAAGACATACAAATCGACATGGAATCGTCGAAAGACGATAGCACTTACGACCACATCATCAAATACACGGGATTATTTGGCGGTGTGCAAGGCTTGACAATGCTGATGAGTATTGTCCGAAACAAAATTGCCGCTGTGCTTCTTGGGCCTGCAGGATTAGCCCTTATCAACATCTACAACAATGTTACAAGGCTGATTAACGAATCTACCAACTTCGGCATTTCTTTCAGCGCCATCAAGCACATTGCAGAACTCCACGAAACTAACGACAAGGCATCGGTGGCAGCATTTGCCTGCACCGTACGCACCTGGAGTATGCTCACCGCACTCTTTGGTACACTCGTATGCCTCACTTTTGCCCCGTGGATTAGCCTTTGGACTTTCGAAAACTACGACTACACCACCACCTTCATGCTTCTTGCTCCCATTGTCGGCATCATGTCGCTGATGGGTGGAGAATTGGCCATCCTGAAGGGAACGAAACAACTCAAGAAGATAGCACTCATTTCTGTCTTTTCAGCACTTTCTATGCTGGTGGTTTGCACCATTTGCTATGTGCTTTTCCATGTAGAGGGAATTGTCCTGGCTCTTCTTCTCAGCAATGCCATTATCTTTTGCATCTATCTACACTATTCCAATCAGGTCATTCCTTGGAAATCGTCGCTTCGTTCTGCTTCCGTCATCAAGAGTGGCATACCGATGGTGGTACTCGGCATTGGTTATATCATTGCCGGCATCTTCGGACAAGGAGCAGAATACGTGATACGTACGCTCATCCTGCATTTTGGACAGTTGGAAGATGTGGGATTCTATAATAGTGGCTACATTCTTGCCATCAGTTATGCATCCATCATCTTCTCAGCCATCGAAGCCGACTTCTTCCCTCGCCTATCCGCTTCCGGAAGCAATATCAAACGGCAGAATCAGACCATCAATCAGCAGATAGAGGTGTGCACACTCCTCATCTCTCCTATTCTCATACTGTTCGTTCTTGCCATGCCACTT
>CADBXS010000136.1 GCA_902798705.1 uncultured Bacteroidales bacterium
CAGATAGACCAATGTGTCCGTTCCGTTGATGCTGACGTGTAGGTCTTTCAGTGTCACATAGTCGGCAAGATAGTCGTTCATCTGCGAAGGAACAATCTCCGTAGGCATCACTTTCGCTTCCGTCACAGGTTCGGCAATGGCAAGACTGTCCGTGTTGGTGTATTCAGTGCAGTCGAACACTGGCAGATTGTTCTCCACTGTATATTTCCCAATCACCCAGCCCGACAAGTGCTGATTGCTGTGCAGAGGGTTGTTGGCCACTTGGTTCACACCTCGCAAGCACAGTGCCATCTCTTTTCCGTCTGTTCCCGATTCGTCGCGCACGAAGGTCAGTTCGTCGTTCGAGTAGAGCACACGGGCATTCATCGCATCTGTCCAGTGCAGTCTTGCTTCAGTGTATGAAGCTAATGCCCGAACACCAGCAATACCATCAACGGTGTCAAAACTTGGTTCAGGGGGAACAACAACATCTGTGTAAGTCACCACAACCTTTTGCAGTCTCCAGTGCCCAGAACCCTCAGCACGAGTCAGTTCGACGGAGTTGCTGCTTCCTGTCCATGTGGTAGTTTTGCCGTATGTAACACTACCAACATTGCAGCTTGCATCGCTCGAAGTAGGATAATTATCAGATGTTGTTGCAAAGGTGAAAACAATCTGTGTGATAGGCTTGTCCGTGTTGGATGTACTGATTATAACGGAACCGCCTCCATAGATACGCACTGCTGTACCTGTGTTGTAGTAGGTAGCTTGAATAGTTCCGCCATTAAAGCTGAGTATCACGTCGTCCACCGAGATACTCCTGCCGATTTTTTCTGCATTCTGAAAGCCCTGTGCAGATAGGTTGATGGTCACCTCCTTGGCCTCCATAGCATTGGTTCCCACCAGCATGGTTCCGAGGAGCAGCAAAAAGGATTTGATTTTTTTGTCTAAAAACATAGTCGTTGAATTATATGGCAAAATTAGTAATTATTTCTGAAATTCACCTTAAAAACATTATTTCATTACTTCATTAAATATTTTTTATCAATTTTTTACGCATTATTTTGCTGAATGACAAATTTTTACATATCTTTGCCCCAAATTCGGTTGAATGTGTTGTTTAAGTCATAATTGGACTTAAATGTTAATGTTTGAAATAGATTATTATCCAAAAACTATATTAATTACTAATTTCTAAAAACTAATAAACATGGGAAAAAAGATTTTTACTCTATTCGCAATGATGTGTTGCGTTATGGCGGTGAAAGCACAGGTTATTGCCGACTATGTTGGCAAAAAGGGCACTTTCACTTTGATTTCAAATTCTGAAGCTGGTAAAGTTACAGAAGGCACTGTTAGTATTCTTGGGACTGGCACAAAGGGTATCAATTTAGGTAAGAGCGCTAACTTTGAAACTCCAGACTTTGTCGTTAAAGTAGAGCCAGTTGAGGGCGAAAGTTTCAAGGCTGGTGATGTTTTGTCTTATACAATTTGTATCAACAACAAGGATACAAGCAAAGAGGGACACGTCACTTTTGTTTGTGGTACACAATCAGTAGAAACAGATGCGGCTCCTAATACTTACGATGGCAAAACAGATGCTTTAAGTGGAAAGATCACTTTGACAAAGGATGCAGATGAAATCTTATTCGGACGCACCCATGGAGGTACTGCAACTTGGGTAACAGAATTTAAAGTTACTCGTGGCGATGTTCCCGACGAACCAGATGATCCAGACCCTCAACCAGGTGATGCTCCAGATATCACTGGCATGAGTCTTTATTATTGGGACAATTTCACCAAAGCTAATTTGCAGACATTTGCAGATAACGCAACAATTCAAATTACAGGTAATCTCTCAAAGAACATTGAGAGTGGTAGTTCAATTAAGATTGACGGTAAGTCGTACACATCAATGAAGTTGTCTAATGGTGCGCAGAACACATACGTTGCTCCTGATGGTTATGCAGCTACTAAGGTTGTATTCTTCAGTTATGTGAACAAGGACGCTCAGACTGATCGTCCTGCTTACTGGAAAGAAGTAGGTGGTGTGGATTACGACATTATAACTTCGGGAGGCGAGCTGATGTCCTTCAAAGATGGTGCTAACCCAGACTTTCGTACTTATGAATTTAGCTCTCCTGTAAGGTCTTTCACATTTACCAACAGTGGTGAGCAGCTTTGCTATGTGATGGCAGTAGAATTGGAAGAATCAGCTGCTGAGCTTGTTAAGGTTTCTGCTGCTGGCTATGCAACATACGTAACTGCAGGCAATGTTTCTGTTCCAGAAAACCTTGAAGCATTCATCGTTGTAGGTGTTTCTGACACTTATGTTACTCTTAAGGGCATAAACAAAATTGCACTTGGCACTCCAGTTATCTTCAAGGGTAATGCAGGATATTATACTCTCCCAGTTTTGGAGGGTGATGCTGATGACGCAAGCGCAAATATGCTCCAGGCTTCAGATGGTACTGTTTCAAGTGGCTATGTTTTGGCAAACAAGAACGACGTTGTTGGATTCTATCCTGTTGCAACAACAATCCCAGAAGGCAAGGCTTATATCCCAGCTGATGGCGAAGCAAAGAGCTTCCTCGCTCTTGATGGCGATGCTACAGCAATCAGCAACATCGAAACAGAATCTGCTCACGCAACTATCTACAACGTAGCTGGTCAGCGAGTTCAGAACATTGAAAAGAGTGGTCTTTACATTGTCAATGGCAAGAAACTTTTTGTAAAGTAAAACACTGAAAGTAGTATTTCCAATATCTCATTTTAATCATTTAAACAAAAACAGATATTATGAAGAAGAATCAATATATTGCTCCCGAAGTAAGTGAAATCATGGACATGGAGCTTGAATTGCCAATTGCACAATCTCTTCCAAAGGACGATTCAGAAGAAAACAAGGTTGATAATCCTAATGATATTCTTGGTAAAGATCGTCAGGGCTTTGCCGACTATGAGTGGTAAATCATAGCGAATAGCTATCATATATATTAAGAAAGGTGGTAAGGACTTTTGTTCCTACCACCTTTCGTTTTTACTAAATCATTCCTCTGTTTTTACTAAATTGCCGAGCCATCGACGTAGTTCGGCCGAAGGCTCGTTATCGCAACGCCGAAGGCTCGCCAGAACGATAACGAGCCTTCGAGCAACTAGTTGAATCAAATATGCGCTTCAGATAATCCCCTCAAGCACTGCTTCAAAAGCATTCCATTGTGTTTTATCGTTACTTAGTTCACCACGTTTTGTGCATGCCCTTCCACGAAGCACTTCACATTGTCAATGGCAATGTTCACCAATCGTTCACGAGCTTCGCGAGTGGCCCAGGCAATGTGGGGCGTGATAAAAGCATTCGTGCAAGCGAGCAGTGGATTGTCGGCTGTAGGTGGCTCGATACAAAGCACATCGGCACAATAGGCATGGATTCTGTTTGCGCTCAAGGCCTCCGCCATGTCTGATTCATTGACCAAAGGACCACGCCCTGTGTTGATGACCACTGCCGAAGGTTTCATCTTCTCGATGCTTTCTTTGCTGATGATGTGGTGAGTGCTGTCTGTCAGTGGGCAATGGAGTGAGAGAAAGTCAGCCTGCTCAAAGAGTTCTGTGCGAGTCACCTTTTGAATGTAATCGGGTAAGGCTGAGTATGCTTTCGATGTCTCTGCAAGAATCTTCATGCCAAAAGCATGACCGATTCGTGCTACAGCCTTACCAATATTTCCCAGCCCGATGATGCCCAGTGTTTTTCCTTCCAGTTCTACGAGTGGTGTGTCCTGCCAACTGAAATCAATGCTCCGTGCCCAAGCTCCTTGTCGATTGGCTTGCGCATAGTGGTCCACGTGTTGAGTTACATTCAGAATGTGGGCAAATACCATCTGCGCAACACTGTTGGTGCTATAGGCAGGAATGTTGCATACGTCGATGCCATGTTCCAGTGCCACTTTTGTATCTACGACGTTGTATCCCGTTGCAAGAACGCCAATGTATTTGAGGCGTGGCAATTGTTCTATTTCTGCTTTTCCAAGTACCACCTTGTTGGTGAGAACGATGTCAGCGTCCTTGGCCCGTTCCACTGTGTCGCTTGCATGGGTGCGTTCATACACAGTCAGATCTCCGAATGTTTTCAGGGAGTCCCACGACAAATCGCCTGGGTTGGCTGTATAGCCATCAAGGATAACAATGTTCATCATGCTTTCAGAATGCGTTACTCATTTTGATGACAAGCACACGCAGCTTTTGCGATGCTTCGCTGGTTTTCACCTTGGCTATGTGCCAGTCGCAAGGGAACATGATGTTGAATGTGCCAGGGATGGATTCGATGTGCTCCAGTCGGTCGGCTTGGAAATTGTATTCCAGTCGGTCGCGCTTAGGATTGTACTCGATGTTGGGAGTCGATGTCTCATGGTCGAGACGGCAGAATCCCTCCTTGCCCTGCACCACGAACATGAAGTCAATCTTCTGCCAGTGGCTTTCGCTGCCCTTGCCAGCCTTCAGGTCGTCTTCCGAACACCAGTTCTCGCTGTCCTCCACGCTCACCGTGAGGTTCGTGCCTGGAATCGGTTGCTTTCCGCTTGGAATGGCGAGCAAGTCCGTTTCCTCCAGCCATTTGAACATTGCCTTCCATTGCTCGGGGTTCTTGTGGTATTGCAGATAAAACTCCACGAGGTTCACCGAAGGGGCAGGCACCGCCTTCGTGAATCCGTTTTTCCACTCACCCTTCTTCACCCATTTCGCTGCCAGCTTTTGCAGTTTCTCTGGGTATTGGTTGGTGTAAACTTGTGCTTTCATGGTGCTTGCCAACAGAAAGCCTGCAAGCACCAGTGCTGTTGTCTTTAGTATTTTCATCTTTGTTAGTTGTTTGAGTTAGGTTTCCTTTTTCTTCTTCCCTGCAAAGATAGGGAATTTCATTGAGCGAATGCCATTTGCGCAAATCTTTTTTCAAAACAACTCACTTCAGACGAAGCTTCGACAGTACTCAAACAACTATGGGACGGTACTCATGCAACTATGGGACGGTACTCATGCAACTATGGGACAGTACTTGGGCTGCATTGGGGCTTTGCGAGGCATTGAAAGAATAGTCGTAGTTAGGCTGCGCCTCGGAAAAATTCAAATAAATTTGATATTTCACTCAACTTGCACTAACTTTGCAAATTGTATGGTATCAATTGAACATTTAAGTGTTGAATTTTCAGCGCGTCCGCTTTTCACGGATGTGAGTTTTGTTATCAATCCCAAGGACCGCATTGCATTGGTTGGGAAAAACGGCGCAGGAAAATCAACACTGCTGAAAATCATAGCAGGAATGCAACAACCCACTCGTGGCAATGTCTCCTTGCAACGCGATGTCACGGTGGGCTATTTGCCACAGGTGATGGTGCTGAGCGACGAGCACACGGTGATGGAGGAGGCGGAGACAGCATTTGCACATATCCGCGAGATGCAGGAACGGATTGAGCGACTGAATCGGGAACTGGCGGAACGCACGGACTATGAGTCGGCTGACTACATGGAGCTGGTGGAGCGATTCACGCACGAGAACGACCGCTACCAGATGATGGGTGGACAGAACTATCGTGCAGAATTGGAACGAACGCTGCAAGGACTTGGTTTCAAGCGCGAGGATTTCGACCGCCCAACAAGTGAGTTCTCGGGAGGTTGGCGAATGCGTATCGAACTGGCCAAACTCCTTTTGCAGAAGCCCGACCTGCTGTTGCTCGACGAGCCAACCAACCACCTCGACATTGGTTCGATTCAGTGGCTGGAGCAGTTTATTGCTACGAAGGCAAACGCTGTGATGCTCGTCAGTCACGACCGTGCCTTTATCAACAACGTGACGAATCGAACCATTGAAATCACCTGCGGACACATCAACGACTACAAGGTGAAGTACGACCAGTATGTGGTGCTTCGTGATGAGCGTCGCGAGCAGCAGTTGCGTGCCTACGAGA
>CADBXS010000137.1 GCA_902798705.1 uncultured Bacteroidales bacterium
ACGACATCCTAGTCAGCAACTACGAGACGGCAGGCAACAAGACCGCTGTGCCAAATGCCAAGTCGGAATACAAGGAAATGGACGTGTGCAACTACGTCAACCTCCCAGGCAGCAACATCAACGTCTATGGTCGTCAAATCAGCCTCTTGGGCAAGAAGATGGTCATGATGCCACAGGTGTTCGTGCCATTCGTAAAGGGTGGAGAAATCAGTAATCCACAGATTCCTGACTTCGTTGTCACGGTCAACGTCACCTTTAAGTGCGACGAGGGATGCATGCAGTTCTCAAAGATGTTCATTCCGCAAGTGAAGCTCATCGGCCATAACGAACTCAGCGGTTGGTACACACGCTTGAAGCAGTATTCCGACCTGTGTAAGCTCAAGCGACCAGTTGCTACTCTTGCCAACAAGGGCTCTATCAATGTCTATGACATGCACAGCAACTTCTTCCTCGACAGGACTCTCAAGATGCTTGAAAAGGTGAAATAAACATAGCATCGCTCTCTCATCATGACTCCTCCGTTGGCTTAGCGCCAGCGGGGGAGTCGTGTGTTTGCGAGATTCTTATTTTCTGAATTTTAGGAGGAAGGGTATTTTCTCCGATGTTCCCTTTGTCGGTAGAGGCTTTTTATGATGTCAAGCAGAGTTCGACGGAGAACATGGAAGAGGACAAAATTGACCATCTCTTGGCATAATTCTGTTTTTTATGACGAATAATTTGTGCTGTGAAAAGAAAACACTACATTTGTGACTTAATTTCGTAAAATATGAAGACTATGAAAAAATTCATCTTCTGCCTGTTTGCAGCCTGTTCGTTGCAGATGAATGCTCAGTACCTCGAGCACATTTATGATTACATAGAGAACACCTCCGTTTTCGAGGAAAACCAAGAGGAGGGGCATGCCTATTATTTGGCTAAGCAACATCTGTCGCTCAACGGCAACTGGCGTTTCTTCTTTGCAAACACTCCTGAGGAAGTGCCACAGAACTTCTTTGCATCTAACTTCAAGGATAGCAAGTGGCGCACCATCCATGTGCCAAGCAACTGGGAGATGGAGGGCTACGGCGACGCTCTTTTCCGCAATGTGGCAGCTCCGTTCAAGGCCAATCCTCCTTTTGTGCCTCGTGAGTACAACCCTACTGGAGCCTATCGAAAGACCTTCACCCTGCCTACGGAATGGAAGGGACAGCAGGTGTTCCTCCGTATGGAAAAGACACAAAGCGCTTCGTTCGTTTGGTTGAACGGTCAGCAGGTGGGATACAACGAAGGTGGACAGGAGCCAGCGGAATATGATGTGACACCTTTCTTGCGACCAGGGAAAAATACGCTGGCCGTCTGTGTCGTGAAATATAGCGACGGCTACTATTTGGAAGGGCAGGACTACTGGCGTTTGGCAGGTATCTTCGATGATGTGACACTCTATGCCACACCAAAGACTCGTCTTTTCGACTGGTTTGTTACCACCGACCTCGACGACCAATACAAGGATGCTACGCTTCATCTGAATGTGGATGTGAAGAAGTATGAGGACACCAGTGCTTCCTACAGCGTCCGTGCCACACTCTCCGATGCCAAGGGCAAGAAGGTGAAGGAGATGCTTTCCGAGCGCTTCACGATGGATGGCAAGGGAAGGAAGTCTGTGAATTTCTCATCCCATATTTCCAATCCCGACAAGTGGACTGCCGAAACACCTGTGCTCTATCAGTTGACGCTCGAACTGCTGAACGAGTCGGGCGCTGTCATGCAACAAATCAGCAGTAAGATGGGATTTAAGGAGACGGAAATCCGCCATCAGGTGTTCTACCTCAACGGGCAAGCCATCAAGGTGAATGCCACGAACACCCACATGCAGCACCCTGAATTGGGACATGCCATGAACGAAGAAACCATTCGCAAGGACATGGAAATTCTCAAGCAGCACAACTTCAATGCGGTTCGCACCTCCCACTATCCTCCAGTCAACAAATACCTGGAACTTGCCGATGAATTCGGCCTTTTTATCATCGATGAGACGGGCGATGAGGCTCATGCAACGGAATATATTTCGAACGACAACAAGTTCCTCGCCATGTATCAGGAACGTGTGCGACAAATGGTGCTGCGCGACCGCAATCACCCTTGCGTCCTCTTCTGGAGTGCAGGAAACGAAAGCGGTGAGGGACCTCTCATCACGGAAGTTGTGAAGGAAGGAAAGAAGTACGACCCTACCCGTTATTTCATGTATGGTGGTAATGCCTACGCTCATCCAGGCGAAGACATCATCGGTCCGCGCTATCCCACTCCTTACGAATTAGAGATGAACACGGCAATGGTGCCTGAGTCGCAAGACCCTCGTCCGTCGTTCATGGATGAATACCTCTCCGTGGCTGGAAATGCAGGTGGAGGTCTCGACGAGTACTGGGCTGTCATTCGTCGTCATCCACGCTTGATGGGCGGTGCCATTTGGGATTTTGTGAATCCAGGACTCACCGAGCATATCCGTCCATTGAAGGATAGTTCTCCTTTCAACACACCTGCTCACCTCATGGGCAATGCCAAGGTCGAGAAGGGAGTGCTGCATCTCAGCGGACACGACGAGTGGGTGGAAGTCTATCGCAGTAATAATGTAGAACTGTCGAGCAAGGAATTGACCATCAGCTTCGATGTAAAACCGGGTAAGTTGTGCGGAATGTTCGAAGGTGCACCTTACATCACAAAGGGCAACACACAGTTCGGTGTGGTGCAGAGAGGCGAAAACAAACTGCAATTCTACTTGCATTCAGGTGTGAAGCACACGCTTGACGTCGATTTGCCAGCCAATTGGGTAGGCAAGTGGCATCATGTCACTGCCTCATGGGATGGCAAGGAAATGAAACTCTTCATCGACGGACAACTGAAAGGTACAGAGTCAACCACCTCCAACGAACCTAACAACAACCGACGCCGTGGCAATGGAGGAGGAGAGCGAGGTATGCTGAGCAATTTCCCATATCCTATCAACATCGGTCGATTTGCCGGCAATCATGCGCAGGACCCACAGACCATCTACACAGCTGATGCAGAGATGGATAATGTGGCTATCTATAACAAGTGCTTGGCTGATGGCGAGGGACGTGCCGAAGATGCTGTTCTCTATCTCACCTTCGACAGCAATGGCGATGAAGGTACCTTCTATACCATTGGCGGAAATATGCGTACCTACGGAAGCATTTGGCCAGACCGCAGCGTCCAGCCTGAAATGAAACAGATGAAGTGGACCACACAACCTGTCAGCATTCGTTTGCTCAATGCTGAAACGGGCGAAGTGGAAGTCACCAACCGATTGTTCTTCACCGACCTCTCCCAGTATGCTACGCACTGGCGCTTGATGGCCGACGACCAAGTGCTGGAAGAAGGCGACATCCAACTCTCCACCGCTCCGCAGCAGAAGCAAGTCATCCGTATTCCTTACCACAAGCCTGCTATCGTTGCGGGAAAGGAATATCGCATCACGATTTCCTCTGCACTGAAAACCGACGAACTGTGGGCCAAGAAGGGATACGAAGTGGCATGGGACCAACTCGAACTCTCTTCATGGAACATCCCTGCACCTCTTCCGCAGCTCACTTCCCAACATCTCAATACGCAGGAAGACGACCAGCAAATCAAGGTCAGTGGCAATGGTTTCTGCTATGTCATCAGCAAAGCGACAGGAAATCTTGAACAGCTGGAGGTAGAAGGCAAGTCCGTACTGAAAGCACCGTTCTCGTTCAACCTTTGGCGTGCACCTCTCGCCAATGAGTTCGACTCTTGGGATGCCTTCCGCGTGAATGGCGGGTACTCCGAAGGCTATGGCAACATGGTGTCAACCCTCTTCTATTCCAAGGGTGTGAACCAGTTGAATATTCGTCCTGCTTCCGTACAGCTCACACATAATCAGTACGAAACGACCGTAACTGTTAGCCAACTGGTGCAGGTGGGTGCATCCTCCTTCGGAGCTCTCGACCTCTATATCCAGGGAGTGCAACTGGCAGGATTCACCATCGACTATACCTATCATTTCTACGACGACGGAACAGTCAAGATTCAAAATCACCTGAGTCCACAGGGCAAACTGCCTGAAATTCTCCCACGCATCGGTTTCACCACTTCGGTAGCTAAGGAATTCGACCACATCACATGGTATGGACGAGGACCAGAAGAAAACTATCCTGACCGCAAGACAGGCTATCAGGTAGGTGTCTGGACAAAGACCGTGGCCGACATGTACGAGCCTTATCTTCTGCCTCAAGACCATGCCCTGCGTACCGACAACCGATATGTGCAGCTCTTGAACAAGGACGGCATTGGAGTGCAGATTAGCATGAACGAACACTTCAACTTCAATGCTTATCAGTTCTCAACCGATAACCTCACCAAGAGCCAGTTCACCTATCAGTTGCAGCCACAGTCAGACCGTTACACCTTCAATCTCGACTACGCCACTACGGGTGTTGGTTGCACCTGTGTCTATGTGCTCGACGAATACAGGGTGAAGCCTGCTGCTTACGACAGGGTAATTACCATTCAACCTAAAAAATAGTTTTTTTTAGAGAGACAAGGCAACATTGCTTTGTCTCTCTTTTGATCATACAGAACCTTTTGTTCGTCGAAAGCCAATCATTCGTTCGATTCAACTGAAATGCCGAGCCCTCAGCGTTATTATAGCGAGCCTTCGCTATCGCAACGCCGAGGGTTCGCTGTTTCGATAACGAACCTTCGGCAACTAGTTAAACATAAAGTCGCGCTTCAGACAATCCCCTCATGCGCTTTAGTCAATTCCCTAAAGTCTATTTCTTGATGTCTTTCTTTTCCCGAACGGACGTAGAAATAAGAATTGTGCAAATCATTTTTTTGTAAAATCTTGCAAGTCAAAGAATAATGTTTTATCTTTGCGCATGACTAAGTGTTTTTGAAGCCTTTTGTGATGATGACAAAGTTGCTGGTGAAAGATAATAGATAAGTTAAAAGAGCCTTTTAGTTCTATCTATTGGGAAGAATTGTAAACCTAATTGAATGAAACCCATTTTGTTTTGCGGTCGTCATCGCTTCATCCTTGTACTAACAAATAACTAAATAACAGCTTTATGAAAAGAGAGTTCATTACGAAAAGCATGCTGCTCTGTCTCATGATGGTCATGAGCAGTCTGTCGATGAGTGCTCAGGAGCCAATTACCATCCGTTTTGTCGATGACATGGGAGCCCCTTTGCGCAAGGCCAGTGCTACACTGCCCGAAGTGATTCGACTCGATGGAACGGGTGCATCTACCACCATTGCCGTTGTCACTAATGGACTGACGGAGGACATCAAGGTGAGTGTAACAAGTGGATTTAGCGTGACACCCGAGGCCATCCAAGCGGGAGTGGAACGAGCCGAGGTGACCATCACCCACCTATCGACCAAGAATTTCACTACGGGACGACTGATTCTGCGCTCAGGCGACATCCGAACGTATGTGAATATAGAAGCAAAGGGAACCGTACTGCAACAGAAGGACCTCTCTCAGAATCCTATTTATACGGGTAAGGAGCACGATGACAGTCATAGCTTCGATGCCAGCACCCTGACTGAGAAAGGCTACACCGTGGAAATCAAGGCAAGGACCGAAAATTCTGCCCAACAACTGCTTCCATACGCCGTGACGGGCGGTGGCCTTGGCTTCAAGGGCTATGTGAAGGACACTTCGATGGGCCTGAAGAACTCGAATGGCACCTTCGTGTCGGAGAAGGGCATCAGCAACCCTGCGAATGGTGGCACGTTCTACAACACCGATGGCCAGTACCACACCTACCGCTATGCCGTGACGGGCGACCGTCGCGTG
>CADBXS010000138.1 GCA_902798705.1 uncultured Bacteroidales bacterium
CTGTTGCAACAATTGTATTTTTCCTTGATCTGCTTGGCTGCATTTGCGAACTGAATGGACTTTTTATGAACTTTTAGACTTTACAGACTACTAGTTGCCCGAAGGTTCGCCGACTCGATGCCGAACCTTCGGCGTTGCGTTGCCGAACCTTCGCCGTGTCAATGTTGAGGGCTCGCAATTTCAGTTGAACCGTTAGCTCGGCGCAAGCCAATCAAATGAACGATTGGCTATCGTCGAACTAAAGGTTCGGTACAATCAAAGAAGCGCACCAGTACTTGCGAAGTTGAGATTATTATTGAGTCCAAACTCGCATGTGACATTAATTATCAAAAAAATGGTCTTGAGCGGTATGAAAGCCCACATGAATGTGATGGCGTCATGAAAAAATGCCTGTTGCAGAGCCGTTATTTGCAAAAAAATTGTCACCTTTGCACGGAAAATAATAGAGCGATGTATAGTTTGAAGTATAAAGTGACAACAAGTTGCTGCGATAAGGATGGGCGACTGATACTCTATTCCGCCCTACAGATGATGCAGGACTGTTCGGAGATGTGGATTGACAGTGAGATGGGCGTGAAGCAGTATTTTGCGGAGCAGAACATGACGCAACTGCTGGCTTCTCGACAGGTGGAGGTGATGCGTGTGCCGAGTTATAAAGAGGAATTGACGGTGACGACTTCCGTGTATGAAATGAAACCGATGTTCGGGTTCCGAAACACTTTCATCTATGATGCAGAGGGAAAGCCATGCTACAGAACTTGGAGCATGGGGGCATTTGTCGATAAAAGCAATGGAAAGCTGAAACGCATTGACGATGCCACGATTGCTACGATGGTGCTGGAGCCTCAGTTGGAAATGAACTATCGCGACCGCCGTATCATTCTGCCTCAGGAGGGAGGAAAAGTGTGCGAACCCATCCGAGTGATGAGAGCTGACATCGACTACAACCAGCACGTCAACAATGCCAACTACATCCGCATGGCAATGGAATTGCTGCCCGACGACTTCGAAGTGAAGGGACTGAGGGTAGAGTATCGGGTTGCTGCGAAGTGGGGCGATGTACTGATACCTAACATTTACGAGACAGAAACGGGCTTGATGGTCGCTCTGTCGGTCGGTGACAGCGTGAGCGCTATCATCGAATTCAGTTGAAGTCGGTGATTGTTTCGAAAGCGAATAATAAAACAAGAAAGGTCGGATTCCTATCGATGGATTCGACTTTTTTTGTATAAAGTGGAATGGATGAAGAAGGGAAAAATGTGGTTTTTACCATGCTGAAAGTGGTAAAGATACATAATTTCAACACGAAGTTACAACAATGAAAGGGCGTATTTCATTTATTTTTGTATTTTTGCAGATGAAATCTTTTGTACTAATTAACTAACAAACCAATTCAAGATGAACAAGTTACTTATTTCAGCCTTGTTGCTGAGCGCTTCCGTCTCTGCAACGGCACAGACGGAACCCATCCGCATCGACCTCAGTCAGAAGGGTGCAGTGGTGTCGCCTAATCTCTATGGCATCTTCTTCGAGGAAATCAGTCACGCTGGCGACGGAGGACTCTATGCCGAACTGGTGCAGAACCGTGGTTTCGAGGAACAGGTGCTGCCTTCGAGCATGACCTACCGCGACGGCAAGGCTTGGGCGGTGGATGCCATGAACTATGAACACCGCACGAACCGACGTTGGAATATTCCGTGGAACATGAAGGAAAAGGAGATGACGGGCTGGCGCATCGACGGAGTGAAGAGCACAGTGAAGGGAGAAGTGGTTGAGGCTTCTTCGCCGCTCCACAAGAATACGCCTCACGCCATGCAGCTCAACATTGCGAAGGTGCAGAAAGGCGGAAAGGCCGTGCTAACGAATACAGGCTACTGGGGCATGGGCTTGAAGGCTGGCGAGAAATACGACTTGCGCTTCTATGTGCGTAGCAGTAACTACAAGGGCAGCATCACTGCTCGACTGGTGAATGGCGAGACAGGCAAGTCGCTTGGCACAGCCTCCTTTGCAAAGCAACCATTGAAGGACTGGGCCGAATTGACGGCCACGTTGACTGCAAGTGAGGCTGCCACGAAGGGAGAACTGGCGTTGGAATTCGACCAGACAGGAACAGTGCTGGTGGATTATGTGTCGCTCTTCCCTCAGAACACGTTCAAGGGTCGCAAGAATGGACAACGTGCCGATGTGGCGCAGATGCTCGTGGATTTGCACCCTCGCTTCATGCGCTGGCCAGGTGGCTGCATCGTGGAGGGAGCCACATACGAAAACCGTGTGAAATGGAAAGAGACACTTGGCGACCCTATGACTCGTCGCGGAGAATGGGACGTGTGGGGCTATCGCGCCACTTGGGGCATGGGCTACCACGAGTTCTTGCAGTTCTGTGAGGACTTGGGCATGGATGCCATGTTCGTGAACAATGCCGGTATGTCGTGCTCCGTGCGAAACGGCGACTTCGTGAGCAGTACGGAGGATATGGACGCTGTGGTTCAGGACTTCCGCGATGCCATTGACTATGCCTTGGCAGACCCTGCCACGAACCGCTGGGCGAAGATGCGTGCGGAGGCAGGACATCCAGCACCATTCCCTCTGAAATATGTGGAGATTGGTAACGAGAATGTTGGTCCTGAGTACGTCACCCACTTCAACTACATCTTCAAGCGTTTGAAGGCTGAGTATTCGAACATCATCTTTATCAACACGCTCGGCCATACCGACCGACTGCTGGAGCAGATTCCTGGGCAGTACATGGTGGATCCGCACTGGTATCGCAACCCCGACTTCTTCTTTGCCAACAACCATCTCTTCGACGATGCACCGCGTACCCACGACATCTATGTGGGTGAATATGCCTGCAATGGAGGTGTGGGAGCTGGCAATCTCTTGGCAGCACTGAGTGAGGCGGCTTTCATCATGGGTATGGAGCGCAACAGCGACGTTGTGAAGATGTCGAGCTATGCACCGCTCTTCGAGAACGAGAACCGTCGCGACTGGCCTTGCAACCTCATTCATATCAACAGTTCGCAGGTGTATGGTCGTGCTTCCTACTATGTGCAGCAGATGGCAGCCGAGAATCGTCCTACCTACAATGTGTTTGTGAGCGAACCAACCACAGCTGGAAAGGCACAGCCATTCCTTGCTGGTGGCATCGGACTGGGTAGCTACGCCACGCAGTGCGAATACCGAGACATCAAGATAAAGACGGCTGACGGACAGGTGAAGAACGTGAATGTCGGTGACTTGAGTCAGAAGAAAGGTGAGTGGAAGGTGGATGGCAATGTCATTCGCCAGACTTCGAACCAACAGCTCACACTCGCACAACTGCCACAATTCAGCAGTGACAGCTACACCCTCGAACTGAAGGCGCGCAAACTGGGCGGTATGGAAGGTTTCTTCGTTTATTACGGATTGGACGAACGCGGCATGAACGGCTATGTGGCCAACATTGCTGGCTGGAACAACCAAACCACTGCCTTTCAGCCTATCCGCAGAGGAAGGACGAACGACGTGTTAGGTCGCAGCAAGCATCAGACGGTTGATAACGACAAATGGTACGATATTCGTTTGGAGGTCACTCCAATGGCTGTCACCCTTTTCGTAGATGGAGAACAGATAACTGTTGCGCATCCTGCTGAGCAAACTCGTCACTTCTGCCAGACGGGTTTCGACGAGCAGACAGGCGAACTCGTCATCAAGGTGGTTAATGGTACGGAACAGCCTTATCGTCGCTCCTTCAGCATCGACGGTTGCGCTGGCATCCTCCCAACGGGAAAGGTCATCACACTCAGTGGCATCGCTACCGAGGAGAACTCCTTCGACCAACCAACGAAGATTGCTCCACAAACTGCGCTCTTCGGTCATTTCGACAAGCAGTTCAGCTACGACTTCCCACCGATGTCGTTCACCATCATGCGCATCAAGGTGAACCAGTAAATCAATGAGGACAACAATATGAAAAAGAAACAGATTCTAAAGGCTGTGCTCCGAGCAGCGTGCGTGGCGTGTGCAGCACTTCTGCCTTTCAGCAGCATGGCACAGCCTATCACGGCGGGTGAACACACTCGTGTGCAAACCATCTACGGACCTATTGAGGGTTATCAGGACGGAGCGATTTTCACTTTTAAGGGTATTCGCTATGCCAAGGCTGAGCGCTTCATGCCGCCACAGGCACCCGACAAGTTTTCGGAATTGCGTCAGTGCAAAGTCTATGGTCCACAGGCTCCGCAGGGAGAGTCGCTCCGCTGGAACGACCGCAACAGTCAGACGGACTATGGCTTCGGTAATCAATTCGTAACGGAACCGATGGACGAAAATGACTGTTTGGTACTCAACGTGTGGACGCCAAGCATCAATGATAGCAAGCGGAGACCTGTGTTCGTGTGGATTCACGGAGGAGGGTATTCAGGTGGTTCTGGTCACGACCTTCCTTGCTACGAAGGACGAGGCTTGGCTGAATTTGGTGACATCGTTGTCGTCAATCTGAATCATCGCTTGAATGTGCTTGGCTACATCGACCTGACAGGACTTGGTGGCAAGTATTCGCAGAGTGTGAACCTCGGTCAGCAGGACATCGTGAAAGCATTGGAATGGATACGCGACAACATCGACCGTTTTGGTGGCGACCCCAACGAGGTGACGATAGGTGGTCAGTCTGGCGGTGGTGGAAAGGTTTCGACTCTGCTTGCTATGCCAAGTGCAAAGGGGCTTTTCAAGCGTGCTATCGTGCAGAGTGGTTCCTCCTTGCGTCAGTCATTGCCTGAAGGGACACAAGCTTTCGGAAGGGCTTTCGCTCAGGAATTGGGTCAACCTGCCACAGCAGAGGCCGACTTCTCGAAATTTACTTACGATGAACTTAACTACGCTGTGAGCCGTCTTGCACAAAAGGGCATACGTGGTGGTCTATCGCCTGTGGTGGATGGTTCGATTCTTCCTCAGCATCCTTTCGACCCAGCTTCGCCTGTATCGAAGGATGTGCCTATGCTCATCGGTACCGACTTCAATGAGTTTACTTTCGATATTAGTAAGGACATGACTTGGGAGGAAGCTGAAGCCGCAGTTCGTCAGCGTCAGGGTGACAGGGCAGACAAATACATCGCTGCTTTCCGAAAGGCCTATCCAAAGGCTGAGCCGAAGGAAATGACGTATGTCGATACTGGTTTCCGTGCAGGAGCAGTGAAACAAGCAGCAGCGAAGGCCGAACAAGGTGGTGCTCCTGCATATCTCTATCTGTTCACTTGGAAGCCGACAAGCAATGCCCTCGGTGCTTCTCACGGCATGGAATTGCCTTTTATGCTTCACAACGTCAGCTTGCAGCGCGAGATGACGGGAGCCTCACCTGCTGCCTATAAGTTCGAGCGACTCATCAGTAGCATTTGGGTTGCGTTCATCAAGACTGGTAATCCAAATGTGAAGGGATTGCCAAAGTGGGAACCATACACAGCGGAGTCGGGTGTCACCATGATTCTCGACAACAAGTGTGAGCCTCGCAAGCATCATGACAAGGAACTGATGGAATTGAGTCGTAGCATCTGGTAAAAAGCACAAAGGAAAAAATGCCTCTCCTTTTTGGGAGGTTGAATATGAACGAACAGGACGCATTGACCCACGAGCCAATGCGTCCTGTTGGTATGCTCGGCATGAGCATTGTCTAATGGGTGTAAGTCCCGAGTGAGCCCTAATAGCGGGAATCACACAGCCAAAGCCAAGGGTGTCCATCGTG
>CADBXS010000139.1:0-3079 GCA_902798705.1 uncultured Bacteroidales bacterium
TTCCACGTTGATTTCCTGTGGAAAAGAGTTGGCAAAGGCTCCAGGAATCCGCATTTCGATTTGTACGTTGGCGTATGCCGGGGAGTTTGGAAATGAGAAATGAAAATGAAGAGTGAAGAATAAAAAAATGACACCCGAAATCACTTCGGATGCCATTTCGCTATGAAAGATTTTAAAAAGTTGTTTTTAAGTTGAATTATTATACAATTCCTTGAGCCATCATAGCCTTTGCAACTTTCATGAAGCCAGCGATGTTAGCGCCCTTCACGTAGTTGACATAGCCATCAGCTTCAGTACCATACTTCACGCAATTCTCGTGGATGTTCTCCATGATCCAGAGCAACTTAGCATCAACTTCTTCAGAAGACCAAGAGAGACGCTCTGAGTTCTGGCTCATTTCAAGACCTGATACGGACACACCACCTGCGTTGGAAGCCTTACCTGGAGAGTAGAGGAGCTTAGCATCCTGGATAACCTTGATAGCCTCAGGAGTGGTTGGCATGTTAGCACCTTCGCAAATGGCGATGACACCGTTTGCAACGAGTGCCTTAGCAGCCTCTTCGTTGAGTTCATTCTGAGTAGCGCAAGGGAGAGCGATGTCTGCCTTCTCGAACCAAGGCTTAGCACCTGCAACATATTTTGCGGAAGGATATTTCTCTGCGTATTCACGGATACGTCCACGGTAAACGTTTTTGAGCTCCATGATGTAGTCGAGCTTTTCGCGGTCGATGCCGTCTGGATCGTAGATGTAACCATCAGAGTCGGACATTGTCATAACCTGACCACCAAGCTGGAGAACCTTCTCTGCTGCGTATTGTGCAACGTTGCCGGCACCCGAGATGAGAACCTTCTTGCCTTCGATGGTGTCGCCCTTTGTGCGGAGCATGGCACGGAGGAAATAAACTGTACCGTAACCTGTAGCTTCAGGACGGATGAGTGAACCGCCAAATTCGAGTCCCTTACCAGTGAGAACACCTGAGAACTCACGAGTGAGCTTCTTGTACATACCGAACATATAGCCTACTTCGCGACCACCTACACCGATATCACCTGCTGGTACGTCGATGTCTGGACCGATGTGACGAGTGAGTTCAATCATGAATGCCTGGCAGAAACGCATCACTTCGGCATTGCTCTTGCCACGAGGAGAGAAGTCGGAACCACCCTTGCCGCCACCCATAGGAAGTGTGGTGAGTGAGTTCTTAAATGTCTGCTCGAAAGCGAGGAACTTCAGGATTCCGAGGTTAACGGAACTGTGGAAGCGGATACCACCTTTGTAAGGACCAATGGCGTTGTTGTGCTGAACGCGGTAGCCCATGTTTGTCTGGTAGTTGCCCTTGTCGTCCATCCAAGTGACACGGAACTGATAAACTCTATCTGGAATACAGAGGCGCTCGATGAGATTCATCTTGTCGAACTCGGGGTGCTTGTTGTATTCTTCCTCGATAGTGCCAAGAACTTCAGCTACTGCCTGATGGTATTCAGGTTCGTTAGGAAAGCGACGTTGGAGGTCTGCCAATACTTTTTTTGCGTCCATAAAATTGTTTTTTTCTTTTTTAAATGGTTATTATTGAATGATTATAATTTGACTATTTAATGATAGATGAAGAATGATGAAAAATAAGATTGTCAGTCTTAACTCTATTTCTTGTTTTTTAACCTCAATTCTTCACTTATTTCATTTGCTCTCTTTTGACATTTTGCACTTGCGTTGTGGCTATTTGCTTGCCTTTTGCTTGTGTTGTTGTGCTTGTGGCAACATCTGTTAAAGTCTATGAACTAATTAATGGGAAAGCTCTTTGACTTATGTTTACGGGCACAAAGTTACCACTTTTCTTGAAAACCTCCAAAAAAACTTACAAAAAAATAGTTTTTATTCAAAAAATATAACAAAAAATCATTTTTTGTCGAAAGAAATGACGTTTTGGAGGACAAAATCGCGGTTTTTCGAGAAAAATATCAAACTTTTTGATAGCAAAAGCGAAAAAAACGCATTTTTTTTTCATGTTTTTTCGATTTTTTATAACTTTGCAACCGCAAAAGAAAACGGAAAAAAAGTATAGATTTGAATGAGAGGATTTGTTTCGTTTTTGATGTATCAATTTATGGTAAGAATCCCTACATGGATGATACCTTATTATATAAATATAAAGAAATAGTAAAAATCATATTTTTTAATTAAAAAAAAGAAAACAATGCGAGTTATTATTGAACCTAATTATCAGGAGATGTCGCGTTGGGCAGCCGAGTATGTTGCAGGAAGAATCAACGCATCTAACCCAACTCCAGAGAAACCTTTCGTTTTGGGTTGCCCTACAGGTAGTTCTCCTCTTGGCCTATATGCAAAACTGATTGAGATGAACAAGGCCGGAAAAGTAAGTTTCCAGAACGTTGTTACATTCAACATGGATGAATATGTTGGTTTGCCAGAAGATCATCCAGAGAGTTATCACAGCTTCATGTGGAAGAACTTCTTCAATCATATCGATATTAAGAAGGAAAATGTTCATATCCTGAATGGTAATGCTCCTGACCTTATTGCTGAGTGCGATGCATATGAGAAGGCTATCGAGGCTGTTGGTGGTATCGACCTCTTCATGGGTGGTATTGGTCCTGATGGACACATCGCTTTCAACGAGCCTTTCTCTTCATTGGGTTCTAAGACGCGTATCAAGACTCTGGCATACGACACAATCGTTGCAAACAGTCGTTTCTTCGACAACGATGTCACTAAAGTGCCTAAGCAGGCTCTCACCGTAGGTGTAGGAACCGTGATGGCAGCTCGCGAGGTGATGATTGTTGCCAACGGTCACAACAAGGCTCGTGCCTTGAAGCATGCCATTGAGCTGCCAATAACACACGTTTGGACCATCAGTGCCATTCAGATGCACCAGCATGCCATCATCGTTTGTGATGAAGAGGCAACAGACGAGTTGATGGCTTCAACACACAAATACTTCATGGAGAAGGAAAAGGGAAACCTTTAATAACGTTTGTAAAATCCCCTTTGATATAAATAATTAAGAGTGAAGAATGAAGAATCTTTTTTTCATTCTTCATTTTTCATTCCTAATTCTTC
>CADBXS010000139.1:3092-10275 GCA_902798705.1 uncultured Bacteroidales bacterium
TTTTCATTCCTAATTCTTCACTCTTCGTTTTTCGTTCTTCGTTTCATCTAATGCTTCGACTTGACCAAGACATCAAATATCTGCAAGGTGTGGGACCTCAGCGAGCCGACATCTTGGGAAAAGAACTCAACATCAAGACTGTGGGAGACTTACTGGAGTACTTTCCCTACAAGTATGTTGACCGCACTCATTTCTATCGAATTTGCGAAATCACTGGCAATATGCCTTACGTGCAGATTGTAGGTGAGATTCTTTCATTCGAGACGGATGGAGTAGGGCGTAAGACACGTTTGATTGCCCATTTCTCCGATGGAACTGGTGTGGTGGATTTGGTGTGGTTTCAAGGTGCCAAGTATATTTCCCAGACTTACGATTGCCATCGCCGCTATGTGGTGTTTGGAAAGCCTACCATCTTCAAAGGCCGTTTTCAGATTGCGCATCCTGAGATAGAAAAAGCTCCCGATGACATGGGGCAGATTCATTATGATGCCCATCAGCAGAGCTTGTTCGCTCCCGAAGATATGGACGTGGACGACATGCTGCTGAATGCCCACTTGCCAGCAACGAATGCATCTGAACAACAGGGGAACACTCCATCGATTCTGTCATCACCATCACTCCGTCCTGCTTACAACACTACGGACGTGATGAAGAGACGAGGAATGAATTCCTCTGTGGTGGCAAAGCTCACAGCGAAGTTGTTGCAGATGCTCGACCAGACTTTGCCCGAAACATTGCCACCTTACATTGTTGAGCGATATCATTTCCCTTCGCGCGACGAAGCTATGCGTGGCATCCACTATCCGCAGTCGGCTGAACAGTTGCGAAGGGTGCAGAGTCGCTTGAAGTTTGAGGAACTGTTCTATGTTCAAATGAATATTCTTCGCTACAAGCGCAACCGCACAAGCAATTCTAATGGTATCCGCTTCGAACATGTGGGTGATGCCTTCAACTCGTTCTTCTACGACTATTTACCTTTCCCACTTACAGGAGCGCAAAAGCGTGTCATCAAAGAAATCCGAAAGGACATGGGCAGCGGCAAGCAGATGAATCGACTGTTGCAGGGCGATGTAGGAAGTGGAAAAACCTTAGTTGCTTTGATGTGTGCTTTGATTGCCAAGGATAACGGTTGTCAGACCTGCATCATGGCACCTACAGAAATTCTTGCCGAACAACATTTGGAAACACTGCGTGGTATGCTTCGCGACATGCCAGTGCGTGTTGAATTGTTGACAGGCAGTGTGAAAGGGAAAAAGAGAAAGGCAATTTTGGATGGTCTGCTCGATGGCAGTGTTGACATTTTGGTGGGAACCCATGCTGTGATAGAGGAAAATGTACTCTTTCAGCACCTTGGACTTGCCATCATCGACGAGCAGCACCGATTTGGTGTGGAGCAGCGTGCGAAGATGTGGAAGAAAAATGTGGTGCCACCTCATGTGCTGGTGATGACTGCCACGCCAATTCCACGTACACTTGCCATGACGCTTTATGGTGACCTCGATGTAAGTGTGATTGACGAGTTGCCGCCAGGACGAAAACCCATCGTCACCCAGCACTGTTTTGATGCACACCGCAAGAGTCTCAACCTGGCCATCCGCAAGCAAATCGACTTGGGCAGACAGGTGTATGTGGTGTATCCTCTCATCAAAGAGAGCGAGAAACTCGACCTCAAGAATTTGAAAGATGGTTACGAGCAGATTTGTGAGTATTTCCCCGATTGCAAGGTTTCAAAGGTGCACGGGCAGATGAAGTCGGCAGAAAAGGATGCCGAGATGCAACGCTTTGCCAATGGTGAGACTCAGATACTTGTGGCTACCACAGTGATTGAAGTGGGTGTGAATGTGCCAAATGCTTCGGTGATGGTGATTGAGAACGCCGAGCGATTCGGCCTCAGTCAGCTTCATCAGTTGCGAGGACGAGTGGGACGTGGTGCCGAACAATCGTTTTGCATCTTGGTTACCAATTACAGGATATCGCAGGAAACTCGCAAGCGCATACAGATTATGGTGGATTCCACGGATGGATTTGAAATAGCTGAGCAAGACCTCAAGTTGCGTGGTCCAGGCGATTTAGAAGGAACGGCACAGAGTGGTATGGCTTTCGACTTGAAGGTTGCAAATCTTGCACGCGACGGAATGGTGCTTCAGGCAGCTCGTGATTTGGCACAGGAAGTGCTTGACAATGACCCGGAAGAGCAGAATCCAGCCAATGCCATCCTATGGCGACGATTGCAGGAACTGCGAAAGTCGAATGTCTATTGGGGAGCTATTTCATGATGAATCACAAAGGAATGGGGCTTAGTCACGTTGTTGCGACTAAGCCCCATTCCTTTGTCTGAATCGACAGCTTACTTGATATTTGCTCGAATCTTTGTGAGGAATCGCTGCATACGATCCTCGTCTTTCGTGTCGATGATTTCGATGATTTCCTTCATCTCCGAACGGATTTGTGCCACTTGGTCCTTGGTGTAAGGATTGAACAGGATTTCGCGAAGCAGTGTATCGTCCTCGCTGAGCACGCCTTTGGCAATCTTCATGTGTCGCTTGAAGGTGGTGCCTGGTGCGTCCTGATGCTTCATCACAGCCGCAAAGGCGAAAGTGGAAATGAATGGGATAGACAAGGAATAAGCTACGGTGCGGTCGTGCTCGTCGAATGAATATTCACAAATGTGCAGACCGAGTTGTGCGTAGAGGTCCTTGAAGAAACAACGTCCCATGTAGTCGCCTTCGTTGATGATGATGGCATTCTCGTCATTGAGTTTGCCGAGGTTTGCGAAGGTCGGACCAAACATTGGGTGGGTACTCACATAGTGGAATCCGCTTTGCTCGTAGAATTCCTTAAAGCCAGTCTTCACAGAAGAAATATCGCTGATGATGCAGTATTCTTTTGGCAAATGTGGCAAAACTTGACGGAACACCTCAATTGTATATTTCAAACTCACTGCATTGATGACGAGGTCGGGACGGAAAGTCTCGATTTCCTCCATCGTCGTAAAACGCTGTGTATTGTAAAGAAAACGCATCTTCATTGGGTCGATGTCGTAAACAGCCACTTCGTGTTCGAAGCTGAGCAGGTCGGTGAAAAACGAACCCATTTTGCCTGCACCAAGAATCAGTATTTTCATGATTGGAGTTGTATAATGATTTGTGTCTGATGAATAAAATTAGAATCCTTCAAGATAGGGGAGAAGCCGTTGAAGTTCATCTTTGCTGAAGAATTGTAGTGTCTCCAGTTGGTCGATGCTTTTGATGTTGCCATAGAGACGTTGGTAATTCTTGATTCGCTTCGTGTTATCGTAACCGATGTAGGGATGCGATGCCATCTGCTTGAAATCTGCTTTGTTGATGTCAATTTTCTTTAGCAGTGGTGTGGAAACAGTGAACCAGTCGAGCGTTTCTGTTGGAAAATCATGGATTTCGATGAGTTGTTCAGTCTGATGGTAACCACCCAACTTTTCGCGGTAGCGGACAATGCTACGGGCAAAGTGGGAACCGATGCCCGGAATGCGTTTCAGAAGCGTGGTGTCGGCTGTATTGATGTCAACGAGTGTGTGCTCCTTGAATTTGTTCGACATATAGCTTCGGAGGGAATCCCGCTTTGCTGTCTCTTCGTTGCTTCTTTGCTCTTTCTCGTAAGGGGCAGTGACGTGTTCCTTTTTCTGAAAAGCCTTACCGATGCGAATGTATGGGCGAAGAGTTTTGAGGTCGTCTTTTGTCCATCCGTATGTGTCGAGCATGTCGTCAGCAGAGCGAAACACTTTCCCTGCATTGCGATAGTGAATAAAGTTCTTCACTTTCCACGCCTGAACTCCATAGCTTACCAACGTAGCTGAATCGATGGTGTTGGGGTCGAACGGAGCAATCCGTTCGCTTGTTTCTGCCGAAAATGTGTCTTCTGAAGCCGATTGTCCTTCTTGCGAATAGATGGTATCAGACGTCAAATGCTCGGTGGAAGTGGCTGGGCTTGTAGGTTTGTCTTTCGAGTGAAAGGCATTTACAACAAGCATCACTCCTACGCAGAACACCGCCACGATTGCCAACAACACAATCACTCTACGGTCTTCTTTTCTGAAGTAGAAAAAGTCTGACAATGTTTCTTTGTGCGATTATTTGTTCAGAATCTCAATTTGCTGGCGAACACTTTCCTCGTGGATGGCCTCAAAGATTTGACGAGTGCAGTGGGTGTCGATACCACAGAGAGAACCCTGTGCACTGCGCTTGTCGAGAATTTCACTGTAACGACTGGTCTGCACGATGGTCATGCTGTGTTCCTTCTTGTACTGACCGATTTCGCGACTGATACGCATACGTTTAGCCAAGAGGTCAATCAGACCGTTGTCGATTTCGTCAATTTGTCGGCGGAGTGCTGTGATGTTTTCTGTAGTCACTGGTTTGTCGCGGATGACGAGCAGATTGAGGATATACTCAAGAATGTCGGGGGTAACCTGTTGGCTGGCATCGCTCCATGCATTGTTAGGGTCGCAATGGCTTTCGATGATGAGTCCGTCCATGCCAAGGTCCATCGACTGCTGGCAGAGGGAGGCGATGAGGTCGCGGCGTCCACCGATGTGACTTGGGTCGCAGATGACAGGCATGGATGGAATGCGACGGTGCAACTCAATTGGAATTTGCCACATAGGCAGGTTTCGATAGATTTTCTTATCGTAGCTCGAGAATCCGCGGTGGATGGCAGCGAGTCGCTTGATGCCAGCTCCGTTGATGCGTTCCAATGCACCTATCCAGAGTTCAAGGTCGGGATTCACAGGGTTCTTTACCAAGACGGGCACGTCGATGCCACGCAATGCGTCTGCCAGTTCCTGCACAGCAAATGGATTGGCTGAAGTGCGAGCACCTACCCAGAGGATGTCAATGCCATACTTGAGTGCGAGTTCCACATGAACAGGGGTTGCCACTTCGGTTGCTATGAGCATTCCCGTTTCTTCTTTCACTTGCTTCAACCAAGGAAGCGCCTTTTCGCCGTGTCCTTCGAAGCCTCCTGGTTTGGTGCGAGGCTTCCACACTCCTGCTCGGAATATCTTGATGCCGTTGTTGGCAAGTTGACGAGCGGTAGTCATCACTTGCTCTTCGGTTTCAGCGCTGCATGGACCAGCAATGATGAGAGGTCGTTTGGCTTCTACGCCAGGGAGGTTGAGGGGTTCGATTTGGAGTTCCATAAGTATGTGGTTTTTTGTTTGTTTTTTATTTGAAAACTGCTTCAATGCGTTTGAGGGCTTCTTCCATCTTTTCGTCTTTTGCACAAAGCGAAATGCGAACATAACGCTTGCCGTTACTGCCGAAAATGAAGCCAGGGGTGATGAACACACGAGCTTCGTGGAGCACTTTCTCCGTGAGTTCTTCCACGTCGTTGTAGGAATCAGGAATGCGTCCCCACAGGAACATACCTGTCTGTTGAGGGTCGAACTTACAGCCGATGCGCGTCATGATGGCCTCTGCTATGCGACGGCGGTTCTGATATGTCTTTACGTTGGCTTGCAGATGCCATTCATCAGAGTTTTCGTAAGCCTTGGCTGCAGCCAACTGTAGTCCGCGGAATGTGCCAGAGTCGATATTGCTCTTCACGCGAAGAATCCATTCCACGAACGTGGCATTTGTGGCCGGCACTTGCAGGATGCTCAGATGCTCACCCTCGTTGAGAATGAAGCTATAAGGATTGTCGTTCACTACGACGATGTTATGACGATGGGCAAAGTCCACGATTTTCTGATAGAGTTGACGAGTGGCACGACCGCCAGTAGGCATGTGTGGGTAGTTGGTCCACATAATCTTCACGTCGCTCAAGTCCATTGCTTCGAGTTGGTCGAAGTCGGGTTGCCAGCCGTTTTCCTCCAGTAAGTCATAATTCACGATTTTTGTGCCGAGCAGTCGGTTCAGAGCTGTGTAGGTAGGATAGCCTGGGTTGGGAATGAGCACCTTGTCTCCAGGGTTGCAGAGAGCCAGAGTGACGTGTAGGATGCCTTCCTTCGAACCGATGAGAGGCTGGATTTCCGTCTTGGGGTCAAGGTCCACGTCGTACCATCGCTTGTAGAAGCGAGCCATGGCTTGGCGCAGTTCGGGAATTCCCACTGTGGGTTGATAACCGTGTGTGTTGTCTTGTTGAGCCACGTTGCAGAGCGTTTCGATGGTCTCCTTCGATGGTGGCATGTCGGGACTGCCAATGGCAAGACTGATAATGTCTTTTCCTTCAGCGTTGAGGCGGGCAATCTCCTTACCCTTGCGACTGAAATAGTATTCGCTCACGGAAGCGATGCGGTTAGCTGGTTGGATATTCATAAAGTTGATTCTATTCAATGGTTGATTTTCCGTCTATGTATTCTCCTAAAATTTTCAGTTGTTTGGTGAGAGGACGCATGGCGTCGATTGACTGGCGATAGCGTGTGTAGTCATCATAGGTCACATCCACGTAGAACATGTATTCCCATTCGCGTCCAATGATGGGCAGTGACTGAATCTTCGTGAGGTTGATGCGGTAGAACGAGAAGATGGAGAGCACTTGCGAAAGACTACCTTCAGCATGAGGAAGCGAGAACACAATGCTCGACTTGTTCGACTTGTGCGGACTGCAAAGGCTTTCTGCTATCCATGGGTCGCTGATAACAAGGAAGCGAGTGAAATTGTGCTTGTTGGTCTCGATACCTTCTTCCAAAATTTTCATGCCATAGAGTGGTGCGGCGAATTTCGAACAAATGGCAGCATGGCCGTGCAGTTGCTTCTCGCTGATTTCCTTGGCTGAACCAGCCGTGTCGTCGGTTTCCACCACCTTCAGGAACGAATGCCGCTTCAAGTAGTTACGGCATTGCATCAGTGCCACAGGATGCGAATTCACTTCCGTGATGTCCTCCCAGTTGTCGTCGGGCAGACACATGATGCTGTGCGAGATGCGAAGCTTGTGCTCACCCACGATTTGCATACCGCTTTCGCGCAACAGTTCGTAGTTGTGGAGCAGACTGCCTGCGATGGTGTTCTCAATAGCGATGAGTCCTATTACGTTGGAGTCTTGCTTCATTTCCTCAAACACCTGTTCGAACGTGTCGCAACAAACGATTTCGATAGGCTCGTCGTCGAAAAATTTATGGGCGGCGATGTCGTGAAACGAACCGATGCGCCCTTGGATGGCGATTCTCCTCATTATTATATATAATATATTATGGAAGGCTTTGGATGGC
>CADBXS010000140.1 GCA_902798705.1 uncultured Bacteroidales bacterium
CTTGCAAGTGTATTCCACAAACGAGTGTAAGTGTTCCTCACAAACGAACGTAAGTCTTGCCCACAAACGAGTTGCAGACATTGAAATAGTGCAAGGTTTGGGGACAATGTTTGCAAAAGTACAAGGTTTTCATTTTTTTTTGGATTTTTTTGGTCACTCTTTTTTTGTGCTGTAACTTTGCACTCGAAATTAAAAAAACAGGATGGATATGAAAAGATTGATTTGGATTGGAATGCTGTTCGCTCTCTGCTTGCAGGGAATGGCGCAGACAAATAAGACAACAAACGGACAAACGCTTGTGGTGAGGAAAACAACTGTGACGAAGAAGACTGTGCCTGCCAACACGACGAAGCAGGGCAGCACGAAACAGGCACCGGCAAAACAGACAACCACGAAGCAGTCAACGGTTAAAACTTCGGGGAAGACGGACAAGACCACCTTCAACCAGAAGACTGCGGCTGACACGCAGGCTCAGAAGGAAAGTGCAGCTTTGCAGCAATCTACGGGCTATCTGTACAATGCACCTCTACCCTACTTGCCACAGAAGCTGGATGTGCTCTTCATCGGCAATTCGTTCTCGATCGACACCAGCGCGGCATTGCCTTCCATTCTGAGTTCGCTGGGCATGAACAACGTGAATGTGTATGTGCTCTACAAGGGTGGCTGTTCGATGAAGCAGCACTACGAGTTTTACAAGAGCGGAGAGAAAGTGTATGAACTGTATCGCTATAACAGTCAAGGTGAGGTGCAGCTGGAGAAGACGACGAGCATCGGAGAGGTGATGCAACGGTTCCCTTACGACGTGGTGGTGTGGCAGCAGTATTCATTGGAATCGGGTGATTACACGTCTTACGAACCTTATCTGTCGAAACTGATTCAGGCATACAACATCACCAAGCTGTCGGCTCGCACCACGTTTGCCTTCAACGAGACTTGGGCGTATGCTTCCAATGCCAAGAACCTGACGAGATACAAGAATCAGAAGAACATGTGGAAGAGCATCTGCACAGCGGTGAGGAAGATGAAGGCGGCATCGGGCATCGATTTGGTCATTCCATGCGGAACGGCTGTGCAGAATGCCAGAGAGGTGGAGGCACTGAAGGTGGACAACGAACTGACGCGTGACGGCACGCACATCAGCAACTATGCCGGACGATACCTGCTGGCATGCACGTTCTTTGAAAGCATCATCGCCCCCTGCATGAACCGCAGCATCCGTGAGGACAACACCACGTATGGCAAGAGCACGGATTTGGGACAGGTGAACGACACAAACCGACGATTGTTGCAGAACTGTGCGCGTCTGGCTGTGGCTAATAATTACGAAATCAGCGAGTTTGCAGGGCAATAAGTGTTAAACATCATTAAGAAACAAACATTTACGGCATTTTCTGTCAGTTTTTTCGCTGATAAAGAGTAACTTTGCAACATCTTATTGATAAAGTAACTGATAACGATATGAAAAAAATCATTCTCTCTTTGCTTGTGCTGATGGCATCAGTGGCAAGCGTTCAGGCGCAAGACCTTTTCAAGACCGTACGCGACAACGCTACGAAAGTGGTGAACAACCCAGCATCTTCTGACGAGGAAATTCAGATTAACCAGTTCAAGGTGACTGCCCTGAACTACCTTTCCATGATGGTGCAGAAGCGCGGCTTGAAGAAGGACACTTACTTCTATGACAGCCAGGCTGTGAACATGACTTCGTTCATCACCGACTTCCAGGTCAATCTGGAAAAGGCTCGTGCCATCTCTCCCGCCAAGCGCTTGGAAATCATCAAAATTTATACAGATGCCAGCAAGTTCAACCCCATGTTCAAGGACACAGACAAGGAAAGAGCCAATGCCTATGTGAACGACAAGACCACGATGACTCCTTTCTGCCTTGACACTGACTGGGAAAAAGCTTACGACCAAGCCACCACACTCACCAAGGCTGCGCTGAAGTAGTCGGAGAGTTGAGTTGCTAATTCATCTGCAATGAAAACAATCAAGATCAACCCTGCCGACAATGTGGCGGTTGCCATCGAGCCTCTCAAAAAGGGCGAAAGCATCCACATTGACGGACAAAACATCACGCTGAACGACGACGTTCCAGCTGGACATAAGATTCTCCTCTCCGACCTTGTCGAAGGGGAGAATGTCATCAAATATGGTTATCCTATCGGACATCTGAAGGAAAACCACAAGAAAGGGGACTGGGTTAGTCATGAACATATCCAGACGAATCTTTCGGGTTTGTTGGATTATGAGTATCAACCTGTTGACAAGAAGGAACTGACCAATCCAGCCTATGAGGAGTGGTTCACCAAAGAGCAACTCACCTTCCAAGGGTATCGCCGCAAGAATGGCGAGGTGGGCATCCGCAACGAAGTGTGGATTGTGCCGACTGTAGGATGCGTGAACGGCATTGTCAACCAATTGGCTGAAAAGCTCAAGCAGGAAGTCAACTCTCAACAGTCAACTGTCAACTCTCAACTCCCCACCCCTCTCCGCATCGTTGCTTTTCCGCACAACTACGGTTGTTCGCAGCTCTCTGATGACCACGAGAACACCCGCAAGGTGTTGCGCGACTTGGTGTTGCACCCCAATGCTGGTGCTGTGCTTGTGGTGGGTTTGGGATGTGAAAACAACCAACCCGACCAGTTCGAGCAACTGTTAGGCGACTACGACAAGGAGCGCATCCGTTTCATGGTCAGCCAGAAAGTGGAGGGTGACGAAGTGGAGGAAGGCATGAAGATTCTGCGTGAACTCTATGCCATCGCTTCGAAAGACCAACGTGAGGCGATTCCACTCTCAGAGCTCCGTGTGGGCTTGAAATGTGGCGGTTCTGACGGTTTTTCGGGCATCACAGCCAACCCGCTCTTGGGCGTGTTCAGCGACTTCATCGTAAGTCAAGGTGGCACCACCGTGCTCACCGAGGTGCCTGAGATGTTCGGTGCAGAAACCATCCTGATGAACCGTTGCGAGAATCGTGCATTGTTCGATGAAACCGTGCATCTCGTCAACGACTTCAAGCAATATTTCCTGTCGCATGGTGAACCAGTGGGTGAAAACCCATCACCGGGCAACAAGGCTGGCGGCATCTCCACACTGGAAGAGAAAGCGCTGGGTTGCACACAGAAATGTGGCAAGAGTGCCGTGAAGGGTGTGTTGCCCTATGGCGAGCGTCTTTCCGTGAAGGGGCTGAACTTGCTTTCCGCACCCGGCAATGACCTTGTGGCATCCACCGCTTTGGCTTCATCTGGATGTCATATCGTGCTCTTCACAACGGGACGAGGCACACCATTCGGCACCTTCGTTCCCACGCTGAAAGTGAGCACAAACTCCACACTCGCCAAGAACAAACCCACATGGATTGACTTCAATGCAGGTACCATCGTGGAAGGTGAACCAATGGTTGATGTGTTTAAGCGTTTCTGTCAGAAAGTCATAGCGATAGCAAGTGGAGAACTGACATGGAACGAGAAGAAGAACTATCAAGAAATCGCCATCTTCAAGAATGGCGTGACACTATAGTGAAGAATGAGAAAATGAAAGAATGAGAAAATGAAAGCGCTCAGTCCGCTCATCGTATTCCTTGTGCTCTATCTGGTCACCAGCATCATTGCGCAGGATTTCTACAAGGTGCCCATCGCCGTGGCATTCTTGGTCAGTGCCACTTATGCCCTATTGACCGTGAGAGGCACGATGAACGAACGCATCAAGATCTTTGCCAAGGGCGCAGGAAACTCGACGATGGTGCTGATGCTTGCCATCTTCATCCTCGCCGGTGCTTTTGCCGCTTCTGCCAAGACGATGGGCGCCGTGGATGCCACGGTGAATCTCGCCTTGAAATACTTGCCCGAACAAGCCATCTTGCCAGGCATCTTCCTGGCTTCATGCTTCATTTCGCTGAGCATAGGCACCAGTTGTGGCACCATTGCCGCACTCACCCCTTTGGCAGTGGGCATCGCTCAGCAGTCGGGCATCTCCACCCCGATGATGATTGGTCTTGTGGTGGGTGGCACATACTTTGGCGACAATCTCTCCTTCATCAGCGACACCACCATCGTGGCAACACAGACACAGGGTTGCAGCATGAAGGACAAATTCCGTGTGAATATCTGCATTGTGGCGCCTGTGGCTTTGCTGATGCTCATCGTCTATTTCTTCTTGGGCGAAAGTGTCAGCACCCCTACAGAGGTGGGCGAGGCGAATTTCTGGCTGGTGCTCCCCTATCTGGCAGTCGTCATTCTTGCCATCAGTGGCGTGAATGTCTTGCTGAGTTTGGGCATCGGCATTTTCCTCACAGGCATCATCGGCATGGTGATGGGCACGTATGACGTGTTTGGCTGGTTTGCCGCCATGAACGAGGGCATGATGGGCATGTCTGAACTTATTATCGTCACAATTCTTGCTGGCGGCATGCTCGAAATCATTCGCCACAACGGGGGCATCGAACTTATCATCAAGGCTTTGACGCGCAACATCCAGAGCAAACGGGCTGGCGAGATGAGCATTGCAGCACTCACCAGTCTGGTCAATGTATGTACCGCCAACAACACGGTAGCCATCATCACGACGGGTCCCATTTCGAAAGACATTGCCCAGCGTTTTCGCATTGACCCTCGCAAGTCAGCCTCCATCCTCGACACGGCTTCCTGCTTCACGCAAGGACTCCTCCCTTATGGTGCACAGGTGCTGATTGCAGCGGGATTGTCAGAAGTGAACCCCATCGCCATCATCCCCAATCTCTACTACCCCATGCTCATCGGTGTGGCGCTCATCTTGGCGATTCTCTTCCGATATCCGAGGAAATATTCTTGAAGTGCGCTGCGCTAAATGAGAAATGATAAATGAGAAATGAAAAAGTTAGGTATATTCATTGTATTTGCATTGACGCTTCTGTTCATCACCTCATGTGAACAGGAAACAGCATATAAAACTTACGAGAACGGACGTCTTCCATACATCCTTGACGTGCCAGAAACATGGGAGATGGATGAGTCTAACCCGCTTTTCATCAAGTTCCTCAATGCCGACCACACCCTTTCCATCAGTTGTGAAATCGGTGAATTCACGTTGATTCCCGAAGAGCATTTCGAGGCATTCTACGATTTCCTCTACGAGGAGCATGAAGACTCCATCTTCAACAAGGCGAGCATCCAGAAGACTGACAGCCTCTACATCCTCAACTGGAAGGGTAAAGAGGGTGTCTATGTGTTTGACGGTTCCAAAACCATGAACGGTTATCTGTGTGGCATCCAAGTAGCCGCCACCGCTGAAAGGCTCGAAGAGGGACAAGCCATCTTCCAACACGTGTTTGAAAGCATACGTCCCAACCCCTACTTCATGGCACCTTCCCACCACCAAGAGGACAACAACGACGATTTCTAAGAAAAAGTGGTCTATATCACCACAAAAACAGCTAAACGAGAAGAAATTATTGTTTTTCGATAATTTTTTCTCGTTTTTATTTGGAAGTTATTAAAGGAAGTTATTAAAAGATGTTTTACCTTTGTACCGAAAATAATTATCGAAAGACGATAAATGAGTCAAATAAAACGATAAAATTCATAATAATACATTAATAATAATAATAATAACAACCAAAACAAAGAAACTTATGAAAAAGAAATTTAACTTGTATTGCGGGTTGCTGATTGCAGCTATCGTATTTGGCATCGGTATTTCTATGTTCCATACTTGTTACTGCATGTACACAGGAGGTAAGGCTGGCATAGAATTAGCAAAGAGTGATAGGGAAACGGGTGTAAAGAGAGACCCCTTCTGGGCTTTGAACATGGTGAACCAGATGGTACCTGTGGAGATGATGCGGAAAAATCCATTGGAGATGTCCGGTGACAGTATCATGAATCTGAAAACTGGTGAGAAAATGCCTATTCAAACCGTTGTGGGCATCGTCTGGACAAAGGATGCGGGAAACAGAATGATGATTTTATCTAGCATCG
>CADBXS010000141.1 GCA_902798705.1 uncultured Bacteroidales bacterium
TTCAGGAATGTTTGGCACCCATTGAGCTATTGTGGCATTGCGCTCCGAACTTACGCTCTGCACATAGCGAGCTGTGCCATGAGTAAATGGATTCTCACCTGCGTAATACACATTCTTGATACGTGAAAAACCATACACTTCACTCGTATGCCATTTGTATTTTGCACGACGTTGAGCCACGTCCTCCAGATATAGTCCATCCCGTTTCGGAGCATCGTTATCAACGATTACCTCATTCCGCTGCCAGTCGCGCTCACGAGGGGTATAGACCACCGCCCCAGCATTTTCCAGCATTGGGATGATGAAAGGAATGACAAAAGTCTGGCTAAACAAATCCTCGGTGGTGCAATAGAGTCGAGGACGTTGCCATTCCCACACACCTTTGTTTTCTCGATAAATCTTTCCATGACTTTGCCACAGCGAGATGTGTGTACCATCGAGTCCGTGCTGAATGTCATAAGGGCGCGAGAGGTTCGTCACCCATGCCTCTTCCTTGCTTTCGTATTCCCAACGTCTCGACTTGTCTTTCTTTCCCTGTCGCATGGCATTCGGGATGAGTTCCTCGATGGCGTGCTGGTCGGTAACAATTGTTAATTTGTAGTGCTTATATTTCTGAGGTAGCAATTCCTTGAAGTTGCGGTAGATGCGATTCACCGCTTCTTCTGTAAAGAATTGCTCGCTGAATCCTCCACTGCAGGTCAGACGTATGGTCTTGTTGTCATCATTCACCAAGCACGATTCCAGTGTGGATGTGGGGGACAGTCGAGCATCTGCCCTGCTGTAGTTTTTCAAATAGTCGGAATATATCTTTTGCAAGTCTTGTGCAGCGGCATTGACAATCAATGCCGCTGCTAATATACAAAAAATCAGTCTTTTCATGTCGCTCTATTTTGTCGTGTTAAAAAATCCCCTCCTTATTTTATAAAGAAGGAAGAGAGTAGGGTAGGCTACTTGTTTCCCAAGTATTTCACCTTATTATATCCTACCAAATGGTCGTATCTTTCACCGAATGGACGGTGGTAGATATACACCCCGTATTCGTTTTCTGTCTGATAGAAATCGCCTTCGCTCTGAGCTGTCTGTCCCACGTTGTCGCCATCGTGTACAAATAGGTACTGGTAGTTGTAAGAACCTTGTTTCAGAGGCATGGCTATTTCATACACGTGCTCCAGTAAGTTGTACTCCATCTTGTAGTCGTCCACCAATCGTCCGTTGGTGAAGTCCCCGTTCAAATAGAGGTTTCCGCCAGGAATCTGAGGCATAGCCAGTCGGAAGTGGGTGATGTAGTATTCACTTTCCCATGCACTGTCAATATCGTCGCTGTTCCTCACATAGTACCTTCCGTCTTGGTCTTGGTCGTAGATATAGTTGATGCGTTGCACATCCTCCATCACGAAGGCGTGATAGTAGGGTTTCTCATATCGCATAGCTTCGATGCGCATAGTAGGCACATGGTCGTCTAACACCTCGAAACGACGGTATTCATTTCCTGCAGGAAATATCAACTTTCGGTTGTGGTTGAACACCAGTGTATTGGTCTTCAGATACGTTGGACGCAGATTCTCCACATGGTTGTCCCAGCGTCGGTTCTGCACCACGATAGGCATCAACTCCGTTTCAGGATGATGTACCGTGTAGGTGGAATAGTTCACTTCGAAGGACACTTGCTGGTGGCTCTGATAGGTGTCTATGTCCGTGTTGCTCGAAACGGCAATGTCGATACCCACCTTGGGCTCCAAAATGGAAAAGCATGCTTGAGCCACAGGTTCATCATCACCATCTTCAAAGATTTCTATCTTGTAGTTGCCACTTACCTTTAGCCTTACGTCGTCGTTCGGAATGCGGAGCGAATAGTGATTGTAGAGCATGGCAGTGCTGGTTGAAGGTTGGTAGTCTTCGATTCTCATGCCGTTGAATCCATCCATGTAGTCGCTTTCCAGCAAGTCCGACGGTTCCCAGTCGGCATCGCAATGCGTAATTTTGTAGGTGTATCTCACATAGTTGTGTTGTAAGTCGTCGAAACTTATTTCCGCCCAATTCGCTCCTCCAAGATTCATCACAGGATCCGAATTCCACAATCCGTTTATTTCCACACGCAGTGATTTCAGATTGTTGATGAACACCCCGTTTTCTTGGGCCTTGACTGAAATACAACCTAACAGAATTGCAAATATGGAGAAAAATTTCATCATAAAAATCCAAATAACATTGAAAATCGTACAAAATTAGGACTTTATTTTTTATTATTCAAGAAAAAAATGTAATTTCGCAACGAAAACAAGATGAAAAGTTGAGAACGTCAAGAGTTTGATGCTTGAGTAGCAAGGCTGATTGTTCTGCTTTTTCACTTCTTGTTCTTGGCTTATGCAACGGTCACAGTACAGTGCATCCCCTTTGCACTGACTATCTCTTTGTGACAAAGGAAACCATGAGTTATACAATATTTTTCCATTAACTAAATAATAACTATCGTAAGAAAAAATGAAAGCACTCAATTCACGCACTGCGCCTAAGAGCCATGCACCCGAGAGAATCATTCAGTTTGGTGAAGGTAACTTCCTTCGTTGTTTCGTTGACTGGATCATCTACAACATGAACCAGAAGACTGACTTCAACTCATCCGTAGTTGTTGTTCAGCCTATCGAGCGTGGTATGGTTGACTGGCTCAACGCACAGGACTGCCTCTATCATGTCAATCTCCAGGGTCGTCTCAATGGCGAGAAGGTGAACTCCCTCACCCGCATCGACTGCATCAGCCGTGCGCTCAATCCTTACACTCAGAACTCCGCATTCCTCGCTTTAGCTGACCAGCCAGAGATTCGTTTCGTGATTTCCAACACCACTGAGGCTGGCATCGCCTTCGACCCTGCTTGCAAACTCTCCGATGCTCCTGCATCCAGCTATCCAGGCAAGCTCGTTCAGCTGCTCTATCGTCGCTTCAAGACATTCAAGGGTGATAAGACGAAGGGTCTCATCATCATGCCTTGCGAGCTCATCTTCCTCAATGGACACCACCTCAAGGAGTGCATCTATCAGTACATCGAACTCTGGAAGGACGACTTCGGCAAGGATTATGCAAAGTTCAAGGAGTGGTTCACCAAGTACAACTACGTTTGCGCAACACTCGTTGACCGCATCGTTCCAGGATTCCCTCGCAAGGAAATCGCTGAGATTCAGAAGAAGGTTTGCTATGCCGACAACCTCGTCGTGCAGGGCGAAATCTTCCACCTCTGGGTGATTGAGAAGCCAGAGAACATGTCAATCAATGCGCTCCGTCAGGAATTCCCTGCAGAGAAGGCTGGTCTCCACGTGCTCATCGCTCCAAGCGAGAAGCCTTACCACGAGCGCAAGGTGACCCTCCTCAATGGTCCTCACACCGTTCTTTCTCCTGTCACTTACCTCTCAGGCGTCAACATCGTTCGCGATGCTTGCAACCACCCTGTTCTTGGCAAGTACATCCGCAAGGTACAGTTCGAAGAGTTGATGGAAACACTCAACCTCCCAATGGAAGAACTTCGCAAGTTCGCTTCCGACGTGCTCGAGCGTTTCAACAACCCATACGTTGACCATCAGGTGACGAGCATCATGCTCAACTCCTTCCCTAAGTACGAAACTCGCGACCTTCCAGGCGTGAAGGTTTTTCTCGAGCGCAAGGGTGAACTCCCTAAGGGACTCGTGTTCGGTCTCGCTGCCATCATCACCTACTACAAGGGTGGTACTCGTGCCGACGGTGCTCCAATCGAGCCAAACGATGCTCCTGAAATCATGCAGCTCCTCAAGGACCTCTGGGCTACTGGCGACACCCAGCGCGTAGCTGAAGGCGTTCTTGCTGCCGAGAACATCTGGAAGGAAAACCTCAACCAGACCGTTCCAGGCCTCACCGCACTCGTAAAGGAATACCTCGACCTCATTCAGGAGAAAGGTATGCTCGAAGCCGTTAAGACTATTTTATAAACAAGGTCAGCCCCCACCAGCTCCCCGAGGGGGAGAGAAAAGTGAAGCGTGAAGTGTGGAGCGTGAAGCGATTTTATCCGGAAGGCATTTTTCACTTTTCACTCTTCACTTTTCCCTTCTCCTTCTCCTCTTGGGGAGGTCAGGAGGGCTCCCATTAAACCCATTAATCCCAAAAAACCAAAACCCCCATAAACCATAAAAACACCATCATGAAAAAATTCATGGACGAAAACTTCCTCTTGCAGAGCGAAACTGCAGAGAAGTTATACCACGAACATGCGGCTAAGATGCCGATTATCGACTACCACTGCCACCTCATCCCTCAGCAGGTAGCAGAAGACAAACATTTCTCCTCCATCACAGAAGTATGGCTCGGTGGCGACCACTACAAGTGGCGTGCCATGCGTTCCAACGGTGTGCCAGAGCGTTTCTGCACAGGCAAGGACACCACCGATTGGGAGAAGTTCGAGAAGTGGGCAGAAACCGTGCCTTACACTTTCCGCAACCCACTCTACCACTGGACTCACCTCGAGCTCAAAACCGCTTTCGGCATCGACAAGATACTCAATCCTAAGACAGCCCGCGAAATCTACGACGAGGCAAACGAGAAAATCAAGAACGACCCATCGCTCTCTGCTCGCGGACTCATGCTGAAATACAATGTAGAGACAGTTTGTACCACCGACGATCCTGTTGACTCCCTCGAGTACCACATCAAGACACGCGAGTCAGGCTTCAAGGTAAAGATGCTCCCTACATGGCGTCCCGACAAGGCAATGGCAGTGGAAGTACCAGCAAACTTCCGTGCATACGTTGAGAAGCTCGCAGAAGTGAGCGGCGTGACCATCAGCAAGTTCCAGGACATGCTCGACGCACTCCAGAAGCGTCACGACTTCTTCTCTGAGCAGGGTTGTAAGCTCTCCGACCACGGCATCGAGGAATTCTATGCAGAGGACTACACCGACGCAGAAATCAATGCCATCTTCGACAAGGTCTATGCTGGCAACGAACTCACACGCGAGGAAATCCTCAAGTTCAAGTCATGCATGATGATTAAGTTTGCTGAGATGGACTACGATACCTCTTGGGCACAGCAGTTCCACTACGGAGCTATCCGCGACAACAACACCAAGATGTTCAACCTCCTCGGTCCTGACACAGGTTTCGACTCCATCGGACAGTTCACCACTGCCAAGGCGATGTCGAAATTCCTCAACAAGCTCACGATGGAAGGCAAGCTTACCAAGACTATCCTCTACTGCCTCAATCCATCCGACAACGAAGTCATTGCCACCATGCTCGGTAACTTCCAGGACGGCACTATCCCAGGCAAGATTCAGTTCGGTTCAGGTTGGTGGTTCCTCGATCAGAAGGACGGTATGCAGAAGCAGATGAACAGCCTCTCCCTCCTCGGACTCCTCAGCCGTTTCGTAGGTATGCTCACCGACTCCCGCTCGTTCCTCTCTTATCCTCGTCACGAGTATTTCCGCC
>CADBXS010000142.1 GCA_902798705.1 uncultured Bacteroidales bacterium
GATTCGTTCTTCAAAAATTCATCCAAATGTGCAACAAAGTCACTCGATGTGAAGTGCTCAATGTCAGAGAAATCGTAATGCCGACGGTCATTTGTTACTATGTAGTCGCAGCCCGCAGCCTTAGCGCACTGGTATTGCAGCATATCCTCGAAGTCCTTAACCGGATGTGCAATGGCTGCCATTACCTCCTGTTTGCCCAAATTGACAATCTCCACAATGTCTGCCATTTGACGCAACGCATTGTACTTCTTCTCTTGCGTTGTGTCTTTGATGATGTAAGCCATGTTGGCGAAACTGAGCGAAGAAGCAAACAATAATGCCTCGCCCGAAAAACCACATGCGAAGATTTGTTCTGCATTGTCAGCACCTATGCGGTTGTCAATGTAGTCAATCAAAATATTAGTATCAAGAAATATGCGTTTCATCGTTCCATGATATGTGCTAAGTGTGAGTCTTGTGCCATATCTTCCTCGCTGATGTTCACCATGCCGCGCAGCTTCTTGAATTCCTCGGGCACCTGTCGCTTTGCTTTTGGCTCCTCCATTGATTCCGTGAGAAACGTCACTACAATCTGCTTCTCCTCACGAGTCATCTCTTGCATCAGTCCAATGTATGGTGCCATTCGTGTCGATTTCATTCTCTGAATTGTAGTCATAATCCTTCTATGTTTGATTTGTTGCGACAAAAATACGCAAAAAAAGTTGAAATGACGGAATAATATGAATAAAAAAACAAAATAAAGAGAATTTTGTCCCTCCTTCGCCGAAAAGACAAAATCTTTCTTTCGAATAACTTGTAAATCACAATTTTTCCATATCTTTGCACGGCATTTGTGCGAATAATCTACTGAGAAACTTTAATCAATTAGGCAATATGAAAAAGATTTTACTAATGGTTGTAGCCGCCATAATGGTTACGATGAACATGAATGCCCAGGAGCAGGGCGAGTTCAGCTATAAGACACGATTTGGTGGTGCTTTGTCAACGTTCACGAACAACAGCGATGCCAAAAGCAAGTTGGGTTTGGAATGGAGTTTTGGTGCAGACTATATGTTTACAAACAACTTTGGTCTGAGTTTGGAAATTCATCATGAGTACCTTGGTGCCAAGTACAAGGAAACTAACAAGCGCGTGTCGGTAGATTATGTTGGTGTGCCTCTTCAGGCTAAGTTCTACATTGTGCCTTGGTTGGCTGTGCAGGCTGGTCCACAAATCAGTTTCCTCCTCAGGGGTAGGTATAACGGCAACAAGGAGCACATGGGAGTGAAAGTGAGAGACGGATTCAAGCCTGTTGAGTTTGCTGTGCCTGTTGGCTTGTCGTTTGAGCCTCAGATTGGTAGCTATGGTGATAGACTGCTCATCGATTTCCGTTACCGCTTAGGACTGTCCAAAGCCAACAAGGAGCCTTATAGGAATGAGGACATCCGCAACAGTGCCTTCATCCTCACGGTTGGTTACTTGACAGATTTCTTTAACTAATACGTCAGTTCGTGATAATATACAATTTGGGCAGCACCCTGCAATGAGAGGTGCTGCCCAAATTGTTTTTTGCTTTTCCTGGCTCTTGTCTTTAGCGTTGGCTTACCATCTGGATTGAAAAGCCAAAGCTAAAGCCAATGCCAAGGTCTCGTTATTTGTTCCACACTTTCTTGCCGTTCTTGATGACGATGCCTCGGTAGTTGTCGTCAACTCTTTGTCCAGCAAGGTTGTAGATGTAGCCGTTGTTGTTGCGAGGTGTGAAGGTCACATCGTCGATGGCACTGCTCTGCAGGAGTTTCAGTTCGAGTTTGTCGATGTTGCAGTTAGCGCCGTTGATGGAAATGCGGAAGATGTGTTCGCCTTCCTCCAACGTCTTGTTGATGTTGGCTTTCACCACTTGATAAGTGTCCCAGTTGCTGTTTCCAGTCTGTGGCACATTGATTCTGCAGAGAGTAGTGACCTTGCCATCCTCCACGAGTCCGAGTGTGAATGCAGAGCCTGTAACACCCGACGAGACGGTTGCTTCGCAGGAGTATGTACCTGCCTCAGTCACGTTCACGGTGTATTCAAGCCATTCGCCAACAGCCGTGTAACCGATGACGGTGCCTCCGTTACCCTTCACGAGGTCCACACCTTCGCCGTCAGTGCGGTAGGAAGCTGCATCGCCTTGGTTTTCGGAGTCGGAGTCGTGGAAGGTGAATCCTTCGCCACCTTTATCGAAGTTCTCTGCCTGGATGACACCTGGCATGGCGATGATGCCTTTGTAAGGAACGCGCTTGTTGTTCACCTTCAGTGAGTATTGGGCAATTTTCGACTGTTTGCCCTCAGCATCGGTGGCAATGGCGGTGATGGTGTAGTTTCGCTTTTCGGTAGGCTTGAATGTCGTTTCGAAAGGTTCTGCCGTCACTTTCCTCAGCAGCACATTCTCCACATAGAAGCTTACGCTGGCAATCGTGCTGTTTGTTGACGAGGTCGTTGCCTTCAGCGTGGTGTTCGTGTTGATGGTAGCTGGCGAAGGATCGGCTGAGAGAGCGATTCGGATATTGTTGTTCACTTCGATGTGGCGGAATACAATCTTGTCGATGTTGCAGCTACCACCCGTGATGTTGATGCGGATGATTTGCTTTCCTTCCTCCAATGGAATGCTCAGTCGGCCATGCACAGCCTTGTAAGTGTCCCAGTTGTTAGCCTGTACGCAAGGCACGCTGAGAGCATCGGTCAGTGGTGTGAGACCATCCTCGGTGTTCAGAGAAATACTGAACGACGATGTGGTGGCACCCGACGAAACGTATGCATCGTAAGAGTAAATGCCAGCTTCCGTTACGTTAACAGTGTATTCGAGCCATTCGCCCGTAGCCGTGTAGCCAATGGCATAGCCTCCGTTGCCCTTCACGACATCCACACCACCGCCGTTCGAGCGGTAGCCAGATGCATCTCCTTCCACTTTCGAATCGCTGTCGTGGTAGGTGACACCTTCACCACCCACGTCGAAGTTCTCTGCCTCCAATGTGCCTGGCAGAGCAATATCGCCACTGAAGGAAGAACGTGGATTGTAGGCTGTGAATCCTGACAAGCGTTCATATTTCGAACCGTCGGTTGCCACGACAATGGCCTTGATGTCGTGCTTGCCCAATGCGGTTGGTGTGTATTCCACCGTGTAAGGTTCCTCGGTCAGCGTCTGATAGAGTTTGTTCTTCACGTAGAGGTCAATGTGGTCGATGGTTTTTGTTTTCAGTCGCGCATTCACGGTGATGGTCATCGTCTGTCTTGAGGGCATGAACTTCCTGCATCATCGCATCTTCAATCATACGCATTCAGAGTATGATGCCGACGAGAAGGTGAAATAAGAAGACTGGTGATACAAACAAAAAAAAGAGGACGTTAATGCGTCCTCTTTATATCCCCATAGGGTGATACCGGCGCAATAGTCAGCTTCCCACATGTAAGGAATCTGCTCCTTGTAGCGTTGCAACTGCAAGTTGTCGTCGCTCGTACCAATGTCGTACTCCGTACTATACATCGGCATCTTGAGCGCATTCTGAATTTCCTGCATGGCAGACTTGAAATTGTTCACGTTCATGTCTGTCAGGTCGTGCGACTGACAGCCGTAGGCATCGATAGGTGCACCCGCGTCGCGCAGTGTTCTGACAAGGTTGATGAACTCCGTTCGTTGCCATTGGAAGGTGTTGAAGTCGTTGTAAATCAGAATGGCATCAGGCCAGCGCTCATGTGCCATCTCGAAAGCTTTGATAATCCAGTCGTAGCCTGTCTTTCCGTCGCCACCGAGTGCAGCCTTATAAGGAGCAGGCGCATGACCAGGCACTGCCTCGTTCACCACGTCAATCAGAGGCAGATTAGGGTAGTGCTTCTTCACGGCATCCATCCACTCCACAATGGCTTTGTACTGCTCACTCGTGGAGAGGTTGTCCATCCAACCAGGATACTGCGAACCCCAAATGAGGGTGTGGAACTTGAAAGGGAAACTGTGATTCTTGGCATAGTTGTAGGCATTGTCGCAGCCGCCCCAGTTGAAACTGCCACGGCGTGAACCCTCGATAGATGCCCACTTCGATTCATTCTCCGGAGTAATCTGATTCCAGAGAGTATAGAACTTCTCATTGCCGTAATCCACTTGATAGCCTGTGGTGATATTGCCCAAGAACTTGTCGGGGTTCGACGACAGTTGGGCATGTACTTGCGTGCAAAAGAGGCACGCCACCAGAACCGTTGTTAAGCGAATAGTTTTCATCTTTGATATTCTTTATTGATAAATTAATATTCTTGGACTCAGTTAGTTGAAAGGCTCATTTATCAGTAAAGGAAGGAATCGTTAGGAGTCGCTCGATGTCATCATCGAGGATTTCGTGGTAAAGTTATGCCTTTTTTTGCAAACGAACAAAAAATGGCGTAAAAAGATACTTGAAAAGCCGTTTTTTAATCATGAAATGCAACTATTGCCGATACAGCGCTCTGAGCTGCTTGGCAATCTCTGCGCGGTTGAATTGCGTTCGGGCGTATTGATTGCCTTCAGTGGCAAGTCGGTGATGGGTTTTGCTGTCAATGAGGAGTTTTTCGATGCAATGGCAGATGTCCATGTAGTCGTAAGGGTTGGCAAAGAGAGCGCCCTTGCCACCAGCTTCGGGCAATGACGACACATTGCTGGTCACGACAGGACAACCTTGCAGCAGTGCCTCCACCACTGGTAAGCCGAAACCTTCGTAGAAAGATGGATAGACAAACACGCGGGCACAGGTGTAGAGGGCTTGCAGACAGCGGTTGTTGATGTTGCGCTGAGGGAAGATGATACGCTTTTCCAAATGATGTTCGCTGATGTAATTCAGCACTTCTTGTTTGTAGGCTGTGCTACCACCGACCACAATCAGCGGAATCTGCACATCCTTCGGTAGTTTTTCCACAGCTTTCACAATGCCCAAGAGGTTCTTTCGACTGTTGATGGAACCCACATAGAGCAGGTAATCCTGCGGCAGACATTCCACATTTTTTTCTGCAATGATTCGCGCCTCCTCGGGTGGAATGGGGGAGTAGAATAGTTTTTGTACGGGTTGGTAAATCACGCTGATGCGACTTTCCTCCACGCCATAGAATTTCATCACGTCGCGCTTGGTCGATTCGCTGATGGCGATGATGTGGTCGGCATGACTGCAGGCATAGCGCCACTTCAGGTCGTAAATCTGTCGGTCGATCCAGTGATACATGTCGGGATAGGTGCGGAATGCCACATCGTGGATGGTGACGATGCTGCGGATGCCGTTACGCTTCAGACCGACGGGCAGTTCGTTGCTCAGTCCGTGGTAGATGCCGATGCCGTTCTTTTTCAGATGGGAAGCGATGCCGAAACTGCGGTCGAAGGCACCGCCAAGCTTGATGGTGTGGCAACGCTCATCGCGCAAAAAGGGATTGGTTTCTGCACATTCCCTAATGCGTGGCGAGAGCAGCCAGTATTCGTCTTCCTCGTCTGTCTCCCGAAGAATGTCGATGGTGGTACGGCTGTAGTTGCCCAACCCCGTGAAATTCAGAAAAAGCCTTTTGGCATCGAACGCTATGTGCATGATGAACAAGTGTTTTTGAATTTGCTAAATTACGTCTTTTTCCCTAATCCTCAAAATATAAAACGATTTTCTTTGCAAAACTTTTGATTTATGGCTGGGAGTTATTAAATTTGCACGAAGAAACTATAATATTATAAATGTATGAAAAAAATCATTTCGCTTCTCAGTGCAGTCCTCGTTGCAGTTGGTTTGCAGGCTGCCAATCCCGTGAAAGTTACAGTGTCTAACTCGCTCAATTCGGCTCGCACCCAGGAAATGGTGGAGATTCCGTTGGCAACGCTTCAGAAGAATTTAGGCAACACCAACCAGTTCATTGTCACCGATGCTGACGGCAGGGAAGTGCCTTCGCAGCTCACCTACGACCAGAAACTGATTTTCCAGCCAGCCGTGGGCGCCAAGGGCAAGTCGGTCTATTACGTGAAGCCCGGCATCCACAGTTTCTATGAGCCTCGCGTCTTCGGTCGCCAGTTCCCAGAGCGTGTTGATGACATGGCTTGGGAAAACGACCTCGTTGCTTTCCGTTGCTACGGTCCTGCCCTGCAGAAGAGTGGCGAGCGTGCTTGGGGTTACGACATCTGGAACAAGCGCACGTCGAAACTTGTTGTCGCTGAACGCTATGCACAGGAACTCGACAAGGAAATCAGTAGCGTGCGCAGCAAGTTGCAGAAGCTCGGTCAGAACGACTTGGCCGACGACGTTTACAACGCCGTCAGTTATCATGTGGACCATGGCACGGGTATGGATTGCTACAAGGTGGGCCCTACACTCGGAGCTGGCACCACAGCCATCCTCGCCAACAACGGAGCCGATATTGTTTATCCTAAGTGCTACTCCGAATACGAGATTCTCGACAAGGGTCCGCTTCGCTTCACCGTCAAGCTGGTGTATGGCAAAGAAACGCTCAACGGACAGGAATACACAGAGACTCGCATTATCACCCTCGATGCTGGTTCGCAGTTGAATAAGGCTGTTGTGACTTACGATGGTTTGACCAAGGCAACGCCAATCGCAACGGGCATCATCGTTCACAACGAGAACCCAACGGCTTACGTGTTCAACAACACGGCTGCCTATATGGGTTATGAAGACTTGGGCGACCCTAATCAGTACAAGGAGAAGTATCGTGCGAAGCAGAACAAAGACTTCGGCAAGATTTATGTAGGTGCTGTATATCCACAGAAGCCAGCCAAGATAGAATACCGTGCTGGAGAAGGTTTGCCAGGCGCTTGCGGACATATCCTCGGCATCAGTAACTACAAGCCATCTTCTGCTTACACCTACTATTTCGGTTCGGGCTGGAGCCGCAATCCGAACACAAACTTCCAGTCGCTCACTGATTGGGAAGCTTATCTCTCCCGCTTCGCTCAGCAGGTAAAGAGTCCACTGAAGGTGTCTGTGAAGTAATTTCTAAAACAGTTCCTTCCCTTTGTCAGTACAGGAAATCATCCACACCATGGCATTGACGCGCATTCCGCGTCTCAGTCTTGTCAGTTCCCGTATGCTCTACGAAGCGATGGGAAGTGCTACAGCTGTGTTTGAACATCGCAAGCATATCCGTGATGCTATACCCGAAGCCACCGACAAACTTGTCGAGGTGTTGCAGGATGTGGACGACGCTTCCGTTGCCTATGCTTCGACAATGAGGCTTATCCGCAGTTGCTGAAGGAATGTCCCGATGCTCCGCTGGTGCTGTATTACTTGGGCAATGCCGATTTGAATGCGCAGCGTGTCATCAGTGTTGTGGGTACGCGCAATATCACGCCGATGGGCAAGGACATCTGTCGCACATTCATCGCCGACCTGCAAAAGGCATATCCCGACACACTCGTCGTGAGCGGTTTGGCTTACGGTGTAGATATCAATGCCCATCGTGCCGCACTCGAGAATGGCATGAACACCATTGGTGTGCTGGCGCATGGACTCGACACCATTTATCCTTCATTGCATCGCCAAACGGCTGCTAAGATGGTGCAGCGAGGTGGACTGCTGACGGAATACATGACGAACACCCGTCCCGACAAGGGCAATTTCGTTCGTCGCAACCGCATTGTCGCTGGCATGTCGCAATGCACCATTGTCGTTGAGAGCGCTGCGAAGGGTGGTGCACTGATTACGGCCGAACTGGCAAACGACTATAATCGGGAGGTCTGTGCCTTTCCTGGTCGTCCGTATGATGAATTTAGCAAGGGCTGCAACCAACTCATTGCGCACAACAAGGCTCGACTCATCACCTGTCTCGATGATTTTCTGGAGACGATGGAATGGCCTAATCCGCTGGCAAAGAAAACGCAGGTGGTGCAGCAGGAACTCTTTCCCGAGGTCAGCGAGGAGGAACAGAAAATCATTGACTCGCTTCGCAACGTGGAAAACAAACACATCAACCAAATCGTTATCGACACCAATCTCAATGTAGGTAAGGTCACTTCCGCACTTTTCGAACTAGAGCTCAAGGGCATCGTTCAGGTGCTGGGAGGTGCCCGCTATCGATTGGTCATCGCACGATAAAACATCTTTTTCAATCAATCACCCAAGTCTATGTTCCAAGAAAAATACAATTTCCTCAACAGCGATTTCACCAAGAGGAACCAGCGTCCTGTGATTGGCATCACGGGCAACTACGAAAACCAGAAGTGCACGATAGCCGAAGGCTACTATCAATCGGTGCTTTGTGCCGGTGGCATCCCCGTCATCATTCCGCCATTCCGCATTCCCGACGTGAACGGAAAGAAAGCCCTTCAGGATCTGGAGGACTACCTCGACTCGCTCGACGGCATCCTCTTCAGTGGGGGTGGCGACATCAATCCTCTCTTGCTGGGCGAGCAACCCATCCCTCAACTCCATTCCGTCTGCCCAGAGCGCGACGAACAGGAACTGCTCTTGGTTCGTCTGGCTGCCGACCGTCAGATTCCGATGCTCGGCATTTGCAAGGGCATCCAAGTCATCACGGCTGCACTCGGCGGTGAACTCTATCAGGACATTTATTCTCAGGCAGAAGGCGTGAGCATCAAGCACAGTCAGGACATGCCGCGCGAATATGCTTCGCACACCATACAAATAGATGCCGACACCCTGCTGCACGATGTGTTCCAGCAGGATGAGTTGGCAGTCAATTCCTTCCATCATCAGGCTGTGAAGTCGGCTGCCCCTGGTATGCGCGTGTCGGCACGGAGTGTAGATGGTGTGATTGAGGCTGTGGAATCCACTGAGTTCAAGTCGATTCTTGCAGTGCAGTGGCATCCCGAATGCTTGGAAGAGGATTTCTCAAGCACCGTGGCCACCGCCAACGTTCCGCTTGCATCTGCCAGCGGTTCTTCCGCTAAGCCCCTCTTTGCCTGGCTCGTCCGCGAAGCCGCATCATTCAAGGCTGCGAAATGCATCCACGAACGTGTCCTCTCTCTCGACAGCCATTGCGACACACCGATGTTCTTTGGTCAGAACATCGATTTCGCTTCGCGCGACCCCAAAATCCTCGTTGACCTCCACAAGATGACGGAGGGCAAGCTCGACTCTACCATCATGGTGGCCTATCTCGAGCAGAAGGAGCGCGACGAAGTATCGCTGGAGAATGCCACGGCGAAGGCAAACCGCATCCTCACACAAATAGAGGAAATGGTGGCAAAGAACTGCACGGCTGTGGAGATTGCCTACACGCCCGACGACCTCTATCGCTTGAAGCGCGAGGGAAAGAAAGCTATCATGCTTGGCATCGAAAACGGCTACGCCATTGGCAAGGACCTCTCGAATGTGGAGAAGTTCCGTAAGCGTGGTGTGGTGTATATGACGCTCTGTCACAATGGTGACAACGACATCTGCGACTCTGCCCGAGGCAACCATGAACACAACGGCGTGAGTGAATTTGGTGAGAAGGTCATCCAAGAGATGAACCGCGTGGGCATGATGGTGGATCTCAGTCATGGTGGCGAGAAGAGTTTCTACGATGCCATCGACATCAGTGCCTTCCCTATCGTTTGTTCCCATTCATCTGCTCGTGCGCTCTGCGACCATCCTCGCAACCTCACCGACGACCAACTGTGTGCGCTGGCCAAGTCGGGCGGTGTGGCACAAGTGACGATGTATCATGGTTTCCTGCGTCCCGACCCCGACCCCGCTACCATCCTCGATGCCATCGAGCATCTCAACCACATGGTCAACGTCATGGGCATTGAGCACGTAGGCATCGGCACCGACTTCGACGGTGATGGTGGCATCACTGGTTGCGCTTCTGCTTCCGAGCTCATCAACTTCACCCGTCGCCTCCTCATGGAGCGCTACAGCGAAAAGGACATCGAACTCATTTGGGGTGGCAATTTCCTCCGTGTGATGCGCGAGATACAAGCAACTGCCCAATAGCCTTCAAATAATTCTTGTCATCTTTTTTCATCAAATTTTTTTATTTGGGAAAAATCGAAGATTGTATCTTAGAAACGGATTAATCATCCACCTCGGCTTATGCGAGCTCGGATTTGTTTCCCCTCGTGCCGTTTTAAAGGGAAACCCTTACGGGAATCCCTTTAATTATTTCTTAAACTTCAAATCAGACACAATAAAACCGTAAAAGATCGACCTCCATTTTGGGCTTTGTATGCATCTCTTTAGGGGAATGTCAGAATCGCATTTGTGAACTTACTGAATCGTTTCTTTGGGTTCAACTAGTTGCCGAAGGTTCGTCATCGACTTGCCGAGCCTTCGGCGTTGCGATGGCGAAGGTTCGCCAAGTCAACATTGAGGGTTCGGCTTTTCAGTATAGTCAAATGAATGGTTCAGTGTAATCAAATGAGAGCAACAGGACAAACAAATGAGAGCGTCAGCTAATGCAGCTTTTCATCTGCTACGGAGGTTTTTGATGCTTGTCTTTCGGTTTTTTATTGTTTGTTAATCAAATTTGTTGCTTTTTAAGTGATAAGGATGATGAGTCTATAGAGAAAAAGACGTAACTTTGCAGCCGGATTTTCAAATGAGAAATGGAGGATGAATCAGGAAGATAGCTACATCTTCATTTGTTCTTTTCTCTTGAAACTGTGAAAACTAAAATTATCCAGATAGAAACGATGATACGAAAGATTCTTCCAATCGTGATGGTTTGTGCTGCTTTTGTGGGTTGTAAGCAAACACCCAAGCCTGTTGCTACCAGTTATGAGCGTGTAGCACCAAAGTTCTCGGTGGATTCGGCTTTTTCTTATGTTGCCAAGCAATGTGATTTTGGTCCACGCGTGATGAATACGGCTGCCCACGATTCGTGTGGTGCATGGATTGCCAAGAAGTTTGAAAGCTTTGGTGGAAAGGTTACGCTGCAGACTGCCAACCTGAAGCTTTATGATGGTACGCCTATTCGGTCAACGAACATTGTGGCTTCGTTCAATGTCGATAATCCGCAGCGCATCATCATTAGCTCGCATTGGGATTCGCGTCCGTGGGCAGACCAGGACGATGACGAGGAGAAGCAGAAAACTCCGATAGACGGTGCCAATGACGGTGCGAGTGGAGTGGGAATTCTGCTGGAGTTGGCTCGCCTCATGCAGTTGCAGGCACCTAACATCGGCGTCGATTTGATTTGCTGGGATGCTGAGGACTGTGGCACTCCTGCGTGGGAAGAAAACCGCGAGGGAAGTGACCAAACTTGGTGCTTGGGCTCTCAGTATTGGGCGCAGCATCATCATGTGGATGGCTATCAGGCACGCTACGGCATTCTGCTCGACATGGTGGGAGGACCAAAGACGGTGTTTAAGAAGGAACTTTTCTCCGAGAGGAATGCGCCTCGCTTGGTGGATAAGGTGTGGGGATTTGCACAGTCGTTGGGTTATGACCAATTCTTCAAGTTCGAGGATGGTGGTTACGTGACCGACGACCATCTGGCAGTGATGCAGTCGGGCATTCCTTGCATCGACATCATAGGAAGCGACCTGAACGGTGGAGGTTTTTGCCACACTTGGCACACCATGCAGGACAATCTGCAGAACATCGACAAGAACACCTTGGAGGCTGTGGGTGTCACTGTGGCTGAGGTAATTTGGAACGAGAAGTAAAAATAGGAATTAAGAGTATAAAACCACGAAATGAGGATAAATAAGGGCGATTTCATCGGCAGAATCTGCACTTCTCACTCGCTTAGGGATGAGCAAGCCTGTGAGTCTGTTTCACTCGTTAGGAGAACGAGGGTGAGGATGGCTCTTTGCCTTGTCCTTTCGCTCTTTTTCTCGTCTGTTTCCGCTCAAGTCGTGGTGTCGGAAGAAGAAGCACAGGCATTGACGGGAGCACCTATCTTCACGCATGGCATTGGATATGCGGGTGAGGTGGAATATCAGGGCGAGATGATTCCGTGGTTTGTGCTGAATGACGTGTATGTCTTCGGCAATCTGGTCTTTAAGAGCCAGCGTCAGGCAAAGAAATACTATAAGATTGCTGCCAACATCAAGAAGGTGTATCCTATTGCAAAGGAGATTCAGCGCGAGATTGAACGGCAGATTCATCACATGGACTCTCTGCCCGACAAAAAGTCGCGCGATGTGTATTTGAAGCAGATGGAGAAGGAGTTGATGAAACAGTACAAGCCGCGCTTGAAAAAACTGACGTTTTCACAAGGAAAGTTGCTCATCAAACTCATCGACCGTCAATGCAACCAGACGTCTTATCAGTTGATTAAGACGTACATGGGTGGTTTCAAGGCGGGCTTTTGGAATGCTTTTGCCACAATCTTTGGAGCAAGTCTGAAGAAGGAGTACGACCCTGATGTGGACGACCGACTCACGGAGCGTTGCATTCTGCTGATTGAGAGCGGACAGATGTAGGAAGGGAAAAGTGATAAGTGAAAAGGGAAAAGTGAAAAATGGCTTCGGCGAAACCGAAGCTTACGAAAAAGCTTAAAGGTAGGTTCTAAAAATTCTGTTTTTAGTTTCCTACCAATTTGTGATGATTTCGTTTCGGTTGCTTTTTGTTTGATTTGAAGTCTTTTTGCCACTTTTCTCGGTTACATAGCTCGCTATGCGCCCTCAAAAACTGACAAAAATCCAGGTTACATAGCTCGCTATGCGCCCTCAAAAACTGACAAAAATCCAATCAAATCAATTCAAAAATCAATCCGACATAATTTATAGAACCTACCAAAATAAAAACTAAAATACTTATGAAAACCAACTTTTTTTTGGCAGCCATGATGCTGCAATGGGTGAGTGTATCGGCACAAATACGATTGAATCAGGTGGGGATGAGTCCCAACCAAGAGAAAACCGCTACCATCGAGGGGGCTGTTGACGTGGGCAGTGTGAAGATTGTGGATGCGAACGGTAAGGCGGTAGGAGTTCAACCAAAATTTTTGCGTATTGCCAAGTCACCTTGGTCTGGCAAAGAACGTACTGTGGTGGATTTTTCTGCTTTGACAAAACCAGGAAAATACTCGATGAAATCGGGTAAATTCTCTGCTTCGTTCACGATTCAACCACAGGCGTTGCAGGAGTTGAAGAAGGCTGCCATCAAGGCATTCTATCTGATTCGCTCGGGTATGGCGATTGATGCCAAGTATGCAGGGCAGTTCGCTCGTCCATTGGGACATCCCGACACACAAGTGAAAGTGCATCCTTCGGCAGCATCGGAAAGTCGTCCTGCAGGAACATTCATTTCCTCGCCTTGGGGCTGGTATGATGCTGGCGACTACAACAAATACATTGTGAATTCGGCATTTTCCATCGGTATTATGCTTGATTCCTATGAGATGAACAAAGCAAAGTTCGATGCACTCAAGGTGAATATCCCTGAGAGCAACAATCAAACGACCGACCTTTTGGACGAATTGATGTATAACTTGAAGTGGATGCTCACCATGCAAGACCCAGCCGATGGTGGTGTTTATCATAAGCTGACAACACCTAACTTCGAGGGCTTCATCATGCCAACCGATTGCAAGCAGCAGCGCTATGTGGTGCAGAAATCAACGACTGCCACGCTCGACTTCGCTGCGGTGATGGCACAGGCAGCACGTATCTATGCACAGAATCCTGATTATCCAGATTTCTCTCAGAAGGCACAGGAGGCTGCGAAGTCGGCTTACGAATGGGCGAAGAAGAACCCTCGTCAGTTCTATAATCAAGACGAAATGAACAAGAAGTTTCAGCCTGCTGTCAGTACGGGAACCTACGGCGACGGCAATGCGGACGACGAATGGTTCTGGGCTGCTACCGAGCTTTATTTCTTGACGAAGGACGGACATTATGCTGACGTTGCCAAGCAATACCAGCCTCGTTGGGTGGGTACACCAACATGGGGCATGGTTTCGACACTGGGCGTGTTCGATTGGCTCACTCATGAGGCCAATGCGGAGATGAGCAAGCAATTCCGCACACAACTTCTTGCCTTCTGTGATAGAATCATCGCCACCACCAATACATCGTGTTTCCAGACTCCTTCGGGCAACAGCCTTCGCGACTACGGTTGGGGCTGCTTGGCTGAGAAATTCTGTGGCGACGGCGTGATGCTGCTTTATGCTCACCAACTGACGAAGGACAAGAAGTATCTTCAGGCTGCAGCGCAGAACCTGGAGTATGTGTTGGGAAGGAATGCCACGGGCTATTGCTATGTGACGGGATTCGGTACGAAGAGGGTGATGCATCCACATCATCGTGTGTCGGAGGCTGATGGTATTGTTGACCCAGTACCAGGACTCTTGGCAGGTGGACCAAATCCAGGTCAGCAGGACCTTGCTTCGGGCCTGAAATATCCTTCCAAACAGCCTGACGAATCGTTTATTGACGACATGAATTCGTATGCCTCCAACGAAATCGCCATCAACTGGAATGCTACATTGGTTGCACTCCTTGGCGGACTGGAGTAAATTGAAAAGTTAAAAACATTGGCGTTGGCATGGATTTGTGCTAACGCTAATGTTTTTGTTTAAGTTTAACCATTGTCGCTTCACACTTCAGGTTTTGTATAGAAAAGTTGGGAGAAATGGGACTTATTTGAAATATAATCCGTACCTTTGCACTGAAGTTTTCATTATAACGTTATATTTTTTCATTCAGAATGATTTACTTTTTCAGAACACCAGCGCAGAGCGTGATTGC
>CADBXS010000143.1 GCA_902798705.1 uncultured Bacteroidales bacterium
TGTGCATCTTCTTGCGGCGGAAGTCCTCCAGCAAGTCGTCGGGGATGCCATAGGCTGCATTGCCTGCATCGACAAGTCGGCTGTCGCTATAAAGTCGGCCGAAACGTCGGGGTAACGAGCCGTCGATGCTGCGTGGCTTGAGGGCATCGTCCTCGTCGAGCGAGACGTAATCGTCCTTCGAGAATCCCGTGACGAGATTGTGGGTCCAGCCATTCTTCGACATCGGAGTGACGATGGCATTGTAGTCGTCGGTGCCGACACAGATCTCCTGCCTTCCGAGGCAGACATTGTTGTAGAAGAAGGTGTTGGCAGCCGAGCCGCCCGACTCGAACATATAGTCATAACCGTTGTTGAAGGCAAGGCAACCCACCAGCACATGACCACCCTTGTGGTTGTTGCAGTCGAATCCTTTCACCGAACTGCTGCTATTGCAATTGAACGCAATGCAATTGTAGGCATAGTGTATGCCCTTCGATGAACCGCCTGTTCCATTGCCTCCCAACTTGATGCCGTTTCCATTGCCCGAGAACGACATGGAGCCGCTCTTGGTGATATAGTCCTTCACCCACTGATGGTCGGCTACCTTGCCCGAATCCCATGCCCAGCATTCAACCAGCACCACAGAGTAGTCTGTCTCGTAGAGGTCCCAGGCATCATCGCTGTTGTGCCAAGCACGGCAACGGATGAAGCGGTTTCCCTTGCCATTGTGCATCTTGCAGGCAAAGCCATCAGCATCCGAACCGTAGTTGCTGTCGTAGTCACAATTATGATGCGAATCACAGTCGATGATGTCGTTGTAGGCACACCACGAACCATCGTTCGATGAGCCATGCCCACTCTCGCTGAAGTTGTGTGCAAATCCCAATTGCAAGCCCGTGTCGAGATTATAGGAGAACTCACAACGTTCGATGCGGTTGTGCGAGCCTTCCAACTTGATACCATTATCGGCTGCATGAGTGATGTGAAGACCAAACAGCCACCAATAGTCACCTGTCAGCAGAATACCTCGGTCGCCCACACTCTGGTCGCGCAACTGTTGCTCGAAGTCTATCACAGGCTTTTCGTCCTCATAACTACGAATCACGATGGGTGCTTCTGCAGTACCCGATTTGCTGATGCGCACCGTGTATTTCTGCCCATCCTTCTTCATCGTTGGCCTATAGGTACCTCCACGACAAATAATCTCATCTCCCGCTTCTGCCTTGTCAACAGCATATTGAAGATTCAACCAAGGCTTCTCAATACTTCCATCTCCTGTCGCATCGTTTCCGTCGGGAGCAATAAAATAGCTATGCAAAGCCTTCGGAAATGGCTTTGTCGGAATCGGAACTCCCACCGTGATGTAAGTGGAATCTTCTGGTTCACTCGGTGTAGCAGGCGTGGCTGAATCTAAGGTAATCGTAATGTCGTCCAGATAGATGGTAGCGTTCTGACAAGTGAAACGAATCAGCACACTCTCGTCGTCCTCCGTGGAGTTCAGCTTGAACGAACTGCTGCCGTAGGGAGTGGAAGAAGAAATGGTCGATGTGCCCAGTTCCACCCACGAAGAACCGCCATCCACCGATTTCTCCACCGTCAATTTCTTTCCACTTCCCGAAGCTCGATGGAAGAAAGTCACTCTTCCAGGCTGATGCAAAGAAGGGGAAATGAGATAACTACCACTACTATTCATCGTGGCACGCATACTGCCATTGTCTTTCTTGGCATATACGCCTTTGATTTTCCAATCACCCGACGCCAAAGTCACAGTTGTTTCAGAGGATGGTGCCGATGTAGGCAACCCTGTCTCAAACTCTTCTTTCAGGTCTGTGGCAAAAGCACAAGCATTCACCAACAAGAAGACAAATAACATATAAAGCTTTTTCATTTTATCCATGATAGTTAGTTAGTTTCTACTTCATTTCGCATATTCGCCACAAAGATACAACGGTTTTTGTTTCTTGAGCAACAAAACGATAAAAAAATGTAACCATTCAGCGAATAATATCAAGGAGTGCCCTGTCGGGCAGAAATCCTACAAATCAATTCAAATCTGCCAAATCTTTTTTTATTTTTCGACATAGAAATTTGTTTTATTTGTAAAGATTTGACTACGCCGAGTTGAAAGTTCTCGCTGCAGGCGACTCTAATAGATGATTCGCAGAATAGTTACTGGGATTATTCTCAACCACGAATTACTCGAATTAAACGAATTTCTCCAATTTCAGTTTTTAATTTTATCTAATTTCTCTAATTTGAAAAATGCCAGCATATTTGAAAAATGCCAGCATTTTATTCGTGAAATTTGATGAAATAATCTTTTTGTTTAATTCGTTTAATTCGAGTCATTCGTGGTTTTAAATATACAAATGAATGGATTTCAATCGTACCAAGTTATTTTTTTATCGTTACTTAACGATTACTTAATAACTCAGCATTGATCTTTTGTATGTGTCAAGTTCTGAACTCATCTTGCCCAAGGCCCAGGCAATGATGCCCAAGTCGTCGATGAAACCGCCAACGAGAAAATCAGGAATCACATCGACGGGCGAAATGATGTAGAGCAAGGCAGCTACAATCACCGTCAGATTCCAAGTCTTATAGCCTTTGTAGCGTCCGAGGGCAATGTCCTTCACATAGTTGCAAAGCAAGGTGATGTCGTCCTTCACCTCGTCGAGCGACCGCTTTTCCCTTGCGTAGCGCATGGTCTCCATAGCCAATGCTCCGAGTTTGGTATTGTCACCGACAAACTTCTTAGCGGTCTTCATCCAATTGCCTTGTTTGAACATCTTAACAAAATCCATAAACCTTCTCATTTTTCGTTAGTTTCACTTTTTTGTTATGACACTCCATCCCCCACTCATTCCAAAATCAAGAAAAAAGAGTGAAAGGTGGGCAAAAATCTATCAAAGGAGCGCATTAAATGCGATACAAATCTACAAATTTAATCGAATTTTTCTAACTTTGTGCCAGAATCTTTTACTTCGTGCACTGTCTTTGTGCATGGAGCGATGGATTCCACACCTTTTAGTTATTACTCAAACTAAAGTTCCAAAAAACTCCGTCAATGAAGAAACTTCTTTCCCTGCCGCCCAACTTGGTAGGCAGTTTCCACGAAATCACAGGATACGACAAGCGTGAATGGTTTTGCACCAACGACCCCGTTGGTCACAAACTGGGTTCGGGTGGAGGCACCACTTGGCTCCTTCAGCAGTGCTACGAAGCATGGCAAGAAGGCGAGAGCATGAGCGAATGGCTCAAAAAGGACAAGCGCATCATCCTCCATGCAGGAGGACAAAGCCGCCGACTCCCTTCATACGCACCTGTGGGCAAAATCCTCACCCCTATCCCTGTGTTCCGTTGGGAACGCGGACAGAAGTTATCGCAAAATCTGCTTCAGCTCCAGTTGCCTCTCTTCGAGCGCATCATGCGGAAAGCACCCGACCGACTCACCACTATGATTGTGAGTGGCGATGTCTATATCCGTGCCACACAACCCATCCAGGAGGTGCCCGATGCCGACGTGGTGTGCTACGGACTCTGGCTCGACACCAGCATTGCCAAGGACCACGGCGTATTTGTTTCGAAACGCGAAACGCCATCCGTCCTCGACCGCATGATTCAGAAGCCATCCGTGAAACTGATGGGCGAACTGCTGCAAGACAACCTCATCCTCACCGACATCGGCATCTGGTTGCTCAGCGACCGTGCTGTGGAACTTCTCATGAAGCGAAGCACGAAAGACGGCCATGTGGTGGAATACGACCTCTATTCCCAATTCGGTTGCACACTCGGCAAGAACCCAAGCATCGACGACGAGGAACTGAAGCAACTCAGCGTGGCAGTCATTCCGCTGAACGGTGGCGAATTCTACCACTTCGGTACAAGCCACGAACTCATTTCCTCCATGGTTTCCATTCAGAACCTGGAAAACGACCAACGCAACATCATCCATCGCAAGGTGAAGCCTCAACCATCCATCTTCATTCAGAACTCCGTGTGCCAAGTGAAGACCAGCGAAGAGAATTCGGAGATATGGATTGAAAACTCATGGATTGGCCAGCAATGGAAACTCGCCAACAAGAATATCATCACGGGAGTGCCGCAAAACGAATGGACTTTCACACTGAAGGATGAGGACTGCGTGGATGTCATCCCGATTAGCAACGACCAATACTGCGCCCGAGTGTATGGTTTCAACGACCGCTTCGACGGCGATGCACAGAAAGAGAAGCGTTTCCCTGTCACCAACGACCTCAACTTGTTGGGACAACTCATCGAAGCCATGCTCTCCGCACCCGACCGACACGCTCCACAGGCACTCACCAACGGTTTAGAAATGCTGAGCGCTGAGGAAATCTCCACTTTCGCCAACCTCATTCGACTCGAAGCGCAGCGACGACGCTACAGAAAGGACAACTGGCAGGAACTCGCTACGAACTGGCAAAACAGCATATTCTATCAGCTCGACCTCTGCGATGCTGCCCAGGAATTTGAGAAAGAACACATTCCTCTGCCACCACCAATAGAAGAGACGGCTCCACTGATGACGCGCATTCACGATGCCATGTTCCGCGGAGACAGCGACAAGGCGTTCCATCTGCTCAACGAAGGCCTCACGTCCACCGTTCTCTCCCACCCTCAGCAACCACGCATGTCGGTCTATAGCGACCAGATTGTGTGGGGACGCAGTCCTGTGCGCATCGACATTGCCGGTGGTTGGACCGACACACCGCCTTTCTGCCTATTGGAAGGTGGAAACGTGGTGAACTTCGCTTTGGAGCTCAACGGGCAACCGCCTATCCAAGCCTACATCCGTCCTTGCAAGGAGCGCCGCATCGTGCTCCGAAGCATCGACTTGGGAGCACGCGAAGAGATAGAAACCTTCGATGAATTGGCCGATTTCAAGAAAGTGGGCAGTCCGTTCTCCATCTCCAAAGCAGCCCTCGTCTTAGCTGGATTCCAACCGGGTTTCTGCGCCGAAAACTTCACTTCGCTCCAGCAGCAACTCGAAGCCTTCGGTTGTGGCATCGAGGTGACATCGCTCTCTGCCATCCCTGCTGGCAGTGGATTGGGCACAAGCAGCATCTTGGCAGCCACCATCCTCGGTGTCATCAGCGACTTCTGCGGACTGGCATGGGACAAGAACGAAATTGCACGGCGCACACTCGTGCTCGAACAGATGCTCACCACAGGCGGAGGATGGCAAGACCAGTTTGGCGGCATCCTCGGTGGAGTGAAACTGCTACAAACACAGAAAGGATTCGACCAAAACCCAGTGGTGCGCTGGCTCCCCGATTACCTCTACACGCAACCCGAATACGCTTCCTGCCACCTTCTCTACTACACAGGCATCACGCGTACAGCCAAGAAAATACTTGCTGAAATCGTGCGCAACATGTTCCTCAGCAAGCACGAGCAGGTGAGCCATCTGCGCGACATGAAGCAGTTGGCACTCGACATGTACGAAGCCATCCAGTGCCAGAACTTCCAGAACATGGGCCATCTGCTTCGTCAGAACTGGTTGCAGAACCAAGCGCTCGACAGCGGCACAAATCCAAAGGACATCGCTCTCCTCACCCAACTCATCGACGACCTCTGCTTGGGCTACAAGCTCCCAGGTGCTGGTGGAGGCGGATTCCTCTACATGGTGGCGAAAGACCCCGAAGCAGCTGCACGCATCAAGAAAATCATCTTGGAAAACCAAACCAACGCCAATGCCCGCTTCGTAGATATGGCTCTCAGCAAGAATGGTTTGCAAATCAGCCGAAGCTAAGCATCTGAAAAACTGATCTCTTTTTGTGGCTCATAAATTGTTTATGTTTTTGCAACGAATCTCTCCGAAAAGGATTACTTCAACGCTATTATTCCTTCTCTGCCTGACAGCGGTATTTCCTGCATCCGCTCAGCCGTCATGCCCTACGAAATGCATCGTACCGGAACGTCTGCCCGACCTAAACATACCTCGAAGCGGACATAGCATCTTCTATGCAAATGGGGAGCTGACAGTAGTGGGTGGTCACACCACAGGCTTTGTGCCCACACCAACAGCCGAATATTTTGAAAATGGAGCATGGCATCCAATGTCAATGGTCTATAGTCACGACAATGGTTTTGCTGTCACCCTGCACGCTGATGAATTTCTTATCGGTGGAGGCCACAACGAAGAACTCGGCATAGGCCAGTCTTTCACATTGGAGCGATACAATTCCACGACACATTCTTTCGAAGGTTTCGGCTGTCTGGACAAGCGCCGTGTATTGGCAAATGCCACACAGCTGAAGGATGGGCATATCATTATCAGTGGTAACCACTATGCCAACGATGCCATTGCCTGCTTCGACGGAAACAGTCAGGTACAGCACCTCAAGGACGTGGCACAGGGGCGTTCCAATCCCTACATTCTCCCCATAGCCTCTGACGATGCCCTCATCATCAGTGGCAGCAATCTCTATATGAACCACCCTGATACCATTTGGGCAGACCACCTAAAGGGCGATGCCTTCCGTGTGCCGCTTTTAGAGCAATGGAAACCTGTTTTCACTGACCAGCCGTTTAATAGCAGTGTATGCTCCATTGGCGACGAGTTACATGGCGAATACGCCTATTTGCTGGCGGCAAGAGACAAAAGTGGGCAGCTGGGCATCGTCATGATGCGCGACACCACATTCTCGCTTCTGCATACAACGTGTCCTATACCAATGAATAGCTCTTTTGGTCCCATTTTCTACAAAGGACCTGTTGCCATCGACAAACCGCGTCAACGGGGCTACATCATTGGAGTCGATAGCATCTGCCGCCACCAGTTTGTGCTTGCCATCGACTTTGCCCATCAACCAGCGGAACTGACGCTTTTCCACACAGACTCTTTGGAACACGCCACCGTGACAATTCCCATCGTCACACCTGACGGAGACCTCATCCTCGCAGGAGGTAATCCAGAAGACAACTACAATCCACTTTCTACCGTCTGGCTCTACCATTTTGGTTCAGCAACAGATGGACAAGCCGCAGAACAAGCTGCAAATTTGCAGAGCATCCCTCTTTGGCTATGGATACTCTTGACCATATTCGTTCTTCTCATTCTCGCACACATTATTTATTTATATCGTAATAGAAAACATACCGCAGCCAGTCCTCTCACTTCAAACGACCCACAGTCAACCGACGAGGAACTGATGCAACGTATCTGTCAGTCGATAGAACGAGATCGGAAATACCTAACGTCACGCCTCCGCTTGTCGGACATCGCAGTCGAGTTGGGAGTCAGCGTCACGACCTTAACCGACTGCATCCAAAGCCAGCGTCACTGCACCTTTGCCCATCTCATTGCCGAATACCGTGTGCATTATGCCCAGCAACTCCTTAGCGAGAACCCCGAGATGAAACTGAATGCTGTCATCACTGAGTCGGGATTCACCAGCGAATCTACCTTCTTCCGTAGCTTCAAGGCTGTCACCGGTTTGTCCCCAAAGGAATGGCTGACACAATCGGCTAAATTGGAATAAGCACCCCAACACCCAACAATCTTCGACTCCCATTCCGTTCAAAAGACTCTCATTTCGCGGAAT
>CADBXS010000144.1 GCA_902798705.1 uncultured Bacteroidales bacterium
AGATCACCGCTATGCAGACGGTCGATGCGAGCATGAGTACGACCGCAAGGGCATTCGCCTGGCAGGAGTCGGGTGAGGTCGCGAGTACGATAACGGAGCAATGGCATCGCCTCACGGTTGATGGTTGTGATAACCAGTTCACCAAACTCACCTGGCTTGGATGGCTGGAGAGTGACAGGGTCGATGATTTCCACGATAAAATAGTCTTCCCAAATGTGATTACCATTCTGCTCAGGACATTCGAAGGCAACGCCTGGACCCATCATTTCCGAAATGCCGTAGGAGTTGTATGCCTTCACACCGAAGTTCTCCTCGATGCGCTGACGCTGCTCCTCGCTATGTGGTTCGGCACCGATGCAGAGCACACGCAGTTTCGTGTCCTTGCGAGGGTCGATTCCCTGTTCACGCATCACTTCGTAAATACGACTCGCGTAGGAAGGAATGGCATGAACAACTGTTGTACCGAAGTCCTTAATGAACTTGATTTGGCGAAGAGTGTTACCTGCAGCAGCAGGTACAGTCAACATACCCACACGCTCTGCTCCATACTGGAAACCGAGTCCTGCCGTGAACATGCCATAGCCTGCTGAATTCTGGAACACATCTTCTGGACGGCATCCTACCATCCAAAGGCAACGAGCCACAGCATTTGCCCATTCATTGAGGTCCTTCTGTGTGTGTGTCACCACGGTTGGGTTTCCTGTAGTACCGCTCGAAGAATGCAAGCGAACACACTCTTTCAGGGGCACAGCTGTAAGTCCCCAAGGGTAATAATCGCGTAAATCACCTTTCGTGGTGAAAGGAAGTTTCTGCAAATCGTCGAGCGACTTGATATCATCGGGCGTGATGCCCATTTCCTTGAATTTCTGTTCATAGAACGGAGCCTTCACGCATTGGCGAACGGTTTTCTGCAAACGCTCCAACTGAAGCTTTCTCAGCTCCTCGCGAGGCATGGTCTCCAATTCAGGATTGAAATAATTTGAATAAGACATGAATCAGGGATTTATAGGATTTATAAGGATATTATTTAAATAGTGGAGCGTGAAGATAAGTACAAAGAACAAAAGGACAAAGGACAACGTAGTTAAGTGCTAAAAGCATAACTGTACCTTGTAAATTGTACTTTGTACTTTTTGTGATTTTTCACTCTTCACTTTTCATTATTTATTTTTAATTAAATCGTATGGTTTTCTTCAAAAATCTGCATACGTTCTTCGAGTTGTGCGTACTGATGATCCTCGATGAACGAAGTGCAAACGCGCAAGCCTTCCTGATGCGAACCCGTCGTAATGAGACAGATGGCACTCACACCATAGTACATCAGTTCGCGAGCCAATTCGCCACTGGTCATGCCAGGATAGCCAATCGTGAAATAAAAACCGTCGGCAATAGGCTGGTCGAGGTCGCGGTCATAGACGATGCGGAAATGGTGACGGCAAAAGATGTCCTTCAACTTGCTGGCACGCTCACCATACACTTTCACCTCGTTGCGGAAATTATACTCTCCGTCGCATGCGGCACGCAGCATGGCAGCCATAGCGTATTGTGCAGAATGGCTTGTACCAGATGAGAGGGCATAGAGCATACGGGTGGAGAAAACCAGTCCGAAAGGCAGTCCCTCATAGCGAGCCGAAAGGTCGTCGTAGTGACGATGGAACAACTTATCACTGATACAGGTCACCCCGATACGTTCTCCTGCATAACTGAATGCCTTGGAGCCACTGATGAGGATGATGTAGTTGTCTGTGTAGTGAGCCACCGTAGGCTGATAAGGAGGCTCGAACGGCTTGCTGAGATCCTGACGGAAATCCATGGCAAAGTAAGCGAGGTCTTCCATCACAATCGCATCGTATTTCTTTGCCAAACTACCAATGGTACGCAGTTCCTCTTCGTTCAGGCATATCCATGCAGGGTTGTTCGGATTGCTGTAGAGAATGGCACAGATGTTTCCCTTCGATAGATAGCTTTCCAACTTTGGTCCTAACTTCTCGCCACGGAAATCATACACGTCGAAGGTTTCGTACTTCACACCTAATACCTGCAACTGCATCTTCTGCACAGGAAATCCTGGGTCGATGAATAGCACCGTGTCCTTCTTCTTGTCGGCTTGCGAACAGGTGAGGAATGAAGCAAAGGTGCCTTGCATACTACCACTGACAGGCACACATCCTTCGAGTTGAATATCCACATTGATGAATGCTTTCACAAAGCGGGATGCCTGCTTCTTCAACTCAGGATAACCCTGAATGTCGGGATAACTGTGAGCGATGCCATCCAGCAGAGCTTTCACCTGTGCATCCACACCCACTTGGGCTGCAGGAAGACCAGGAATGCCCATTTCCATCTTGATGAACTCCACGCCCGACTCCTTTTCTGCCATGGCTGCCACCTGCTTCACTTCGCGGATAGTTGCCTTGGCAAAGTCTTTAATTCCAAGATTGTTAATCAGTTTGTCAACAATTTCTTTTCTAATCGGTGTTTCTTTCATTTTTTTGTTGTCTATAATGTGCAAAGTTACTCATATATAGCGAAAAAACAAAAAAAATGTTGCTTTTTCATTGGCTTCTTTGTATCTTTGCCAACACATCAACAACAAACAACCATTTTAAAATCAATCAACATCATGAAAAAAGTTTATTTAGCACTCATGTGCATAGCATGCCTTGCTCTGATGACCGCTTGCGGTAGCCAAAAGGGAAACCAAGACAATGAAGTGGAAGAGAACACCGAAGCTGTTGAGAACGAGGAGGAAAAGGACGAAACTGAAGCTGAAGCAGAAGCAGAAGAAGGCGGAGAGGCCGTTGCTAACCCTGCTGACGCAAAAGCATTAGACTTGGAAGCCATCTATGCCAATGGAGACTTCAAACCTGCTAAGGATGTTGTGTTTGAAGACAACTTCTCCAAAGACAAAGACGGCGAACTGCCAACTAAGTGGGAATTGAAGGAAGGTAGTGTTGAAGTGAAGGAATGCGCGGGTCGCAATGTGCTAAGCCTTGGCGGAGAATCATCTATTGTTGTTCCTTTGCTCAATGGCAAGTCTGACTTCTTGGCCGACACCTGGAACCTGGAATACGAGTTCTTTGCAGCAAACGGACAGCAACACAATGTCAGGTTCATGAACAACGAGGATAGCGAAATTGGCGCAGTGCGCATCACCAGCGACCTCATTGAATACCACTTCACCAAGACTGACGAAGAAAACCTGGATGGTAGCAAGGGCGAACTTCAAAAGCTCATCACCAATGGTTGGAACCACATGGCAATTAGCTTCAATAAAGGCAACGTGAAGATCTTCATCAACGGAAAGCGCGTTTTCAATCTTCCTAATGTGATGCAGCCAAGTAGCTTCAGACTTTGGGGATATGATGGTCATTATTTCACCAACATCCGCGTGACGAAATAAGTAACGATAAGAGACCAAACATCTTTATACAAGCAAAAAGCCTCCCAGCATTTGGGAGGCTTTTTGCTTGTTAGCATTATAAAATGGTTTCTATTTCTGAGCTTCTCGACCCAATGCCAGCGCCTTGATGTTGGCTTCCACGATGCTCTCACCTTTTCTGCCGAACACACGGCGGATGGCATCTTCCAACTTACCATACTCAATGCCTAATGCCTTCTGCGCTGCACCCAGAAGGATAACGTTAGCCGAACGAGGAACTCCATTGTCCTTTGCCATCTGCTCGATGTCGATGACAATCACGTTTGGAATCTGCTCCAAGTCTTTCCGAATCACTTCCATGTCGGGATAGTTCGGGATATTCACGAAAGGAGCACTCGAAGTGATAATCCATCCGTTCTTGTTCAGGAAAGGCAGATAACGAAGGGCTTCCATCGGTTCCATGGAGATAATCACATCCGCACCACCCTTGGCGATGAGGTCGCTGTTGATGGGTTTGTCCGAAATGCGCAAGTTGCTTTGCACGTCACCGCCACGCTGGCTCATGCCGTGCACCTCTGCCTGCTTGATGTAGAGATTCTCGTTCATAGCAGCCTCGCCTATGATAGTTGCGATGGAGAGGATGCCTTGTCCTCCCACACCACACAAGATAATGTCTGTTTTCATTGTTTTCCCTCCTGTTCTTTTGCTCGTTTTTCCTTAAGATGTCTTTGCAGTGTCTGCAAACATTCACGGCGTGGAATGATGACACTCGTACCGTTGTAGTTGATTTCCTGACGAATAATGTCGGTTATCTCCTGCATGTTCTTTGGCAGTGGCACCACCACATGCAGATGTTCGTCGCTGAGTCCCAGACCACGACAGATGGCCTCAAACTTATTTGTACCTGCAGAATCCTGACCACCCGTCATACCCGTAGTGAGGTTGTCGCTGATAATCACGGTGATGTTGGAGTTCTCGTTGATAGCATCCAACAAACCAGTCATGCCGCTATGCGTAAAGGTGGAGTCGCCGATGATTGCAACAGCAGGCCATTGTCCTGCATCGGCAGCACCCTTCGCCATCGTGATACTTGCACCCATATCTACGCATGAGTGGATAGCACGATAAGGAGGAAGGAAGCCCAAGGTGTAGCAACCGATATCGCCAAACACACGCGCATTTTCGTATTCCTTGAGTACCTCGTTCAGAGCAGCATACACGTCGCGGTGTCCGCAACCCATGCAGAGTGCTGGTGGACGAGGAACGACATCCTCACACACAGCATAGCACTCGTCGCTCTCCATGCCCAATGCCTTCTTCACGATGTCTGGATTCAGTTCGCCCGTGCGTGGCAGTTCACCACTGAGTTTACCCTGAATCTGTGTTGAGTCGCCCACACCGCGAATGATGTCCTCGATGAATGGCTGACCTTCTTCCACCACAAGCACCTTCTCGCACTCAGCCATCAGCTTTCTGACGAGTTCCTTTGGCAGTGGATATTGCGAAATCTTCAGCACGGGATAAGGACAGCCGTCGGGGAAGCACTCCATCACATAATTGTATCCTATACCACTGGCAATGATGCCCAAGCGCTTGTCGGCAGCATCTATGTACTTGTTGAAAGCAGAGTTTACTGCATCAGCCTCCAACTGCGCCTGTTGTGCCGTGACAATGTCGTTGCGCTTGCGAGCATTCGCTGGCAGGAGTACCCAACTGCTTGCCACAGCATTGTAGTTCAATTCGTTTTCTTCACGAGTAATGGAAGCCACCTTCACCACGGCACGACTATGCGCCATGCGTGTCGTCACGCGCATCAGTACTGGCAAGTGTTGCTGCTCGGAATAATCGAAGGCAGCCGACACCATATCGTAAGCCTCTTGCTGCGAACTTGGTTCAAATGTAGGGATAAGCGCAAACTT
>CADBXS010000145.1:0-470 GCA_902798705.1 uncultured Bacteroidales bacterium
CCTACGGATGCCAAGAGTTTTGGAATGGCACCTTCGACATCTGGCAATACCTGCGGGACATTCCAAACGGGAAATATCGTCTTTCTGTGAATGGATATTATCGCATCGGCGACAATTCCTGGTCGCTCAATCAGCATAACAATGGCACGGAGGATATCACTGCATTTCTCTATGTCGATCAGTATTCCATCCCATTAAAAAGCACCTATTCCGAACAGCTCACCAGCAACTACAACGGTGGATGCTGGTCGCCCAATGGTGGTGGCTGGTGGGGCGGAGGCAGCAATGAATGGTACCCCAACAACATGGAATCCGCTTCCTACTGTTTCTCTCAAGGCATGTACCTCAACGAGTTGGAGTTTGAAGTGACCGACAGCAGTATCATGTTGGGTATTATGAACGAAAACTACAACAGCAGCAACTGGGCCATCTTCACCAATTTCAAACTCGAATATTATGGAGTGCTCACT
>CADBXS010000145.1:499-5771 GCA_902798705.1 uncultured Bacteroidales bacterium
ACTGAGCTCAACATGCTTCTGGGCGAGATACTCTATCTTGAACCAACCATCCTGCCAGCAGATGCAACGTATAAGATGGTAGAATGGAGTTCAAGCGACCCATCGGTTGTCAGTGTGGATGAAGACGGACGCATACAAGCCTTGTCGAATGGTACAGCCATCATCACCGCCACATCCACAGATAACCCAAGCATCTCAGCTTCTTGCACCATTACTGTTAATCAGAACGACGCAACTCCAGAGTCGCTCATCATCAACGAAATCATGGCAGCAAACGTGGATATGTTCATCGACCCATCCTGGAACTATGGAGGTTTCGTCGAGCTCTACAATCCTACCGATGTAGCAGTCAGCATAGGTGGTTTCTACGTGAGCGACGATGCCGAGAATCTTCAGAAGTGCCATCTCCCTATCACGATGGGAATCATTCCAGCGCATGGCTATAAGACCCTCTGGTTCGACAATTCCGACCGACACGCACCGACGCAGGTTGACATGAAATTGGACAACGACGGAGGCACCATCTACATTTCCAATCAAGATGGAAAGTTGATTGCCAGACAACAATACCCAGAATCCATGGCACGCATCTCCTACGCGCGCACAACGGATGGAGGCGACGAATGGGGAACCACCGCATTCCCTACCCCATCCGACACCAATGCCAAGTCGCAGTTTGCAGACATCCGTCTCGACGCACCTACTGTCGATAAGGACGCACAGCTCTTCAGCGGAACCCTCAACATCTCCGTCTATATCCCTGAAGGAGCAACCCTCCGTTACACCACCGATGGTATGACTCCGACATTCGACTATGGAGAGATCTCCGAGACAGGACTTTTCAGCATTTCCGAAACCACCGTCTTCCGTTTCCGTCTCTTCCAAGATGGCAAACTGCCAAGCCCAGTCGTTTCGCGCTCCTACATCTATCAGGACCGTGATTATCAACTTCCTATCATCTCCGTCATCACCGACCTCTATGGCATCTATGGCGATGAATACGGCATCTTCGTGCAAGGAAGTGGAAACGGACTCGTCGGCAACGGACAATCCGCCAAATGTAACTGGAACACCGATTGGGAGCGACCAGTCCATTTCGAATACATCACCACCGACAACCAGTGCATCCTCTCGCAGGAAGCCGACATGAGTTCGTGCGGAGGATGGAGTCGTGCCTGGGATCCACATTCCTTCAAACTCAAAGCAGGCAAGAAGTTCGACGAGCATTTCAATTACTTCACCTTTCAGCCATTCCCAGAGAAGCAATATCTTCGCCACAAGGTTCTCCAAATCCGCAATGGTGGCAACGACACACAGGCACGCTTCATCGATCCTTCCATCCAGGAAATCATCCAGCGCTCTGGCATCGACATAGACGGACAGGCATACCAGCCTACCATCCATTTCATCAATGGATATTACATGGGTGTCATCAATATGCGTGAGCCAAACAACAAGCACTTCGCCCTTGCCAACCGAGGCATCGACACCGACGAGATGGACCAGTTCGAGATGAGTCCCGACTCGGGCTACGTGCAGAAGGAGGGCGACAAGACCTATTTCAAGGAGTGGTACGACCTCTCTTTCGATGCTGCCGATGATGCCGTCTATGAGAAGATTTGCAACAGCTATGTGGATATAGACGAATTCACCAACTACATCGCTTCGCAACTCTATATCGGAGGTACCGACTTCCCTCAGAACAACGTGAAAGCCTATCGTCCTCGCGTGGAGAACGGCAAGTTCCGTTTCGTCAGCTTCGACCTCGACTTCGCCTTCAATGCCAGCGACCCGTTCAGCAACATGTTCGGCAAGCAATACTACACCTTCGATACGCTCTACGACCTCACCGACGCCATTGCTTCGGGTAGGACACTTATCGGCAGCCGCATCCATGATGAAATCGAGGTGGTAACTATCTTCATCAACATGCTGCAGAACGACACCTTCCGCAAGAAGTTCATCGACACCTTCTGCCTCATAGCAGGCTCCGTATTCGAGCCTACACGCTACCAGGCGATTGTCGATGAGCTCAAAGCACGCGTCTATGACTCCATGGAGAATTACGAGCGCTCAGCACTCAACAGCAGTGCTAACAAGGTGCGGAATGGATTCAGCAAGTCGCTCCAGAACTCACGCACCAACCTGATGAAGAACAACTACGACGACTATTTCCACCTTCGCAACGTGGAGCGTCAGCAACTCACATTCTCGGCCAACATACCCGATGCCCACATCTTCTATAACGACATGCCTGTACCAACCAACAAGTTCTCAGGCTATGCCTTTGCACCTGTCACCCTCCGTGCATCTGCCCCTGCAGGCTACCGCTTCGTGGGATGGCAGACCGGAAAAGGCAGTACCACTACCACCGACCAAATTATCCTTCTGAAAGGCAGCTCGTGGAGCTATTTCACATCCGGCTCCCTCGATGGCACCAATTGGAAGTCTGAGTTCGACGGACGCTGGGCAACAGGAAATGCACCGCTGGGCTACTACACATCCGACTCTAATAACGGACGTGGATACCAGACCTTCCTCGATTATGGCAACGACGCCGACAACAAGCGACCTACCTATTACTTCCAGCATCAGCTACCACTTAGCAACGAACCAACTGACAACGACGAATTCATCCTCAATTTCGTAGCCGACGACGGATTCATCATCTACGTCAACGGAATGGAAGCAGGGCGCTACCTCATGCGAGACGGTGAGGCTACCTATTCGTCTTACGCATCATCCTATGCTCCTGGCAATCCAGACGAAGGCTCACTCACACTTCCTGCAAACCTTTTCCATCGTGGCATCAACCTCATCGCCGTGGAACTCCATAACAATGCCAACAACTCCACCGACGTTTACTGGGATGCAGAAATCGTGAAGCAGACTTCCATAACCACCGGCATAGAGACACTCTCCACCGATGAAGCCTTCACACTGCCAAGCAAGGGCAACCTCAACATCACAGCGTGCTACGAGCCGCTCAGCTCTGCCGAACTGGCAGAAACCGACGCCCGCCCTGTGAAAATCAACGAAGTAAGTGCATCCAATTCCGTTTATGTCAACGAATACTTCAAGAAGAACGACTGGATTGAGTTGCACAACACCACTGGCGACTCTATCGATGTGGCAGGCATGTACTTAAGCGACAACCTCAAAAATCCAACCAAATATCAGATTCCAGCTGCATCGCTTGTGGAGAACAACTACTCCACCGTCATTCCACCTTATGGATTCCTCGTTCTTTGGTGCGACAAACTCGACAACCTCTCGCAGCTTCATACCAACTTCAAGCTGTCAGCAGAACCAGCCGAAGTGCTCCTCACAGCAGCCGACAAGACTTGGTGTGACACCCTCAGCTATGTCACCCACAACGGCGATGAGTCAGCCGGCATTTACCCTGACGGAGGCACCCTCTGCTATGTGATGACAACACCAACACCAGGACAGGCCAACCGCCTCAACAGCTATGCCATTCCTTACGAGGAGAACCACACCTACGTCGATGCCATTCCATCACTTCAGCTCACTGCTAACGGTACTCTTCGTCTGAGTCGTCAGACCGACCAGCTTGTCATTCGTACCGAAGAGCCAACTCATGCCACCATTAGCATCTACACGCTCTCAGGACAGCTTCTCGAAACACAGACCGTTCGCCTCTCATCCATCTACCGACACAGCACTGCCCAGTTCCCTGCTGGCATCTACGTAGCACGAGTACGAAATGCTGAAGGCGAAGAATGCACCATTAAGTTCAAGCAATAACACGCCACATAGTTAAATGAAGAATGAAGAGTGAAGAATGAAAATGGCTCGCAGCTATAATAATTCTTCACTCTTCATTTTTCATTCTTCATTCTACTCCCTTCGCCCTTTGGAGAGGGGCTGGGGATGAGGCTTTCTCTGAAGAACTTTGTTTATGAGTCTCCTAAAGAAATTGGCAAAATCGGAAAATCAAAAAATTTAGTACATTTTGTCTATTTCTTCAGGAGATTATTCATTCTACTCCCCTCGCCCTTTGGAGAGGGGCTGGGGGTGAGGCTTTTGGTTGTTTTTCTTTCTCATAGTGTTAAGATTTAGGTTTAAGAGATTGGTCGATTTAGGTTAACTGTCATCCAGCACCGTACTGTCCCATATTTGCAAGAGTATTGTCCCACATTTACACAAGTACTTCCCCAAATTTACTCGAGTGCTTCCCCACATTTGCAAGAGTATGACCGAAGCGCCTTGGCTGTTCATGTAATGCAAATTTACGAAAAACATTCGAGATTGGCAAAATACCGTGCAAGTGGTTTTGGGCGAATTGTTAAAAGCCGTTAACGGCCAATAGCAGGTGCATAGAAGATGATTCCAGACAATCATCAAGGCAAGCATCGTTTGGAGCGTGTTCAAAATCAACTTACAATGATATGGAGCTAATAAGACATGTAAAAATCGCAATTATCTCCTCTTGTGAGTATTTTTAATTTTTTTGAAGTATGTAACACTACTTCGAATGGCTATTCAAGTTATTACTTGTTAATTTATTTAAAATTATGTACACAAAAACGGCTTATAATCAACATTTCAGAAGCGTTACATCGTTACATCGTTACATCGTTACATCAACCTAATCCCGAATACATTTTTTAACATTGTCCTAATTAAAAATTCAAAGATTAGTTTTATATATAATTATAGGTAGGTTCTAAAAATTATGTCGGATTGATTTTTGAATTGATTTGATTGGATTTTTGTCAGTTTATGAGGGCGCATAGCGAGCTATGTAACCGAGAAAAGTGGCAAAAAGACTTCAAATCAAACAAAAAGCAACCGAATTGAAATGATTATTAATTGGTAGTGAACTAAAAACAGAATTTTTAGAACCTACCTATAATAAAATATTATAATTATATATAAACATATTTTAACAATACACAAAATTTCTTCTGTTTTTCACGATATTGTTAAATAATGTATACCAAATTTGTGTGATGTAACGATGTAACGATGTAACGATGTAACGCTTTTTACACGTGTAGAAAAGAAAGTTGTTTAACATTATTTATAGATATTTATATTTTATTTATAGACATCAAGCAAGCAAAAAGAGGCCTTTGAACAAGACGAATACTACAGAAAGCACTGCCATTTTTAGGGCATTCACCAAAACGTAGTAGAAGAGAAAAAGAAGGTAACTATTCAGGCCAGTACAATGCTATAATTGGTTAACGCTTTGTATGCCTGTCTCGTTGCATAGCCTTAAATGTTAAATCTTTGTGCGAGCAAA
>CADBXS010000146.1:0-2600 GCA_902798705.1 uncultured Bacteroidales bacterium
CTGTTGCAACAATTGTATTTTTCCTTGATCTGCTTGGCTGCATTTGCGAACTGAATGGACTTTTTATGAACTTTTAGACTTTACAGACTACTAGTTGCCGAAGGCTCGCTATCGAAATGGCGAGCCTTCGTTGCATTTACGCCGAACCTTCGGCGTTGTTCATGCGAGGGCTCGACATTTTAGTAAATTCAAAGAAATGATTCAGTACAAACGAAGAAAAGCGCCAGCGCATTCCTTTTACACTTGTGGTTTTGTCGTCTGTGCTGAAAAGTTAGGATGGGACAAAAGGAAATTAGAGTAGTATGGGGCGGTGTGTTTCTTGGGAAAAACACGATGGATTCGACCTAAATGCTTTTGATGTTACAAAAACGACATAAGTTCATACACGGATTTAAGAAAATGTAACAATTCAGAAAATGCGTGTTACAAATCGTGAAAAAAGATTGATTTTTACTTAGTAACTTTGCATCGGAATCAGTCTGCGTTGGTGACAACATGCTCCAACCACTGTTTTTTTACCTAACTACCCAACGGAGAGAGATAAACAAATTCAATTATAAAATCTTCAACACAATGAATCTTTGCAAAAGAAAATGCAACTCAGCACTGTTGGCTATGGCTGCTCTACTGATTGCCTTTGGAAGTGTGATGACTTCGTGCGATGATGGCTACACTCTTGGAAAAGAGGACCCTGACTGGCTCGGATCCAGCATCTACGACTATCTGAAGGACAACGGCAGCTTTACCAATACCGTGCGGCTCATCGACGACTTGGGCTATGCTTCCGTTCTTGCCAAGACGGGTAGCAAGACGCTCTTCGTGGCGGATGACGATGCTTTTGCCCGCTTCTTCAAGAACAACAAGTGGGGCGTGAGCAGTTATGAAGGGCTTACCCTTGCCCAGAAGAAGATGCTTCTGTACGGAAGCATGATTAACAACTCCTGCCAGGTGGCTTATCTGTCGAGTTCGGAAGGACCTACGGAAGGAGACTGTATGCGCCGATTGACCAGTCAGTCGGAATACGACTCCATTCCGCTCCTCGCTCCATCGCAGATGCCTGAGACTCCGTACTGGCAGTATTACCGCGACCAGAACAAGACCATCCCGCTGATGATGGATGCGACGACGCCTCCGATGATTCACTTCATCGAGACGTTCCTGAACAACCAGCTCATTACGAACAGCGATGTCGATTTCTTGTTCAACTTCCACCGCAACCGCAAGCCAGGTGATGCCGACGTGAACGGTATCGTGATGGAAGAGCAGAACATCAAGTGCTCGAACGGTTTTGTGCACAAGATGGCTGAAGTGATTACACCGCTTCAGAACATGGCCGAGCTGATTCGCACCACGAAGAACGCTCAAGGCTACTCGAAGTTGCTGGACCGTTACTGCGCTCCTTACTATGCTGGCGACGTGGTGACACGCGAATACAACCGCCTTCACGGCACAAATGTGGATTCCGTGTTCCAGAAGAGCTACTTCTCGGAGCGTTCGTCAGGCGGCATCTCACGTGAGCTTACTCCACAGGAAGGCCCTGTGAATGGTATGCTGAAGTTCGACCCAGGTTGGAACCAGTTCTATTCTCAGACAAATGCGGGTATCTCAACGAATGTGGCTCTGCAGGAGAACATGGGCGTGATGATCGTGCCAAGCGATGAAGCTCTGAACCGTTACTGGAACGAAGGTGCGGGCAAGGCGCTGAAGGACCGCTACGGCACATGGGAGAACGTACCTGACGGTGTGATTGAGAAGATGCTCAACGTGAGTATGCTCAACTCCTTCGTCAACTCCGTGCCAAGCAAGTTCAACACCGTGCTCAACGATGCCAACGACGAACTCGGCATCAAGGTGGAGGACGTGGATAGCGTGGCGATTGCCTGCAATGGTGCCGTGTATTTCACGAATAAGGTGTTCAACCCAGTGGCATACATCTCCGTGTCGTTCCCTGCTTTGGTGAACGAGGAGACGATGGGTATCATCTACTGGGGTATCGAGCAGTTGGGCTTCGAAGTGTGCAGCTCTTCCGCTTCCACCTCAAGCCAGACGCTCAGACCGAGCGTGAGAAGGTGTGGGCTTCCATTTGGAACTACAACGTGGAAACGGGTGAAGTGACCGACTCAATTACCGAGGCAAACTACAACCAGATTATCAACCGTCTGGAGGACATCCTCAACACCCACATCATCATTGGCGACGTGGAGGATGGTAACACCTACTACAAGACAAAGGGTGGCGGTATGATTAAGGTGAACAACGCTCCTGCTCGCGACCGCGGTATGACCGTGGAGGGTAGTGACCAGCGCACGAAGGGCACGACGGTGCCTGTGGCTCGTTTCTTCGACGAGAGTCTTGAAGGTAACGGCCGTACTTACGTGCTCGATGCAGAACCAATGCTCAGCACACGCAAGACAGTGGCTGATATTCTCTCCGAGCATGAGGAGTTCTCGGCCTTCTATAGTCTGATGCAGGGTAGTTCGTTCTTCGAGACGACACACGTGATTGGTTCCGACCGTCATGCGTGCGGTGGTACGAACATCAACCTGTTCAACACCTTCAACTACTCCGTATTTGTTCCAACCAACGATGCTATTCAGAAG
>CADBXS010000146.1:2622-7855 GCA_902798705.1 uncultured Bacteroidales bacterium
GAAGTGGCAGACAGCTTGACGACCGTGATTGAGCATTTCATCCGCTATCACATCATGGATAACTCCATCTACATCGGTATGGGTGCCGACAAGGCAAACTACGAGACGGCAGCCTACGAAATCGTGGAGGACAACCTGAGCTACCACAAGTTGGACGTGAACTACGACAACAGCGGCATCACCATCGTGGACGAAAGCGGCACGAAGCACAGTGTGCAGACTGCTGGCGGACTCTACAACCTGATGGCTCGTGAATTCCAGTACGACAGTGGAAGCGCACCAAGCGCCCAGAACATCTACACGAGTTCGTATGCGGTGGTTCATCAGATTGATGGCGTATTAGACTTTCACAAACAATAAAGGAGAAGAGCTATGAAACTATATAAAAAATTCCTACTTATCACATTGCTTGCTGGCGGAAGCATAAGTGCCTTCGCCCAAACAGCAGGAACGATGATTCACGGAACCGTTGAGGATGACATAGAACCGCTGATGATGGCCAACGTGGTGGAAATCGACGACCAGCAGCGTATCGTGGCACATGCCGTGACCGACATCAATGGTAACTTCTCCTTCAAGATTGTGAATCCGAAGCACAAACTCCGTGTTTCGTATATCGGCTATAACACACAGACCATTCCTATCAAGGGAACGGTGTATAAAATCCACATGAGAAGCAGCACTCAGCTGAGGGACGTGGTCATCGAGGCGAAGAAGACGGTGCAGTCGAGTGGTTTGGCCATTCCTGAGCGCGAGCTTTCAATCGCTCACCAGACTATCGATGCCAAAGAATTCGAGGGACTCGGTGTCACCTCCGTGGATGAAGCATTGCAGGGACGTATCGCTGGTCTCGATATCGTGGCCAACTCAGGTAACCTCGGTGCAGGTTCTCAGATGCGCTTGCGTGGTGTGAGCACCATCAATGGTAATGCCAACCCACTCATCGTGGTGAACGGAAATATCTTCGAGACAGACAACAATAACAACTTCGACTATGCCAACGCCAGCGAAGACCAGTGGTCGGAACTGCTGAACGTGAACCCTGACGATATCGCTTCCATCACCGTGCTGAAGGATGCTGCAGGTACTGCCATTTGGGGTTCGCAGGGTGCAAATGGTGTTATCGAAATCAAGACGAAGCGTGGTCAGCGCGGTAAGACTCGCGTGAGCTATTCGTATCGTACTACCCTGACGCACCAACCAAAGGGTATGCGCATGCTGAATGGTGACCAATACACAATGCTGATGAAGGAAGCTTACTACAATCCAAACCTCTCGGATGCAGCGAGCAACATCGTGGAATTCAACTACGACCCTTCATTCTCAGAATATGAAATGTATAATAACAACACCGACTGGCGCAAGGAAGTCATCAAGAACGGTTTGCTGCAAAAGCACTACGTAACGATTTCGGGTGGTGGTGAGAAGGCTAACTTCCGTGTGTCGGGCGGTTGGGATACGCAGACCGGTACAGTGCTGAAACAGCGCTTGAACCGCTTTACCACGCGTGTGGCTCTCGACTACTTCGTCAGCAACCGCATCAAGGTGGTGACGGACTTCAACATGACCTACACGAAGAACGAGAAGAACGCTGGCGGTCTCCTTGGTATCGCTTACCAGAAGATGCCAAACCTCTCGGTGTATGAGCAGGATGCACAGGGCAATGACTTGGCTGACTACTATCATATCCTGCCAACAGTGAGCAACGAGCTTCGTAGCGACCAGCTCGGGCTTGCCAACCCTGTGGCACTGGCATATCAGGCAAAGAACAACGACTCGGAATTTGCTATTCAGCCTGAGTTCCAGTTGCACTACGAACTGCTCGGCACTGACGACCAGTCGCACCGCCTGAAGTATGAAGGTAAGATTCTCTTTAATATTAATAATAGATATAACGACAGCTTCTATCCAAGCAGTCTTGTAACGACGGGTTGGTCGGCTTCGGACAACAACAAGAGCACCAGCAACTCGTCGAAGAGTACGGCTGTGACCACCACACACCGACTGACGTTCACCCCTCACTTCAGGAATGCCGACCATTCGTTCATGGCGATGGGACAGTTCCAGCTGACGAGCGGTACGTCGAAGGGTGCATCGAGTGGCATCTACAACCTGCCTACGGGAACCATCGAATCAACTACGGCTGACGGTATCGTGAACAGCTTGGGTACAAGTGCAGGCCAGTGGCGCAGCGTCTATATGACCTTCTCCGCCCACTATGCATTCAAGGGTCGTTATATTGCCGACTTCAGCGTTCGCCGAGACGGTACCACGAAGTTCGGTGACAGTCGCCGTTGGGGTACTTTCCCTGCACTCTCCTTCCGTTGGAATGCCAGCGACGAGCCATTCATGAAGAACATCCCTTGGCTGTCGATGCTCTCCATTCGTCCAGGTTGGGGTAAGGTTGGAAGCCCTCCTGGAGGTGAATACCTCTACTTCTCGAAGTATTCGAGCACAGCTGCTTACAACGAGAACTCCTCGATTTACCAGAGCAACATCCGCTTGAATATGCTGCAGTGGGAAGACCAGGAAACTTGGAATATCGGTTTCGACCTCGGTATTCTCCAGAACAAGTTGACTGCCGACTTCAACATCTATACGAACAACAAGACAAGACTCTTGATGTATAACCGTGCCATTCCTTCCTCATCAGGTTTCGCCAATCTCAGCGTTCAGAACAACGGACGTATGCGCAACAACGGTTGGGAAGTGAACATCAATGCTCGCGACATCGTGAAGTTTGGCAAGTTCAGCATCAGTGGCAATGTGAGCTTCGCAAACAACAAGAACGAAATCCTTGAGATGGACCCAACCATCCTGGAGAGCCTGAACGGCGAATTCAACCACAACAACGGTAGCTACCTCACCCGTGTTCAGTTGCACAACCCATTCGGTAGTATCTACGGTTTCCGCTACAAGGGTGTTTATCAGTACTCGAAGTACAGCGAAGTGGAAGTGCCAGGCGTGAGCGGACCGAATGCTCCTGTGGCTCGCGATGCCCAGGGCAATGTGGTGATTGACAAGTATGGCCTCACCGTTCCAATGGTATTCAGCTACGACAACAACACGAACTCTGCCATCTACGAGTTCAAGGGTGGTGATGCCATCTACGAAGACGTGAACCATGATGGTAACATCAACGAATTGGATATTGTATATCTCGGAAGTTCGTTGCCTAAGTTCCACGGTGGATTCGGCTTGAAGTTCAACTACGGCAGATGGCAGCTCAACTCTCAGTTCGCTTTCCGTGTGGGCAACAAGATTGTGAATGCAGCCCGCATGAATGCCGAGTCGATGTACACGAACAAGAACCAATCGACTGCAGTGAACTGGCGTTGGCGTGTGGAAGGCGACGTGGCAGAGATTCCTCGTGCCCTCTACAAGAGCGGCTACAACTGGTTGGGTAGCGACCGTTTCGTGGAGAAGGGTGACTTCCTCCGCTTGAACTACACGCAGCTCAGCTACAGTTTCGACCCTAAGAAACTGAAGCAATGGGGACTTGCTGCCCTGAGCTTCTACTTCAGTGCGAACCAAATCTTCACACTCACCAGCTATTCGGGTGCTTCGCCTGAAGTGGGTTACGGCGGCTATGGTGTGACGACGGATAACGCTCAAACTCCTCCTGCCAAGAGTTATACACTCGGTATAACGGTTCAGTTCTAACTTCTTTCTTTTCACTTCACGACCTTACAATATAAAAAGTGTAATATGAAACATAATATTAAACAGAAGATAAGAAGCAGATTGAAGATTATACTTGCTTTCTTCATTCTTCATTCTTCATTCTTCATTTTTTCTTCTTGCGACGACTTCTTGAGCATTGTTCCTCTGAACGACATTGTATTGGAGAACTACTGGACGGAAGAAGCCGACGTGAACAGCGTTGTGAACAGTTGCTATGCACAGCTGGAATCATCCGACTGCCTCAACCGCATGTTGGTGTGGGGCGAAGTGCGAAGCGACAACTTCACGAATGGTTCGGGTACGAGCAACGACCTTAACCAGATTCTCAAGGAGAACATTCTCGAAACGAACAGTTTCACCACATGGCAGTGCTTCTACCAGTGCATCAACCGCTGTAACACGGTCATCCATTATGCACCAGGTGTTCACGCCATCGACCCTAACTACACGGAGGCTGAGATGAAGGCACACATTGCTGAGGTGTCAGCTCTCCGCGACCTCTGCTACTTCTACCTCATCCGCACTTTCCGCGATGTACCATACTCCACACAACCTTCCATCGACGACACAAAGGATTTCGTCATTCCTGCGCAGAAGTTCGACGTGGTGCTCGACAGCCTCATTGCCGACCTCGAAAGCGTGAAGCATGACGCTCTTCGTTCCTATGGCGATGAATCGGTGGAGAACAAATGCCGTATCACTCGCTGGAGCATCTATGCTCTGCTGGCTGACATGTATCTGTGGAAGGGCGAATATCAGAAGACCATCGACTATTGCGACCTCATCATCGACGAGAAGATTCGCGAGTATGAAGAGGACTACGAAGAAGATCCAACGGGCATGACTGTTGAGCTCTACGGTAAGTATCCTCTCATCAGCGAGGCTCCAAACAATTCGACTTATGCAGGAAATGCCTACGACGAAATCTTTGGCGAGGGCAACTCGTTTGAAAGTATCTTCGAACTGAACTTCGTACAGAACCAGTCCACCACCAACTCGCTCGTTTCCAGCTTCTACGGAAGCAGCAGCAATGCGGCTGGTCAGCTCTCTGCACCAAGCTATCTCTTCACGGATGCGTATGCTGGACTCAACGACTATTTCGCCAAGACCGACAGCCGCTATTTGGAGTTCATGGCAGAATCTAATAGCCGAATCCTCGTGAAAAAATATGTGAACGAGAGTGTTCGCTTCCGCTCTACTACTACGACAGGTGGTATGCCAGTGGTTACATCCTCGGCTCGCTCTCAGAACTTTGCCAACTGGATTGTTTATCGCCTCACAGATGTCATCCTGATGCGTGCTGAGGCAGAAGTGGAACTTGCTGGCAACGTTGAGAAGGGTGCTTCGGCTTCGGAAGAACAAATGGATCGCTATCGTCGTGCCTTTGCAGGTGTGAGTGCCGTATGGCGCCGTGCCAACCTGAAGCGTGTGGCAACGACCGACACTCTCGTGTTCGACGACTATGCTTCCTCTCGCATGGACATGGAAAACCTCGTGTTTGATGAGCGTCAGCGCGAACTGATGTTCGAAGGAAAGCGCTGGTTCGACC
>CADBXS010000147.1 GCA_902798705.1 uncultured Bacteroidales bacterium
GACCACGACTATTATGCAGCGCTCAATGCTGCATAAGAAGGAATGTGTTAAATATATAGTTAAAAACAGAAAATCATTAGGAATTTGACATAGAATGCTCTAAGTTCTATGAGTGAGACCCCATTGGGTGTATGGGTGAGACGCCGACACCTGTATGGGTGAGATACCAACACCTGTATGGGTGAGATACCAACACGTGTATGGGTGAGATACCTCGATAGCAATGGGCGAGCAGACGGGGTGCGGCTGGAATGGTTGAGTGCTAACCCCTAATGGAGCACCACGTGTAATACTCGACTTTCTGAAATAGTTAAATAGTCAGTAGTTAAGTAGTTAAGCCAATACTAAAGATGTACGATGTACGATGAGTCCGTCAACTGTCACCTGTCAATTGTCAACTGAGCGAAGCGATAACTCCTATAACTCCTTAACTCCAAAAAAGTTGAGCACTTGCGAAACTTTAGTAATTTTATATTATTTCTTCGGCGCCAACGGCGCAACCTTTTATACCGAATTCACGTTCACTTTCGTGCTGGCTCATCAAATTGTATGAGGATGAAACTACAGAAAGAAAAATCCCGCTCGTCCATGAAGGTGAGCGGGAAAGATCTGTTATTCGCAGAACATCTGACGGAGCACGTCTTGCAATTCTGTTTGTTCATTGAGCGAAAGTGTAGTTATCTTCTTTTTCAGTCGGCTTTTGTCAACCGTTCTTATTTGGTCGGTGACAATCTCGCCTTCGCGTCCATCCACGTGACATCGTACACGGAAAGGATAATCATGAATGGCAGAAGTGATTGGGATGATGATAACGGTGGCAAGATGTTGGTTGAGTTCCTTCGGGCTTACAATAACGCAAGGACGCACTTTCTGTATCTCTGCACCCACCGTTGGGTTGAGATCAACCCAATAGACATCAAACTGATTCACCATTGCCAATCCTCCACCTTGTCATCCTCAAAAATGTCGGCTGTCACAAACTGGTCATCGCCCTGTTTGTGTGCCTTACGTGCTGCAGCCGACCATCCTTTCCTAACAGACGTATTCTGCACGGACACTTGGGTGAGAACTTTCTGGCGGATGTCGCGTATAGCTGCGAGAGCCTTCAGCATAGCTACTTCGCTATCGAGGATTGGATTGAGTTCACGGAGCAACTCCGCACGTAACTGTATTGCTGTCATAATCCTGTCCTTTTTAGTTTCCGCTGCAAAAGTAGGGATTATTTCTGATAAATGAAAGTAATTGCAGGAAAAATACTTAACTTTGCAATAGAAAACAAAATTCAAGTTTCGCAAATGCTCAACTTCTTTAAGAGTTAGGAGTTAGGAGTTAGGAGTTGCCATGCGGGGTGTACGCATCGCGTTAGCCTAATTGGCTACGCCTAAAGGTTCTCAATTGCTCAATTTTCAAATTGCCAAATAAATTGTACATTGTAAATGGTCAAATTGTAAATCGGTATTGGCTTAACTACTGACTACTAATTTATACGGAAAATGAAGAAAAGTACAATTGGTTTGATGATGGTTGTCGCAGGGCTGCTTTGCTCATGCAATCAACTTCAGCAGAAAGGTCAGGACACACAGAGTTCTGAATTTGAGAATTGGATAAGTCGCATGACGCAAGGGACGAGTGACCCTGAAGCGGAAGGCGTGGAATATGAACGATGGAATGTGCTGGAGGATTCCATCACCATCTTGAAGAGGCTTCAGAAGTGGGAGACATACGTGGAAGAGCATCCCAAAGACGAGATGGGGTGGAGAAACTTGTATGAGGCGCGTATTTTTTATAGTCACTTTGTTCCTGACTATACCTCAGAAGCGAACGAAAAGGAATTCATGGCACGTGTCAAAAAGGCGATTCCTGACACCTATACTTATTATCTGCTGGCAATGGAGGCCAGCTACGATTGGGCAAAGAGTCGGAAATACGGCGAGGAGGCATTGAAGCGTTTGCCAGAGCGTCCTTTGAAAGAAGACTATGACAAGTGGTGCTGGTTTTTGTATGAGAAAGGAGGCAAGCGTTTGGACGACATGCTGACCCGCTATTATGAAAGTGGCCTGTTTCCGGCTGATGTCCTTTATTATCATTATAACGAGATGCAGGGAATGGAAGAGGGGGGCATCTATTTGGGCGAATCTGAAGGCGAATTGATTCCCAAGAAGATGATTCAGGTGGTGTTTGGTCTGCACAAAGACAAGGTTTTGGTACACAGAAATGGCGATTGGGGCACTATTTGGAACCAATGTAAAGTTCCTCGGCCAGATGATAAGTGGGTGAGTGCCTTGCCAAAGTATGACAAGAGTGATCCTGCGAGAGATTGGTATATTGGGAATTTGATGATATTGGATTGGATAGGGAAGCATAGTAAGCACCCCGTCTATTATGCGGCATATGCCCCATCGCTCCACAGAAAAAATATGCCTCGTGAAATACTGAAAAACTTATATAATGAGGGATTGCTTGTGCGCTACTCGTCAAAACCCTATGACAACATGGCGGTGGCATGCCGTAATGTGGAAGAGCGCTATCTGCTCGACTATCTCTACCTTCCTTTTGTTCCGGCACCCCAAGAGAATGAACATTACCACTCTGACGGCAATTGGGATGTGCGCAACACCGTCGTGCTTTTGCAGGGACTTCTGCCTCATTACAAGAAATACAATCCGGAGCGATGCCATTGGCTGAGCGGGTTGCTGCTCAAGACGATTGAACAAAGGAGCAAGCAGGGCGCGCATACCAAGGATTTTTTCAGCGATTTGGAACCGGACATCCGCTCGTATCATGAAGCCACTAAATTTGTAGAGCCATGAGCATCCTCCTGTTTAAGCCTCATCGGAAAATGACCGATGAAGAATTGATGCAGCGCGTGGCACGCGACAGCGAGTCGGCATTTGAAGAACTGTACCGTCGGTATGCCCGACGGTTACAGAGTTTCTTCTTCCGACAACTCGGCGGCGATGATGAAATGGCATCGGATTTCACACATGATGTTTTTATGCGGATGTATGAGGCAAGAGACACTTATGCGGAGGGAAGCAGCGTGGCTACATGGCTCTTCACCATCGCCTACAATCTCTGCAAGAACACCTACCGACACAATGAGCATGTGACTGCCTTTCTTGCCACGCTTGATGATGAACCTTTCAGCGAGGAAGATGTGGAAGTGAGACTGACGCAGGAGCAACAGATGGATGCCGTTAGAAAAGTGCTCTCAGCGTTGCCACCGCCGCTCCATCTGCTCTTCTCCCTCCATTACGAAGAAGGGCTTACCATTCCCCAAATCGCTCAGATTGAGCATTTGACGGAAGGAACCGTGAGAATGAGAATCCATAGAACAATGAATATGATACGCCAAAAACTTGCAAGTATATGACCACACATCCACAACAACCAGAGAACATGAGCAATGAAGACATCATTGCTGTTGCACTTCGCATTCGGGAAGAAGACACACGTCAGGTAAAGGTGCGCCCATGGAAATCGCGCCATCGCACGGCTTGGTACATAGCCATTCCTGCCGCCTGTCTCGTGAGTTTCTTTTTGGGGTACTTTGTCTCTTCAGCCACCACGAAACAGGCATCACAAGGCTTCACCGCCCAAGTCAGCTCCACGACCGACACCGTCTTTGTCCGTGAAGTGGTGTATGACACCATCTATCAAACCACCGATGTACACAAGCCTGTTCGTCCTCGTCCCATCACGGCATCGACTCAATCTGCTTCGTCAGAGTCAAGGAAGATTGGTGTCTCTGTACTTGAGGACGACATCCGCTACGACCTGTTAGCTTCGAACAGCGACATGTATTATTGAGGCTTCTCCCTCTATTTCTACGAATAGATGTTAAATCTGCCCCAATCTCGTCATTTTTCGATTTCTAAAGTTTGCGAGATTGGAGCAGATGCTGTTACTTTGCCGTCGAAAACAAACAGTAACACCTAATCAAACAATGAAGAAAAAAGAGAACACGCTCACGAAAGTGGAGTTTCAGGTGATGAGTATCCTGTGGGACATCAACCACTCTGCTTGTGCTTGGGACATCATAGAGCGGTGGGAGGAACCCAAGCCTGCCTACACCACCATTGCCACCTATCTGAAGATGCTCTACGAGAGGGGCTATGTGGATTTTTTCAAGAACAAAGGCGAGGGCAAGACTCACATGTATGTGGCAAAGATAGGTCGTGCCGAATATACGCGCAAGACAATGCAGGAAGTGAAGAAGAATTTCTTCGATGGCAGCGTCAAGTCGATGTTGAGTTTCTTTGTGAAGGAGGAAAACCTCACGGCAAAGGACATTCAGGAGCTGCTGCAACTCATCGAAGAGGAAGATGGAAGTGGAGGGTTTAGAGTTTAGAGTTAAGGGTTTAGAGTTTAGAGTTAAGGGTTTAGAGTTTAGAGTTAAGGGTTTAGAGTTTAGAGTTAAGGGTTTAGAGTTTAGAGATAATATGATGACCACTTTATTCTTGTATTCCATCAAATCGGCTTTTGTGCTAGCATTGCTATATGTGCCATACACGCTGATGCTGCGCAAGGAGAGTTTCTTCCGTCTCAACCGCTTCACGTTGCTGACGATACTGGGGCTGTCGTTACTCTTGCCCTTGTGCAATTTCCCTTCGCTGGCAGAAGAGGAGCAACCCGTCACCCATGCTGTGAATCAGCAAGTGGTAGCGTGGGAGAAACCTGTGGAACAGCAGACGAGAACAACAACACCGGTGCCTCCTTCAGTACGTGAAAAGGTGACGCCTGCCGCTTCTCATCATTTTGCCTGGTCTTGGTATTCTGTGCTATGCATTCTCTGCATCGTCGGCATGTTTTCGGCTCTTTTGTTCCGCTTGTGGCAGTTCGTCCGTATGGGCTTTCTGATGCGTCGAGGCTGTCTGTGGAAAGACCGCGTGGACGGCTTCATCATCTACTGCCACTCCGATGAAATCGCTCCATGCAGTTGGATGAATCGCATTGTCATCAGCCAGAAGGATTACAGCGAACATCGCCATGAGATTCTCCTGCACGAAAAGGGGCACATTCTCCATCACCATTCCCTCGACATTCTCTTACTCACCTTTGTTCAGGTGGTGCAATGGTGGAATCCCTTTGTCTATCTGCTGGGGACAAGCCTTCGCGATGTCCACGAATATGAGGCAGACCATCATGTGCTGCAACAGGGAGTGAGGCTTTCTCAATATCAGAACCTGCTCATCCGCAAGGCCATCGACACCAGTTCCATCTCCCTTGCCAACGGCTTCAGCCACAGCCTTGTGAGACGTCGCATTGCGATGATGCACCAGAAGGAGTCCCATCCCTGGTTGCGCAGCAAGGTGCTCTACATTCTCCCCTTGGTGTTGCTGGTTCTCAGCGCCTTTGCCACACCAGCGATGAAGAAGCCAGTAAAGGAAAGCTTTTCCTCCCTCGAATATCGCTTCATCAATATGGAAGCTATCCAATCACTCCATCAAAACAATAAACATCTATGAAAAGAACTCATTTGAAGGCAACACTCGCCTTATTGATTGTGGCAACAGCCACATCCTGCTACAACCTTGCCCCAGAGAACACGGGTGCGCTCACCTCTGCTGACATCTACAGAGGCGAAGGGAACGTGTTGAACATTGACAGTTTGGTGGATTACATAAGGTCTATCCACTTAGAGCATCACACAAATTACAGGCATCTTTTGGAAACAGAATACCGGTACAATGGTAAGCACACCAAACAAGTTTACATCGGTTGTGAACTCTATAAAAAACCAGAAACGGATTACCCTAAAATGGGGCACCTCAAAGATTCTCTTCTCAATGAACGGATCAAATATCAGCAAGAAAGAGAAAAGTGGACACAACATGTGTATGATGTTTTGGCGGATTTGTGCAAATCGTTGTCTCATGAGGTGAATGCCTCCAACAGCAGTATGTGGGAATCCCACCACGATGGTATAGACAGCATACAGTACGACATTGCCCTGCGGGAATATCCTCAAGGAGACACGCTGAAAAGATGGAATGGAAGCAGAGGCACATCCTTCTCTCAAGCCCCCGAAATCGTCAGATTCTATTATGGCGATGATTTACCAACTCGGTATAACGGATTAGACCCAGAGAAAACAGCGATGTTAGCAACGAAAGGGTTTGGTACATTTTTCTATACTTACACGCCCGACAGCGTCCCAGACGAAACGCACGAGCTCATCAACAAGAAAGAGTTTGCCAAACTCATCAAGCCCATCATCATATGAGCTATAAACCACATAATCACCGGCATTCTTTGCTTCAATACCATTCTCAAACTCGATTGCAAAGAGCTCATCTGAATTTT
>CADBXS010000148.1 GCA_902798705.1 uncultured Bacteroidales bacterium
GAAAGACCGAGAGGGTAGGGATGTGTTCCTGGCCGACTCGGGATATGTGCTAATGATGGCGCAGCAGGATTTCAAGCACATCAAGTTCCATTTCACCAGTGAGTTCTAATCAAGGATTCTAATCAAGGAATTCTAATCAGGGATTTGAAGGATTTTAAGGAGATTTCTTAAGTACGAAAGTCTATGTTGCAGGATGAAGTGAAAAAAGCGATTGAGGTGATGCGCAATGGTGGTGTCATCCTCTATCCAACAGATACCGTTTGGGGCATCGGCTGCGATGCTACGAACGAGGAGGCAGTGAAACGGGTGTATGAAATCAAGCGTCGCGACGACTCGAAAGCGATGATTTGCTTGGTGGATAGCGATGCTCGGCTGTCTCGATATGTGCGCAAGGTGGCAGACGTGGTGTGGGACATGATAGAATTGGCTACCAAACCGCTGACCATTATTTACGAGAACGCAAATGGTTTGGCTCCCAACCTTTTGGCTGAAGATGGTAGTGTTGGAATTCGAGTGACGAACGAGGAATTCTCGAAGGAACTCTGCTTCCGTTTCCAAAAACCGATAGTTTCCACCAGTGCGAATATCAGTGGCGAACCTACGCCGCAGACCTTTGCCGAGATTTCGGAAGAAATCAAGAATGCAGTGGATTATGTGGTGAAATACAATCAGAAGAGCAAGGAGAAGCATCAGCCTTCGAGCGTTGTGAAGATTAAGGAAAACGGAGAATTCAAGATTATACGTCCTTAATTCTCGACCAACTGATAACTCTGTGAGAAAGGCAAGAAATATATGGCAGGATTGATAGGAATACTCAGGAAAGAAGTGAAAGTGACGAACACCATCACCGAATGGGTGAAGGGTGAGCGCTCGCATCGTCAGATTCTCATTGTCATCAGTCTGATAGTGGGTGTTTGCACTGCGCTGGCTGCTTTCGTCCTGAAGTTCCTTGTCAGTTTCATTCAGTCTTTCCTGACCAAGGAGTTCGAAGCAAGCGAAGTGAATGGACTCTACTTGCTCTATCCAGCCATTGGTATTTTCCTCTGTTCGTTGTTTGTGAGATATGTGGTGCGCGATGACATCAGTCATGGTGTAACCAAGATTCTCTATGCCATCTCTCGAAAGCGAGCTCGCATCAAGCGGCACAATCGCTGGTCGAGTGTGGTGGCAAGTGCCATTACCATCGGTTTTGGTGGTTCCGTCGGAGCTGAGGCACCTATCGTACTGACGGGTTCTGCCTTTGGTTCAGAATTGGGCAAGCGTTTCCATCTTCCTCATCAAACGGTGATGCTGCTGGTGGGCTGTGGTGCTGCAGGTGCCATTGCTGGTATTTTCAAAGCTCCGATTGCCGGACTGATGTTTGTGATTGAGGTGCTGATGCTCGACTTGAACATGGCTTCGCTGTTGCCACTTCTGGTGACAAGCATCACATCAGTTTGTGTTTCGTATGCACTCTATGGAACACAGTCGATGTTCTCTTTCCATTTGGAAAAGCCTTTCTCCATCGACATCATTCCGAGTTGTATCATGTTAGGTGTCTTCTGTGGACTCGTATCTTTGTATTTCACGCGAGCCATGAATTGGACGGAAGGCATCTTCGCCAAGCTTAAGCAACCTCTACATAAATTTCTGGTGGGAGCACTGATACTGGGCGTTCTCATCTATTTCCTCCCTGCACTCTACGGCGAAGGTTATGCCGTGATTGACCAGCTGATTGACAATGCTTCAGCCAACGAAATCATGCACAACACCTATTTCTATGGTCAGGGTGAGCGCAGACTCTTGCTCTATTTGTCGCTTGTGCTGCTGATGAAGGTGTTTGCTTCTTCAGCCACGAATGGTGGAGGAGGCTGCGGTGGAGTATTTGCACCAAGTTTGTTTGTCGGTGCCATCGCTGGATTTATCTTCGCTTCCGTTTGGGATTACATTTTCCAACTCAGTCCCGAGACTTTTGGCTTCATTCTTCCTGCCAATTGCGCCCTTTATGGTATGGCTGGTCTGATGTCGGGTATTATGCATGCGCCGCTCACGGGTATCTTCCTGATTGCCGAACTGACAGGTGGCTATCAGCTTTTTGTGCCGATTATGATTGTGTCTGCTGTGTCCTACCTTGTCATTTGTGCGTTTGAGCCTCACAGCATTTACGCCATGCGCTTGGCACGCCGAGGAGAACTGCTCACACACGACAAGGACGATGCTATCCTCACGGTGCTGAACTTGGACTCGCTGATTGAAACTGATTTCGTCTGTGTAAGAGCCGATTGGGGACTTTCGAAGATTGTGTCTGCGATAGAGTATTCGCGTCGAAATCTGTTCCCTGTTCTGAACGAGGCAGGGCAGCTAGAGGGAGTGATGTCGCTCGATTCGGTGCGCCATTATATGTTCCGTTCGGAACTCTATCATCGATACAACGTCTCTCATTTCATGAAACCTGCGCCAGCAGTTCTCACTACTACCGACACGCTGAAGGTGGCAACAGAGAAATTCGAGGAAACCAAAGCCTGGAATTTGCCTGTGGTGGATGAGAACAGGTGCTTTGTGGGATTCATCTCGCGCTCAGGTCTTTTCAATTCCTATCGAAAGACACTGGTAGATTTCACAGCGGAATGATATCTCTACTAAATGATGATAACTAAGTAATGATAAAAAAATAAGTTGGTACGATTGAAATCCATTCATTTGTATATTTAAAACCACGAATTACTCGAATTAAACGAATTAAAAAAATAGATTATTTCATTAAATTTCACGAATAAAATGCTGGCATTTTTCAAATTAGAGAAATTAGATAAAATTAAAAACTGAAATTGGAGAAATTGTGGTTGAGAATAATCCCAAGTTATTTTTTAACGATTACTAAATAACAATACTACGATATGAAAAAGGAAGAACTGAGAATCGTCTATATGGGAACGCCCGACTTCGCTGTGGAGAGTTTGCGTGCCCTTGTTGAAGGTGGCTATAATGTGGTGGGTGTGATAACCATGCCCGACAAACCAATGGGCCGTCACGGTAGTGTGCTTCAACCAAGTCCCGTGAAGAAGTATGCCGTGGAGCATGGTCTGAAAGTGCTTCAACCTGAGAAACTGAAAGATGAGACTTTTCTCGATGAACTCCGTGCGCTGAAGGCTGACTTGCAGATTGTCGTTGCCTTCCGTATGTTGCCCGAAGTGGTGTGGAATATGCCACCAATGGGAACATTCAATCTCCATGCTTCCCTCCTTCCACAGTATCGTGGTGCTGCACCTATCAACTGGGCTGTCATCAACGGAGAAACCGAAACAGGCATTACGACGTTCTTCCTGCAGCACGAGATTGACACGGGCAAGATTATCCAGCAAGTACATGTGCCGATTAATGAGACCGACAATGTGGAGGACGTACACGACAGGTTGATGTTGCTCGGAGGAAAACTGGTGACAGAAACTGTGGACAACATCCTCGCTGGCACCATCCAGCCCATTGAACAGGCAGAACTTGTGGGCGCAGATGTCGAACTCAAACCAGCTCCAAAGATTTTCCATGAGACATGCCAAATCAACTGGAATCAACCTCTCAAGAAAGTGTATGACTTCATTCGCGGCTTGAGTCCATATCCTGCTGCTTGGGCAGAATTTGAAGATGCCAAGGGCAAGAAACAGTCTGTGAAAATCTTCTCGACATCCATGGTGGAGAGGGTGTTCACTGCATCTGAACGAATGCCAGCGCCAGGCGAGATTCTGACTGATGGCAAGACTTACCTTCACGTGATGTGCCAGAATGGTTTGCTGAACATCAACGAACTTCAGATGGCGGGTAAAAAACGTATGCCTGTCGCTGATTTCCTCCGTGGATATGATGTGAAAGGTGGTATGGCATTTATTGCGTCAGATTGTTAAAAAATCCGCTAAAACATAAAATAATAGTAAAAAAGTTTTGTTTTTTGTTTAAAAATACGTTACTTTGCAACCAATCAGACAAAAGGTCTGCAAGTAATTCAATATTAACCAACTTAAAAAACATTATTGCCTATCGGAGATACATTACGCTAAACCAAAACCGGAAGCTTAATGAAAAGGATTAAGGAACAGACCGACGAAGAGTTGGTACGTTCATACATTACAGGCAATAATGCAGCCTTCGATGCGTTGCTCCATCGCTACGAAAGCAAGGTATTTACCTATATAGCATATTCTGTCCGAAACGAGGAATTGGCGCAAGACCTATTCCAAGAATGCTTCATTAAGATTATCACTAAGTTGCAGAACGGGCAGTACACTGAGAATGGCAAGTTCGCGTCATGGGTAATGCGCATTGCTCACAATCTGATTATTGACTATCATCGTCAGAATCAGACTCGAACAGAAATCTCGAATGATGAAGTGGAGGTGGATCTCTTCAACAATGCTTCGTTGGCCATTGATGAGAACCGCGAAAAGGAGATGATAGACCAGCAGCTCTTGGCTGATGTGAAGTCACTCATCAAGTTGCTCCCTGAAAGTCAGCGTGAAGTGGTGCTCATGCGCTACTACGATGAGCTGAGTTTCAAGGAAATAGCAGAGAAGACGGGAGTCAGCATCAATACAGCATTGGGACGTATGCGCTATGCGCTCATCAATCTCCGCCGATTGGCTGACAAGTACGATGTTAGCATTGCAAGTGCAGCGATTGCACATTGCAATACTTTTATTTTAATAAAACATTAGAAGTGCGGACCGGTTTGCCAATACCTATCCGCACTTATTTTTTCCTGACTTCGTCGCCTAAAAAATGCTATAATTCTATCTGCTTGATACATAGGCATTTATCTTTTCATGTCACCTAAAATAGGGTGACACGGATCGAAAATTGATAGTAATGCTCATCTAAGAATTTCAGTGGAAAAGTTACTCGAAATGGCTAAAAATTTCGTAAAAATACAGATTGTTCAGTCGAAAAAGCATGCAGAATGTCATCAATGTTATGCTGTTGAAGGATTATCATGGAACAGCATCCCTTTTCAATTATTATTTGGGGTGACACGATGACGAAGTCAGGAGAAGACGGGAGTCAGCATCAATACAGCATTGGGACGTATGCGCTATGCGCTCATCAATCTCCGCCGATTGGCTGACAAGTACGATGTTAGCATTGCATGCAGCGATTGCACATTGCAATACTTTTATTTTAATAAAACATTAGAAGTGCGGACCGGTTTGCCAATACCTATCCGCACTTATTTTTTGTGGCAAAAGAAGTTCTGCTGGCACTTTTGCACAAGGTCATTTCACGAAAATCTTCTTCCCATTTCTGATATAGATGCCCCTCGTTGGATGATCAACGCGCTGTCCATTCATGTTGTAGTAGGCATCGTCTGCCTTTGGCCCTTCTTCATGCAAAGCGAAAATGGCCGATGGAGCAGCTAAGAAGAAGCGTTGCTGAATGGATGGACTCCACTCGTTGTTGTTTCGAGCTATGGCACGCACGCTGATCCATTGCCCATCGTGTGTCAGCTTTTCGTTTATGTTGCCTTTTGTGTAGGTTTTGGCTGAAGTTGTGAGATGTCCCTTCTGGTCTCCACCAGCCCAGGAAACGGGAGCAATCCCATCTAACGTGTAATAAATCTTTCCGTTCGTTGCGAAAGACAATTCATCTTCGCAAGTCAAGGTGTCAGTGCTGACGGGCTCTCCGTTAACCAACAATTGAGGGGCTTCAGAACGAGAATACCAACCTTGCTTAACGAGTTGTTCCAAAAAGATTTCGCTTCGTGTTGGGAAGTAATTGCTCAACAGGCGATTGCGCTCAGCCATATAGTAGTTGTCCACGTCATAGTATTTGCCTTTGGAACTATACTGATGAACCACAAGCCGATAGTCTCCCCAACGTGCCGCTTCGTCGTAAATGGCATTTTCTATGGTATGGTATAGACTATCCCACACAGTCACCACTCCTTTCTCCGTGAGCAGACCGTCATTCGTAAGCAGTTCATGTGCTCGGTCCATGTATCGATGAAGGAATTGCGGATTCTGCATGAGGTATTGAAACACTTGCGTCGGTCTGCCCTTGGTGTTCAGTTTCAGGATGTTCTCATTGACCGATTCGAAGATTTGTTCTGTATCCCAGCAGATGAAATGAAATCCCATTGGCTCGTCACCACGTCGTGCCACGGCATACCAGTTGTGTTCATCCCAATCGGTGTTGCCTCCGAACTGGTTGATGAGGATGTAGTCGATGAAGTTGTCCATGTCGAGCAGAGGCTCCACGTTCTCATCCTCTTCGCCTTCTTCGTTTAGGCCTTGCAACTGATAGTAATAGGCATCGTCAGCAGCGTACTTAGCCGTTTCGAAGAGTTGATACCATTTGTCAACAGTTCCTTCTGAGGCTTCAATATGGTTGCCGCCTTCTTCCTCCTGCTTGATGACATCATATTCGTCCTTCTTCCCTCCGAAATGCTTTTTGCCAAATGTGTCATCCACTCGTTCAGCTATGTTGTAAAGTCCCCAATAGAGTCCGTTGATGAACAGATGGACATACAATCCTCGTGCATGTGCATGTCCCATCTTTCCTTGCATGTTGCGGGCCCAGAGGTCGCGGGAATATTGAGCATAATTCCTGCCTTGCGAACTCCAGTGTTGCCACGAATTGCCGAAGTGGCAGCGCAGTACCAGTTGGTCAAAATCCTCGATTCTCTCTCGGTCGAAGAGGGGATAGGTCAACTTTCCCGCACCATAGTCCTTCTTGAATTTCAGTCGCAACGAGTGCTTCGGATTTTTCTCGGGAAGTCTGCCATGTCCACCATGAATACTCACACCGCAGTCGATGGTGAAGTCGTGCTCCTGTGGCCCTCCCATCAGTTCTGCCGTCACTGGGCGTTCCCATCCACGTCCGATGTTGTTGCCAACGGGCGTACCTGTATAGATGTAGATACCTCCCGTGTCGGGGTCTGTGTCATGGCTGAAGAAGTTGTCCTTGTCCGTCACGAGCGAAAGAATCGGAATCTCGGAGAGTCCTGCAATGATGTGAGGCTGGAGTTCCTTGTCCTGCGTCATGGTAGGGTTCATGTCGTAGTCGGCTTTTGCAGTTCCCGAAATCTGACAATAGGGACCCCATTCTTCAGGATAGCCACTCGGTGTACCTTGTTGTGAAAGAACTGAACTGACGAAGATGTATGTAGCAGTCGTCACACTGGAAGTGACAACCTCATCTTTCACCTCCACGGCTCTGAGGCAAGCCGTTTTTGTCAGTACGATGGGCGATTTGTATCGTGTGCTTTGTGCTGTAGGAATACTTCCGTCGGTGGTATAGTGGATTTCCGCTTCAGGGTCGCTGCTGATAATCGACACAATCAAGTTCTTCCTATCGTAAAGCCCATGCTTTTTGGTGAACGATGGCTGTGCCTGCATCGTCCAGAATGAAAAAAACAGGAAGCATAGCAGATATGTGCAGCGCAGTTTCATCGAAGTCCTTTTGTCTGTTTGTTTGTTAGGTTCTCTTTGATAATCTGATTGTTGAGGCAAAGTTAATGGTTTTCCTCCGTATCTTCACTCAAATCCTGTTGCAAACTCTTTTGCTCATGTAACATCATTTCCTTTTCCTTCGAGTTTGCATGCTAAATCATTGATTTTGCGCCTTTCCCACTTCACAAAAGGGCAAAAAAAAACCTGCGGACTTACGTCCAAGCAGGTTCCAATTCTCTCAATGGGTCTGAGACCCACGGTAATTGTCTCGTTGAGCTCTTGATTACTGAGCAACTTCTGCAACAACAGAGTCAGCAACAGCAGCAACAGTGTCAGCTACAGCAGCAACAGTGTCAACAACTTCCTCTACAACTGCAGAGTCAACTGCCTCTTCAACTACTGGCTTAGCTTCGTTACCACAAGATACGAAAGAAACTGCTGCGAGAGCTACGATTGCAAATACCAACTTTTTCATTTTACTTTTACTTTTAATTTTGTTAAACAATTTATTGCTTTCTTAAAACGCTGCAAAGTTACGGACTTTTCTGATACGTTGTTCTCCGAAATCCATTTTTTTTTCATTTCAAAAGCATTTTTTTTGATTTTTTCTGTAACTTTTCCAATCCGTGATAAAATAACGGTGTTTTCGGTCAGATTGTTACCGCACACAAAAACTTCACACAAAACATTTTAAGTGTCGCCTAAACTCTCATTAAGTCCGAAATGATGTCGTTTGAGGTATAGATTCCCTTCTCCGTGAGGTGCATCCAGTTTTGTTCGATGCAGAGCTTTCCGCTGTCAAGGTGTGGTTGTGCATTTTCCAAGAGATAAGATAGGTATTGCTTTCCAAAAACGGATTCAATATGCTGCAAATCGACACCCTCGCATGTTCTCAGCCCCACCATCACGCATTCATCATATTTCTGCTCCATGCTCAGTGTCTCCCCCTCAGTGGCAAGGCTACCCGTTTCCACTCCTTCTATATATATAAGGAGGTCGTTAGCATTCCATGTTCGTGCATGGCCATCGTAGGAATGAGCCCCAGCACCAAAGCCAAAGTACGGAATGCCGTGCCAATAGCTGGAGTTGTGACGAGAACGTCGGTCGGGCCGAGCGAAGTTCGAAATCTCGTAATGTTCGAATCCAGCCTTTTTCAGTCGTTCCACCAGTGTGCCATACATCTGCAAGGAGAGTTCCTCATCAATTTCCTCAATTTCTCCTGCCTCCAGCATTCGAGTGAGTGCCGTTCCTTCTTCGTACATCAGTGAATAGGCGCTGATGTGTTGCACGTTGAGCGACAATGCCGTTTCGATGTCGCTTTGCCATTCTTCGAGCGTTTCGCCAGGAAAACCGAACATCAAGTCGATACTGATGTTTCTGTATCCAGCTGCTTGACAATCATGCACAACGTTGATGGCTTCCTGCGCCGTATGTCGTCTTCTGATGAAACGAAGTCGTTCGTCATTGAATGTCTGAATGCCGAAACTCAGTCGATTCACTGGCAACTGCTTCAGTCCTTGCAAATACGTTGCATTCACATCGTCAGGATTCACTTCCATCGTGATTTCAGCTTCCTCGCTCACCTGAAAACAATCAAACACAGCATCAAAAATTCTTCTCAGTTGTTCAATGCTCAATTGAGAAGGTGTGCCACCTCCCAAATAAATGGTCTCAATTCTCCGTTCCTCCGCACTCAATCCTTGGCTTCGTATCTTTATTTCATGGCATAGCATCTCCACGTACTTCTCTCGCAGGGGTAGGGAAGTGGTGGAAAAGAAATCGCAATAGATGCATCGCGATTTGCAAAATGGAATATGCACATATACGCCAGCCATCATTGTAGATAATTACAAACTCATCTTTTTCTGAATAGCTGGAGACCTAAGTATCTGACACCTGTAACGTCGGTGTCATTGAAGTCGATACCTTCAAGTACCAGCATCAGCGAGTCGTTGCGATAGGTGAGCAGTCGTTCAGGATGATGCAGGAGCATCGTGTCCTGACGGATGGCCTCTTCTATAGGATATTCGAGAACGGTTTTCTCATCCACAGTGATGGTGATTGTCTCGGTATCGAAGCCAAATTTGTAAACTTTTTGAGGCAGTAAGATTGTGTATTCGCCTAACTCGACAGGTTCTCTTCTGTTATATGTGTTGGCACGTCTATGGGGAGACACGATGGATTCGCCCTTAGCATTGTCGTAGTAGAAACTATACTCCGTGTATTCCCATTTACCGTATTTCGCTTCAAACTCCTTGGTTCCAATCTCTTTCCGTACATAGCTGATAACGCTAGATACATCATTGTATCGCTCGCACATCAGGCTGTCCTGTTGGATGCTCCTCATGTCGAGGTCGTTGTTCAGCTTGCCCGTCTTGGCATCGGTCAGTTTCAGTTCGCTGATGAGTTCTGTGAGTCTCTGCTTCTGACTGCGTAGGCCGATGCTTTTTGCAGAGATGCCTGGAATGTAGGTGAAGAGGATGATGGCAGCACCGAAGATGAGTGCCATGAGCTGATAGCGACGGGTACGCTTGCTGAAGAGCATCAGCACGAAGAGCGTCATCAGCACTCCTGCCACCATCAGGTAGAAACGGCTCTCAGTGAAGTTGTAGAGACGGATGCGATAGATGGAACCTATCCAGTATATGATAAGTGGAGGTATGGCAATCAGCGTGAAATATCTGTAAAACCAGTCATAATATCGCTG
>CADBXS010000149.1 GCA_902798705.1 uncultured Bacteroidales bacterium
GCATTCTAAAAGATGAGCACTTCACCGAAGGCTATGAAGGTGCTTCTGTAGATGTGACGGGCATGGTGTGGGCAGACGAGGACGGTTTGAAACTGGCTCCTGCATTCGTGAATGACAATGTGCCTCTCGTCTATGTATTTGACCAGAATCGCAATTGCGTTCTTCCATCTTCCGACATTCAAGGAGCAACCGTACGCATCGAACGTACGATTTCGAGCAACTACTTCAACACGCTCTGTTTGCCTGTGGATTGGGAGATAGACGATGCCGAAGCATACGTTTTTGGAAGTGTTGGGAAAGATGAAAGCAACGAAACAGCTATCAACGTGGAATTTCAGAAATCGACAAGGACCATTGCCGCTGGTACGCCATTCATCACGAAGCCATCTGAAACCATCGACAGCCCAGTGTTCTACTACACAACCCTCTATGCTTCAGAGCCTCAACCTGTCACAATGAATGATGCATATAGTTTTACGGGGACTTACAGTCCAATCGACCTGAACACGGAAACAGACCTCTTCTTGGGTGTAGGCGACCAATTTTACTATCCATCCACAACAGGCTTCTGTATGCCTGGACTCAGAGCATACCTCACAGTGCCTGCTGGCACACTTGTGAAATCGAGCTTGAACCCTGTGGACGAAGGACTGACGGATGAGATTCTTGTCATCACCGACAAGCAGTCGTTCAAGGACGAGCGCATCTACTCACTCTCGGGACAATTCCTCAGCATTGGCTTGGAAGATCTCGACTCAGGCATATACATTATAAATAATAAGAAATACTTGTTGAAATGAAAAAGATTTGTCTCATCATATTCCTCTGCTTGTCAACGCTCTCTTTGCTTGCACAGAACGAAGAAGCCATTGCCATGAGAGGCACCTACACAAACGTGACGAAAATCGTGGTAAGTTTGCGGAATGGAACCTCCCTCACCTACTCCACCGAAGCAGGCAACCTCTATGCCATCACCTTCTTGGGCGACCACGGCTTTAAGGTCTATCAAACAGAATTGGAAATCAGTTCGGACGACTATGTGTATTCGGAAGTACTCGCCACCACCATTGTTCTTGCAGGTGGAGATCAACCGATTGACCCCGACCCTCCTATCGTGATAGACAACAACACGAATCGCAACACGGGTGCTGCGCTGACAGCCAAATCGAGCTATGGCAATCAGGATGCAACTCATGCATGGCAATATGAATATCCAAAGCTCAAAGGCGGTGCCTCGAATCTCGTCATTCGCAAATCGACATCAGATTATGGTGACACCTTTGCCTTGGAATGGGACTGCACAAAGAAGGCTAACCGATGGACATGCTATCGATTGGATGCCAAGAACTCCGTCAAAAATATAAAGAATCGTACCAATGATTTCAAAGAGGACACTGATATTAAGGCTGCCTACCGCTCTAAATTGAGTGACTATAGTGGAAGCGATTTTGACCGCGGACATCTTTGCCCTTCGGCTGACAGACGTTGCTCTCTTGATCAGAACAAACAGACATTCTTCCTCTCGAACATGCAGCCACAATATCATGCGCACAATGGCGGAAAATGGAACACACTGGAGGAGAAAGTGCGCACATGGGCTGATAATCTGTGCGATACTCTCTACATTGTGAAAGCAGCCACGATTGATGATGTGGTGCTGGACGGAACGACGCAAAGTGGAATCATGAGCGTGAAATGCAATGGCACACTGATTGTACCCGCTTATTTCTATATGGCACTGCTTGCCTACAAGAAATCGACTGACAGTTTCGAGGCTCTTGGCATTTGGACAAACCATGCACAAGAGGCTAAGGACATCAACATTGAATATATCAGTATAGACGAACTGGAAAGACGAACGGGCATCGATTTTTTCTGTAATCTCATAGACGAGAAAGAAGATGCTGCGGAAGCGTCGTTCAACACAAACTACTGGAACGTGAGCAATGTGAAGTCGAGAGCCACCTTCGACATCGAACGCGAAATGGCAAACAATACTCCAGCACATGAGGAGATTGACACAGATTTCATAGAATCTTGCTTCGACGGCATTCTCCGAGCCAATTCTCAACAAGCAAGATAGATAGACGTAGAATGAAAAATGAAGAATTAAGAATTGTTGCTTTCCATTCTTAATTCTTCATTTTTCATTCTACATTTACAACTTATTTCCTGACAGGGTCGTAAGTAAGTCCACAACCAAGTTTATTGAAAATCTTACGATCCACTTCGCTGAGCATCACCGTAGCGTGTACTTGGCATCCATCTAAAAGTGGAAGGCTTTCGAGGGCACGACGACAATTCTCGTCGTGTTCACTCAGTACGGCAAGTGCCACAAGCACTTCGTCTGTGTGCAGTCGTGGATTGTTGCTATGAAGCATGAAAGTCTTCATGTGCTGAATCGGTACAATCATTTCCTGCGGAATGAGGTGAAGTCCGTGGTCGATGCCAGCAAGGTACTTTGTGGCATTAAGGAGTAGAGCAGCACTTGGTCCGAGGAGTGAACTCGTCTCAGCCGTGATGAGTGTGCCATCAGCCAACTCGATGGCAGCAGAAGGAGTGCCAGACTGCAACTTTCGCTCGTAAGCAGCCACCGTACATTTGCGATAAGCCGTTGTGAGCTTCATTTGCTTCATCAACAAAATGAGCTTGTTCACCTCGACATCATTGTTGCGACCGTCCGTCATGTTAGCAAGAGCCGTATAGTAGCGACGAATAATTTCCTGCTTGGATGCCTCACAGCACACTTCATCATCACTGATGCAGAAGCCAGCCATATTCACTCCCATGTCGGTTGGCGACTTGTATGGACTTTCACCATAAATACCTTCGAAGATCGCATTGAGAACTGGGAAAATCTCTATGTCGCGATTGTAATTGACGGTCGTCTTTCCGTATGCCTCAAGATGGAAGTGGTCAATCATATTCACATCGTTGAGGTCGGCTGTAGCTGCCTCGTAAGCCACATTCACAGGGTGCTTGAGAGGAATGTTCCAAATAGGGAAGGTTTCAAACTTGGCATAACCAGCCTTCACACCTCGACGGTTTTCGTTGTAAAGTTGGCTAAGACATACCGCCATCTTTCCACTACCAGGACCAGGAGCTGTGACAACCACTAATGGACGAGTGGTTTCAACATAGTCATTCTTGCCGAAACCTTCATCGGAATCAATGAGATCTACATTGGTGGGATAGCCTTCAATGAGATAGTGATAATAGACACGCACTTCGCCTAAGCGTTCCAATCGTTCACGGAACGCAATGGCACTGGCCTGTCCATTAAAATGAGTGATAACAACACTGCTCACATAGAATCCACGTTCTGTGAAGATATCACGCAGGCGAAGCACATCCTTGTCGTAGGTAATGCCAAGGTCGCCACGCACCTTATTTCGCTCGATGTCGTGAGCACTAATCACCATGACAATCTCTGCATCATCGCGCAACTGCATCAGCATACGCAGTTTGCTGTCAGGATGAAAACCTGGCAACACGCGACTGGCATGATAGTCGTCGTAGAGTTTACCGCCAAATTCGAGATAAAGCTTATCATCGAACTGAGCAATACGTTCCTTGATGTGCTCCGACTGAATGCGAAGATATTTGTCGTTATCAAATCCCAACTTCATATTGTAAACCTTCAAAAAATATAATACCTCAGAGAAATCTTCTGCAAAATTACAAATTTTTGAAAAAAAACTGAGAAGGAAGGGGAAGAAAATGCTGTTTTTCACACTTCAAAGAAGAACTTATGTGGAAACTGTCACAAAAAATCCAATTATTTTAATTACTTTTGCAACGCTTTTAATGACTAAATACTGCTTATGAATCACCTAACTAACTCTCGGATATGGGCGACGTGTCTATTGCTATGGTTTGGCATGAGCTGCTATAGCCATGTGTGGGCTCAACATCTGATGAAAGGAAAAGCCTCTTACTATGCGGACTATATGCACGGAAAGCAATGTGCAAACGGAAGCTTATATAATAAGAATGACTTCACCTGTGCCCATCGTACTCTTCCCTTTGGCACCGTTCTCAAAGTAACGAATCTGAACAATGGACTCTCTACCATGGTGACAGTGACAGATAGAGGACCTTACTCCAAAGGAAGAGTCATCGACCTCACACGTGCTGCTGCCCAAGAAATCAAGATGATTGCATCGGGAGTAGCTCCTGTGATGTTGGAAATTATCAGTGGGAACCTCCTACTTGATAATAAAATATTGCACAATTTTCTTGATGAGCAAATCCTTTCTCTCAGCAAAAAGAATGAATTTATGCATATGTTTAGACTCATACCAGAAGAACTGGAACCACAATGGATGGACAAATCCGTTCATCAACCTCTCCCTAAGAAGAAAACAAAAAAGAACAATTAAAGAAAATGTGCCGCCAACCCGACGGCACATTTTCTTTATTCATTTGAAACCTGGAGTATTTGATTGACGAGAGCAACTACATCGGTGATATCAATGATTCCATTACCATCCAAATCGCCATAGACCAACACACTTTCATTTGTTTCGTTACCCAACACATAGTTGACGGTCATGACAACGTCTGAAATATCGACAACATCATCTTTGTTCACATCACCCAATTCATAATCGCTTCGACAAATCAACGTAATCAGAACAGGTTGTGCGTCTTTACTTGAAAGTTTCAACAAACCCACCTCAGATGTTTTGTCTTTTGGTGCAAAATAGACGGCAACGGCATTCCCCGCTATTGCCTTATCCAAACTAATATAAGCAGAGTCTAATCTGAGCAAACCTAACGAATCTTCAACAGAAAGGAGAATGGAATCGGAAAGGTCGATGCCCTTCACCATCACACTTTGCACCGTTTCCACACCTATTGGCGTTTCAAAAGACAACGTATCAACAGATGCTATGATGGAAGGAATCTGTTCTGGGATGGTATCGGCATGAGAAGTAATTGCCTTCAATGCAACAAAGACGCTGTCGGCACCTGTACTGCTCAATACTAATTG
>CADBXS010000150.1 GCA_902798705.1 uncultured Bacteroidales bacterium
CAGCAGGGGCTGTACCCTTAATGCTGTACTTTGTCTGTTGTGCCATTACTGGCAGTGTAGCCACAACGAGGGCTACCATCGCTAATACTTGTTTCATATAATTTTGATTTTATTTTTATGCTATTTAAGTTTGACTTCGTCGAGCTAAAGGTTCGCAAGTGCTCAACTTCTTTAGGAGTTAAGGAGTTAAAGGAGTTATCGCTTCGCTTAGTTGACAATTGATAGTTGACAGTTGATAGTTTAGGGTTTAGGGTTTAGAGTTTAGAGTTTAGGGGTTAGAGTTTAGGGGTTAGAGTTTAGGGGTTAGAGATTCAATTCCTAATTCCTAATTCCTAATTCAGAAACTTGAGTTATGCTATATTAAATTCGTTACCTGCAAAGGGGTCGTGAATCATCTTCAGGTATTTCCCGAACTCATCCAGTACACATTCAGTGGCAATCTCCACATTCTTCACCCTGCCGAAATCTTCACGCAGACACATCGAGTGTACATCACCTTCACTACCCCATGCTACCCATATCTCCACCTCATGTCCTTCCCACGCCTCAGCATAACCTGTTGAAGCCAACGCATAATCGGTGTGGAAATCACCTCGTTCTGGTATGCCACCAGCCCTCCTTGAAAATAATTGCTGGCACCACTATGTGCAGTGATGGCAGCCGCTATGCGTCCACCCGTACACGATTCTGCTGTAGAAATAGTCATAATAGTCTCTCTTGGTGATTCGAGCTACAAAGGTACGACTTTAAGTGAAAAGTGGAAAGTGAAAAGTGAAAAATCTACATCAGCAGCCATTCTGACAGTTCTTCATCGCATAGTAACTGGGATTTTTCACTTTTCAAGCCACTTAAAAAAACATTTCTCACTTTTTCTTGGTCACTTTTCACTTTATGTCGTATCTTTGCAAAAACTATCAACTTTCAATTCATTAATCTTTCTGTTTTCAGCAAATGAAAGCCTCTATCAAAACTCTCATTGCAGCCATTTGTTGCACAGCGCTGGCAACATCCTGCACCAACAAAACCACAAAAATGGCACAGACAAAACTGACCACCGTAGGCAACCCATTCATGCCCCTTTGGGAACACATCCCTGACGGCGAACCCTATGTGTTTGAAGACCCCGACCAACCCGGAAAGTACCGTGTGTATGTGTATGGCTCACACGATGACCTCATCAGCGAATACTGCGGACGTGACCAAGTGGTATGGTCAGCCTCTGTTGATAGCCTCAACAACTGGCGATATGACGGTGTCATCCTGGTGGTGGACAAGAATGCCAACGGGGAACCTTTTGATGCGAAAGGTACTGCCGATGTACTTTATGCTCCAGATGTGACATTGGTGACTGACAGTACGGGCAAGAAGACCTATTACTTGTTCCCCAATGACCAAACAGGTGCCCGTAACGGGCTGATAGCGAAGAGTGACCGTCCCGATGGTCCTTTTGAGGTGTGCAACTGGAGCAAGGACAACCCCAATCAGGTGGATGGCGTGCTGCAGTTCGACCCCGCCGTGTTTGTTGATGACGACGGCAGAGTGTATGGCTATTGGGGATTTGAGCGCTCTTATGCTGCAGAGTTCGATCCCAAGACAATGGCAACGGTCAAGCCTGGCACCGAGATTGTAGAAGATATGATTTCAGGACGCTACCAAGAGGGGAAGTTCCGCTTCTTCGAGGCTTCCTCCATCCGTAAGATCAAAGACAAATATGTGTTCATCTACAGCCGCTTCACTGAGGAAGGGGAATTTGGCTTACCCATGTCCAACTATACCTTGGCATACTGCTACAGCGACAATCCACTCGGTCCTTGGACGTATGGCGGCACCATCATTGATGGACGTGGCCGTGAGAAAGACGAGCAGGGAAATGTCATCGCATCGGCTACACCTGACGGCAACACCCACGGTTCCATCTGCGAAATCAACGGGAAATGGTATGTGTTCTACCACCGTCAGACGGGCACTGATGAATATGCCCGTCAGGCAATGGTGGCACCTATCGAAGTGAATGTAGAAGAAGGCAAGGGGGGAAAGGTGGAGATTACCGAAGGTGAATACACCTCAGAAGGTTTTGCCCGTGATGGCCTCAACCCGTTGGAGCGACACTCTGCCGGCATTGCCTGTTGGTACACAGGTCCTAAGCCCGCCACCCACGAATGGCCCAACAACACCTTCTACGGCTCGTATGTGGCTGCCAGCTATGGTGGTGAAGAAGGAATGACGAAGGAAGAAGCGTTGGCTTCAACGAAGAAGTATGATGCGCCTTATAACTTGCGCTACAACACCAACGATGTGGTGAACAACACCGACGGAAGCATTGTAGGGTACAAATACTTCAATTTCGGAAACGTCGGAGGCAGCGGATACAGCGATAAAGGACCATTATATGGACGCAAGGATGTGCGCCTGCTGTTGAATGCCACGCCACTGGGTGTAGATGGCACCATCGAAATTCGCGCTGACAGACCTTGGGATTCGCAAGGAATGCTATTAGGCACCATCGAACTGCGTGCTGACATGCCACAGCAACCCACGGAACTGAGTGCCGTTCTGCCAGACGTGGGCAAACTGGAGTATAAGCGTGCCATCTTCTTCGTGTTCAAGTCTGACACGAAAGAAAAATCCCTCTGCACACTCCACAACTTTGTGTTTGAGTAGATTGGATTTTACACTATTTTGGATGTAATTCTTTGCGGTTTGGAATATTGTTGCTAACTTTGCAACAAAGTTCAATTTAAATTAGAAATTCTTATGAAGACTTTGGAGAAGATTTTTGCAGGGAAACTGCTGAACATCAAGGCAATCAAGTTGCAGCCAGACAATCCTTTCACTTGGGCAAGCGGCTGGAAATCACCCTTCTATTGCGACAACCGAAAGACATTGAGCTATCCCGATTTGCGCAACTTCGTGAAGCTGGAAATATGCCGCATCATCGAGGAGAACTTTCAGGAGGTGGATGCCATTGCCGGTGTGGCAACGGGTGCCATTCCACAGGGAGCACTGGTGGCTGACGCGCTGTTCAAGCCTTTTGTGTATGTGCGCAGCAAACCCAAGGACCACGGACTGGAAAACCTCATCGAGGGTGAACTGAAGCCTGGCATGAAGGTGGTGGTGATTGAAGACCTCATCTCCACTGGCGGCTCTTCATTGAAGGCTGTAGAGGCCATCCGCAACAATGGTTGTGAGGTCATCGGCATGGTGGCAAGCTACACCTATGGTTTCGATGTGGCAAAGAAAGCGTTCGATGACGCCAAAGTGAAGCTCATCACCCTGACCAACTACGAGGCTGTGCTGGATGTGGCACTGAAGACGGGCTACATCACGGAAAGCCAGATTCCTGTGCTGAACGAGTGGAGAGCGAATCCAAGCGAGTGGAAGAAAGATAAGTGAAAAGTGAAAAACTAAAAGTGAAAAATCTAAGTTACTCTTGCAAATGAAGTGCCAACAAGCCGAATGGCAGGTAACTCAGATTTTTCACTCTTCACTTTTCACTTAAAACAATTAGTTTTTATGGCAAAATACGAAAGCCAAATCAAACAGGTTCCTTTCAGTCAGAATGCGATATATACCAAACTGGCTGACTTGACGAACTTGGCTGTGATTAAGGAACGGTTTGACGACCCGAATGTGCAGGCAAAGATTCCTGCCGACAAGATAGAGGAAGTGCGCAATGCGGTGAACCAGATGGAGTTCACGACCGACACGGTCAGTGTGCCCGCTGGTCCTGTCGGCACGATTTCGCTGCAGATAGTGGATAGAGAACCTGAGAAATGCGTGAAGTTCTCTTCTACCAATTCTCCTGTGGGTTTCAAGTTGTGGGTGCAGGTGTTGCCCACAGGTGAAAGCAGCAGCAAAATTAAGGTGACGATTGATGCCGACCTCAACTTCTTCATGAAGCAGATGGTGGGTCCCCACTTGGAGAAAGGAGTGGATAAGTTTGCCGACATGTTGGCAATGATACCGTATGAATAATTTCATTTACAATTTGACAATTTACTATTTACAATTTATGGGAGAATTGAACTATTCATCTATTTCCATGCGGGATGCACGTAAATTGTCAAATAACTAAATTGTCAGATAAATTGTAAATAGTAAATCGTAAAATTGTACATAAGAAGGTGGATAAACTTTGGACTAAAAACGTCTCAATGACGAAGGAGATAGAGAAGTTCACCGTGGGAAGAGACCGCGAGATGGACCTCTATCTGGCTAAATATGATGTGCTGGGGTCGATGGCACACATCACCATGTTGCAGTCGATTGACCTGCTGACAGCCGACGAGCTGAAGGTGCTCCTGAAGGAACTGAAGGCCATCTATCAACAGGCGGAGAGGGGCGAATTTGTGATTGAGGAAGGAGTGGAGGACGTCCACTCGCAGGTGGAGATGCTGCTGACCCGCAAACTCGGCGACATCGGCAAGAAGATTCATTCGGGCAGAAGCCGCAACGATCAGGTGCTGGTGGATCTGAAGCTGTTCATCCGCGACCAAATCAAGGAGATTGCAGGACTGGTGAAGAACCTTTTCGACGAACTCATCGCCCAGTCAGAACGGTACAAGAACGTGCTCATGCCAGGCTACACGCATCTGCAAGTGGCAATGCCCAGTTCGTTCGGCTTGTGGTTTGGTGCCTACGCCGAAGGACTCGTGGATGACATGCAGTATCTGCAAGCAGCATGGAAGATTACCAACCGCAACCCACTCGGTTCGGCAGCAGGTTATGGCAGTTCATTTCCACTGAACCGTCAGATGACGACAGACTTGTTGGGTTTCGACTCGATGGACTATAACGTGGTGTATGCGCAGATGGGACGTGGCAAGACGGAAAGGAACGTGGCGTTCTCGATGGCAAGCATCGCTGGCACACTGGCTAAACTGGCGTTTGACGCCTGCATGTTCAACTCGCAGAACTTCGGCTTTGTGAAACTTCCAGCCGACTGCACCACAGGCTCCAGCATCATGCCGCACAAGAAGAATCCTGACGTGTTTGAGCTGACCCGTGCCAAGTGCAACAAACTGCAGTCACTGCCTGTCACCGTGACGATGATTATGAACAATCTCCCCGTAGGTTACTTCCGCGACCTGCAAATCATCAAGGAAGTGTTCCTCCCTGCCTTCGACGAACTCAAAGACTGTCTGCAGATGGCAGCATACATCATCAACAAGATGGAAGTGAATGAGCACATCCTCGACAACCCCATCTACGACCCGATGTTCTCTGTCGAGGAA
>CADBXS010000151.1 GCA_902798705.1 uncultured Bacteroidales bacterium
TGGCGTGGCGACGAAAAGCGCCCTATGATGACTCGTGTGTATGGCATCAGCTTCCCTAAGAAGAAGATGCTTGACGAGTATCTGCTGAAACTCGAAGAGGCAAAGAAGCGCGACCACCGCAAGATTGGTAAGGAAATGGAACTCTTCTTCTTCTCCGACCGCGTGGGAAAAGGTCTGCCTATGTGGCTTCCAAAAGGAACAGCACTCCGCATCCGCTTGCAGGATTTCCTCCGCAAGATTCAGAAGCGCTACGGCTATCAGGAAGTCATCACTCCGCACATCGGTAGCAAGAGCCTCTATGTCACTTCGGGCCACTATGCTCACTATGGCAAAGACTCCTTCCAGCCTATCCACACGCCTGAGGAGGATGAGGAATACATGCTCAAGCCAATGAACTGCCCTCACCACTGCGAAATCTTCGCTTGGCAGCCTCGTTCCTACAAGGAACTTCCTATCCGCATCGCAGAATTCGGTACCGTCTATCGCTATGAGCAGAGCGGCGAGCTCCACGGTCTCACTCGTGTTCGTTCGTTCACTCAGGACGATGCACACATCTTCTGCCGTCCAGACCAAGTGAAGGACGAGTTCATGCGTGTGATGGACATCATCTTCATCGTGTTCAAGGCACTCGATTTCAAGGACTTCGAAGCACAAATCAGTCTTCGCGACCCTAACGACAAGGAAAAGTACATCGGTAGCGACGAAGTGTGGGAAGAGGCAGAGCGTGCCATCATCGAGGCATGCGAGGAAAAGGGACTCAAGGCTCGTGCAGAAACAGGCGAGGCAGCATTCTATGGCCCTAAGCTCGACTTCATGGTGAAGGATGCCATCGGTCGTCGTTGGCAGCTCGGTACCATTCAGGTGGACTACAACCTCCCAGAGCGTTTCAAGTTGGAATACACAGGTGCAGACAACGACAAGCACCGTCCTGTGATGATTCACCGTGCACCATTCGGTTCCCTCGAGCGCTTCACAGCCGTTCTCATCGAGCACACAGCTGGCAATTTCCCTCTCTGGCTTACACCAGACCAAGTGGTGATTCTCCCAATCTCCGAGAAGTTCAACAACTATGCACAGCAAGTGAGTGCTTACCTCAACGAGCATGATGTTCGTGCCACCGTGGATGATCGCAACGAGAAAATCGGTCGCAAGATTCGCGACAACGAGCTGAAACACATCCCTTACATGCTTGTTGTTGGCGAAAAAGAGCAGAACGAAGGCACCGTTGCAGTCCGAAAACGTGGCGCTGGCGACGAAGGAAGCATGAAATTTGAAGATTTCGCAAAGAAAATTGAAGAAGAAGTTCGTCAAATGACAGAAAATTTCTAACTTTGCACCCGATTTTGGATTCACGTGAGCCTTCGGGCTCACTTTCAATTTAAATTTTCAATTAAAAAAGTTTAAAGTTTAACGTTTAACGTTTAACGAAGTTACACTTCTCCGCGAAAACTTAGAACTCAAAAACTCAAAAACTTAAAAACTCAAAAACTTAAAAAAACCGGTAAAAGCCACAGTTAATGAAAGGTGACAAAAACAAGTTTCAGTACAGAATCAACGAACAGATTCGAGTACGCGAAGTGAGAATCGTAGGCGAAGATGTTGAATCTGCAGTTCTTCCAACACGCCAAGCTCTCCAACTTGCAGAAGAAAAAGGAGTTGATCTCGTAGAGATTTCTCCTAATGCACAACCACCGGTTTGTCGTCTCATCGACTACTCCAAATTCCTCTATCAGCTGAAGAAGAAGAAGAAGGAGATGAAGGCTAAGCAGGTAAAAGTTGAATTGAAAGAAATCCGATTCGGTCCTCAGACAGCCGAAGCCGACTACAACTTCAAGCTGAAGCATGCCGTGGAATTCCTGAACGAAGGCAACAAGGTGAAAGCCTACGTTTTCTTCAAGGGCCGCGCCATCGTCTTCAAGGAGCAGGGCGAAGTGTTACTCCTCCGTTTTGCCAACGACCTTGAGGAAATAGCAAAGGTGGAAAGCATGCCAGTGCTCGAAGGCAAGCGCATGAGCATCATCCTTGCTCCGAAGAAAGCAGGTCAGCCAAAGAAGAGCCAGCAGAAACTCGACGCAGAGAAGGCGAAGGCAGCGGAAGCAGCCAAGGCAGCAGAAGCAGCAAAGGCCACTCCAACCGTGGACACAGACGTGGACGAAGCAGAGGGAAACGAGCAGGAATAATTCCCCACGCTTCACTCCCCACGCTTCACGCTCAACGCTCCACTTATATCGAACAACATGTGCGTAACGTCCTGGTATATACGTTGCCACAGCTAATAATAATTAAAACATCAAGAAAAAATGCCAAAAGTAAAAACCAGCTCAGCTGCCAAGAAGCGTTTCAAGCTCACTGGCACAGGAAAGATCAAGCGTCAGCACGCTTACCACAGTCACATTCTGACTAAGAAGACCAAGAAGCAGAAGAGAAATCTCGACCACAGCGCAATTGTCGTGAAGGCAAACCGCAAGCAGGTTCTTGACCTCCTCGTTCTTCGTTAATCTTCAACATCCGTTTTGATAACGAAAACGAAAATCTTTCCAAGTAAACAAAAAGTTAAACCGAATGCTTAGCATAAAGTTCACGAAGTGAAAATGCCGTGGCGCTAACATTCAAAAAGAATCAAAATTATGCCAAGATCAGTAAATCACGTAGCATCACGTGCAAGAAGAAAAAAGATTTTGAAGCGCGTCAAGGGTCAGTTTGGTGCCCGCAAGAACGTGTGGACAGTTGCCAAAAATGCGTATGAGAAAGGTCTCACCTATGCATACGTAGGTCGCAAGCTCAAGAAGCGCGAGTTCCGTTCACTCTGGATTCAGCGTATCAATGCAGCCGCTCGTCTCGAAGGCATGTCTTACAGCCAGTTGATGGGTGCCATCCACAAGGCAGGTATCGAAATCAACCGCAAGACTCTTGCCAACCTCGCTATGAACAACCCAGATGCATTCAAGGCCATCGTTGAAAAGGTTAAGTAGTAGAGACACTGTTTCTAACAGGAACAAATAAACAGAAGCACCCAGCAGTCCGACGATTGCTGGGTGTTTGTTTTATTCTGCATTAATAATGAAATTCAGTGTGTCGGGAATGACGGAAAGGCGAAGAGGCACACACGACTTCTCGCGAAGGAAACGACCGTCGAGACTGATGCTTGCCTTGCCCACATCGGTAAACTCCAACTTCTCAAGTCGGTAGGGATGCACATTCTTATAATTCAGGAACTGTCCCTTCCCCAACATCCAGAATCCCTGGAACAACTGCCACCACTTCGGACGAGTGATGACTGACATATCAAGAAATCCATTGTAAGGAACAGCGTTCGGAGTCTGTCCGTAGCCCGTGGCATTGCCGATGCAAATGGACATCACGTTTTGCCGCTCCTTCTCGGTGTCGGCCTTGAAAGCGATATTGAAGGACTTGCGGGAAAAAATCTGTCCGATGAAAATGGGAATCAGAGAAAGTTTCTTGGAAGGAATCAAGCCTTGATAGCGATTGGTCAGCTGGATGAGACGCGCACCCAAACCGATGTTCACACAATTCAGAAAATAGCGCACCTGCGAAAGGTGGTTCTCGTCCTCGTACTTGCAGACACCAATATCAATGCGCTTCAAGCGGCGAGCCAAGATGTTATCTACCGCGTGCTTGAAACTATCCACGGGAATATCCCAAAACGAAGCGAAGTCGTTTCCTATACCTGATGGAATCATGCCCAAAGCAAAGCCGTCGGGCAGTTGTTCCGCCGACATCACACCGTTAATCACGTCGTTGAGGGTGCCATCGCTACCGATGACAACCAAGGTCTTGCAACCTCTCTCACAAAACTCTTTCGACGTGCGTTCAACAGAATCCTTGCCGTCGGAGAGAACAAACTCAAACTCCACTCCCTTCTCTTCCACGTAGGAACGTACCTGTTCCCATCGCTTCAAGGTCTTGCGAGAATGGCTACTGCAAATAACACCCCACGTGTTTGAATCTCTAAAACCCTTTCCTGAAGGCTCCATCAAATAGACAATTGGTCGAGTACCTTAATCAAGTTCTTGTTCATTGGCTTGTCGCTTCGGATGGCATCTGCAAATGGCACATAGATGACTTCATCGTTGCGAATACCTATCATCACGTTTCGCTGTCCATCGAGCAGTGCGTCAATGGCTCCAGCACCCAGGCGAGTGGCAAGAATGCGGTCGCGAGCCGTTGGTGAACCGCCACGCTGCAAGTGTCCGAGAATCGACACACGAACATCGTACTGAGGATATTCCTTCTTCACTCGCTCGGCATAGAACATGGCACCACACTTAGGACTTTCGCTCACAATCACAATACTCGAGTTCTTGCTCTTGCGAATGCCACGACCGATGAAGTGCTCCAACTGGTCGGCATCAGTGCTGTCCTCAGGAATGATGGCAGCTTCAGCACCACTGGCAATGGCACTGTTCTGTGCCAGGAAACCAGCATCACGACCCATCACCTCCACAAAGAAAATGCGCTCGTGACTGTTGGCCGTGTCGCGAATCTTATCCACACATTCCACAATCGTGTTCAAGGTGGTATCATAACCAATCGTCAAGTCGGTGCCATAGAGGTCGTTGTCAATCGTACCAGGCAGACCGATGCAAGGCACATTATGCTCCCGGGCAA
>CADBXS010000152.1 GCA_902798705.1 uncultured Bacteroidales bacterium
AGGGCTTCAGCAGGAGGACCAGTGCCGTCTGCCAGAGCCACATCATCAAGCACGTTGTCGGCAACGCGAACAACAGGAGGGCGAGCCTCGGACTGGAGATGGTCGACTACTTCAGAAGGCAGGAGGAACTGCTGGAAAAGGCAGGCGACATCCACCACATATCATCCGACATCATCGAGTCTGACTTCGGCATCTTCAAGGCGAAGAAATCCCCGAACAAGCTGTACGGAATCACTTCACTTGTCCTCATCCTACCGCTCTATCCAAAAGTCGCAGAATATTCCGACACTGAAACACAAGATTTCAAAGTACGACTGGCCAATGTTAAACTCAAGGAGGTAGATCTCTGGGCCAGAGAGAATCTGTCTCCGAACAGGGTGGCGCTACGCTCTAAAACACTCAAAAAAGTGATCTGAATTTGGAACATAGAATTGAACACCCTAATTATTTGTATAAAAAGTTTTTTCTAATTCTTCTGCTTCAGTTCAATGGCAAAGCCACCGCCTGGAGCCGACTTCAATTTCAGCACCGACTTGCTTGTCACAGTCTTCTTCGTGATACTGTAGGACTGTGGATTCCGCTCCCAATCAGCGTTCTTGCCATCAGCATAAATCACGGCCTCGTACTTCTTGCCTGGGGTGAGGAAACTAAACGAAAGACGAGTTTCGTGTCCTGCACCATTCACGGTGCTACCCACATACCAGTTCTCGCTGTGCTTGTCCTTGCGAGCAATGGTCACAACCTTGCCTGGCTCTGCCTCGAGATAAACGCTCTTCTGCCAATCCACTGGCACGTTCTCAATGAACTGGAAGGCATCAAGGAAGCGTTCGTAATTTTCAGGAATGTCGGCAGCCATCTGAAGGGGACTGTACATCGTTACATAGAGTGCCAACTGGCGAGCCAATGTGCTGCGCACCTTCGAAGTGTTGTCCTTCTGCATCTTTGAGCAATCCATTTCGAAGATACCTGGCGTGTAGTCCATTGGTCCACCAATCAAACGGGTGAACGGCAGGATGGTGGTGTGCTCCACGGTGTTGCCACCAAATGCCTCGTATTCCGTACCTCTGGCACTCTCATTGCCAATCAGGTTTGGATAAGTGCGACAGATGCCTGTAGGACGAACAGCTTCGTGTGCATTCACCATAATCTTGTAATCCACAGCCTTTTCGATGCAATACTGGTAGTGGTTGTTGGTCCACTGACTGTAGTGGTGGTCGCCATGCGGAACGATATTGCCCACATAGCCGCTCTTCACTGCAGGATAACCATTATCAACCATGAACTGATATGCCATGTCGAGATGGCGCTCATAGTTGCGAGTGGAAGACGAAGTCTCGTGGTGCATAATCATCTTCACACCCTTCGACGCTGCATATTCGTGGATGGCCTTCACATCGAAGTCAGGATAAGGAGTGACGAAGTCGAACACGAAGTCCTTCTCGTGTCCGAACCAATCCTCCCATCCCTGATTCCAACCTTCCACCAGCACTGCATCGAATCCATGCTTTGCAGCAAAGTCAATGTAACGCTTCACGTTCTCTGTATTGGCTGCATGACGTCCATGAGGCTTTGCCTTCGTATAGTCAGTCTCACCCAATTTGATGGAACTGAAGTCGTCGGTATAGGACCAATGACTGCGATTCGTAATCATGTCCCACCACACGCCAATGTATTTGGTTGGCTTAATCCACGATGTATCCTTAATCTTGCAAGGCTCGTTCAAGTTCAATGTCATGCGAGATGCCAAGATATCAGCACCGCTCTTTCCAACGATAATTGTGCGCCATGGACTCACGCAAGGTGTCTGCATCCAGCCCTTGTCGCCCTGTCCGTCGGGCGTGAGCAACGACTCGAAAGTCTTGGTGCTTTCCTTGTAGTCCAAGTGCATCGTAGCATAGTTAAGACAAGCAGCCTCATGCAGGTTGATGTAGAGTCCACTGTCGGTCTTTAGCATGAGTGCTGTCTGCACACAAGCTCTGCCCACAGGTGTCTGCGAGGCATTTGATGTGATGGCATCTTTCATCCTGCCACGAATCTCCGAGAGTCGGCATTCTGTGAAAGCATACTCTTGCGTGTCGTAGTCGCCTGGAACCCACCAAGCAGTGTGGTCATCTGTCATGGCAAACTGCGTGTGCTCCTCCTTGATAGTGAAATAGGTGAGGTTCTTCTGATCGGGAAACTCATAGCGGAATCCCAAGCCGTCGTCGAACAGACGGAAACGAAGCACCATTTCGCGGTCGTTCTTCTGCTGATAGAGGCGAACCATCAGTTCGTTGTAATGGTTGCGGATGCTACTTTCCTCGCCCCAAACAGGCTGCCATGTCTCATCCACACTACTTGTTTGCTGCTCTTTCAGTTCGAAACCAAACATCATGTCAGCCTTCGCATCGATGGTAGCTGCACTCGTATGTTGCGAATTATCGAAGGTTTCCTGCTTACCAGCCTTCTCCTTCTTCAGTTCGAAGCCCATTCCACTGGTCTTCACCACGTCCTTACCATCGAACATCAAGCGGTAGGTTGGCCTACCTTCAGCATCGATAGCGAATTGCAATTCGAAGCGACCGTTGGGCGATTTCAGTGTTTGTGCAAAAACGTATAGATTCAAAAAGAGAATCAAAAATGTCAATCCAAAACGTTTCATGATAATTAGTTAGGTAGTTACAAGAGCTTTGAAGAATGTTCTCAGTCCACCAAGGAACCCCTTCATTTCTGTAAAAAATGCCTAAACATCCTTCTAAACCTTGCAAATTTACTTTAATTTTCGATTTGTTATTCTTTTTTTATGCATTTTTTTACAGAGTGAAATCCAAAACACGGATTTCTTTTGGTCTCAGACGCATTTCTCCTGCACATTTCACACGTTTGCGTGTCAATACGTTCATAGCCTCGCCCTTTGGAAGTACCTCCTGGTATGGAGTCAAATCCACCGTCTGGTTCTTCTTTGTACCATTCACCAGCACCGTCACCAGCTTACCGTTCTTCTCTCGAGCATAGACATACACGCCGTTTCTCACATGAAAGTGGATGAGCTTGCCATCATGTACTGCCTCGCAGTTCTTTCGCCAGTTGAGCAGGTTCTTTGTAAAGTTAAAATACCAATTCTGCAAGTCGGTTCTACCTTCCTTCGTGAAAGCGTTATTCTTGTCGTTTTGCCAACCGCCAGGGAAGTCCTGACGCAGTGCTCCATCGCCCTTGCTCTTATCAGCAGCCATGCCGATTTCGTCACCATAATAGAGTTGAGGAATACCTCTCAACGTGAGGAGCAATGTCAGTGCGTGCTTATAACGAGTTGTGTCCTGAGCCATTTCCACATTCTTCTGGAAACGGTCCGTGTCGTGATTATCGAGGAAAGTGAGTAGATGGTTCACATCGGCATATACCACATCCTGGCTTAAATACTCATAAAGTCTAGCATAGCCGTTGTTCCAATCGTCTGTTTCTTCATCCATCACATAGTTGAGTAACGACATCAGTGGGAAATCCATCACCGTCTTCAACTTGCTGTTTCTTGGAGCACAAAGCTTGCTATCTTTCTGCCAATAGGAAACGCCAACATTGTTGTTCATCCAGGTTTCACCCACGATGTTGAAACCAGGATATTCCTGTTCGATACGCTCGCACCATTTCCTCATGCCGTCGAAATCATTATATGGATAGGTGTCTTGACGGAAACCGTCGATGCCAGCCCACTCTATCCACCAAATACTGGCTTGAATCAGATAGTCAATCACGAGGCGGTTTCTCTGGTTCATGTCGGGCATAGCCTCCACAAACCATCCGTCAATCGTGCGCTGGCGGTCGAACTTCGAAGCATGGACATCGCCGAAAGCACCCGTGCGGTAACTGCTCTGCACATACTTGCCATCGAAGTTGAACCAGTCTTTCTGTGGCATGTCCTGGAAGAGGAAGTTCTGTCGTCCACAGTGGTTGAACACGATGTCCTTCACAATCTTGATACCTTTCCTGTGCGCCTCCTGCACGAAGTGGCGGTACTCGTCGTTCGTACCAAAGCGAGGGTCGGTTTCGTAATAGTTCGTGATGGCATAACCATGGTAGCTTTCCTTCGGCATGTCGTTCACGAGTGTAGGCGTAGGCCAGATGGCAGTGATGCCCAACTCAGCTAAATAGTCGAGGTGCTGTTCCATGCCAGCTAAGTCGCCACCATGTCGTGCCATTGGTACGTTCACATCGCAGGTCTGCTCCAGCATTCCCTTCACAACGTCGTTCCGTGGGTTACCATTGGCAAAGCGGTCAGGCATCAACAGGTAGAGCACATCGCTCGCATCAAAACTCTTGTGAGTCACAGCCTCACGTTCCTTCAGTTCGTAAGGAATGGACTGCCGTCCCACCTTAATAATAAATTTCTGTGGCTTCGCATTCCTCGTATCCAAATACAGAATCAGATAGTTAGGATTTTCCTGCGTCACCACTTCCTTGATGTCTATGCCTTGAGCATCCTTCAGTGCCACAGCTTGCGTGCCGACTCCCTCTCCGTGAATCAGGATTGGAAGTTCTGGGTTATTCATACCAGCCCACCAGAAGAG
>CADBXS010000153.1 GCA_902798705.1 uncultured Bacteroidales bacterium
TGCGGTTCATGAGGTCGCTGTGTTTGTAATGTCTCACGTTCTCCATTTGTATAGAACGTATTATTTGACCAGATATCTTGAAAAACAATTATTTAATAACTACTTAAAACCAAAAGTATGAAAAAGTACGAGCTAATTGGCTTAAGGCCATGCAGGGCTGCATTAAGAAAGGCAGGGTGTAGCCCTGGTATTTTGAAGAGAATCAAGAAAATCTTCAGAAGTTGCTGCCAGAAAACAAGGAACAGGTTTCGTGAAGGCAAGATTATCATCTATGGAGATTGTAACATTCAGATTATTAATCAATTCCTAGAGGATGTGGAGAACGTAAACATTCACCCTAACCCAACAAAAGATTGACAATATGGATAACGAGCAAAAGAATCCCCAAGGTGGAATCATCAACAACTTTTATGGTAGCATTACGAACTACAATATAATCAATGGCTCAGCTACCTTTAATAATTCACATGAGGAGAAAAACAAGAAACGACTGCCAACAGACTACACGGACGAAATGATTAGTCGGGCTATCGTAGCTTTGAACGGCAAACAGAAGCCGCTCTGTGAGAAACAATTGTTTCTGGGTGTTATTAAAGTGTTGGCCGCAAAATGCGGATGGAGTTCGAAATGGGCTACCAGTTGCGACAGAATAAACAGTCTTGCGATAGCTGAAACCTTAGAAGTAAAATGTGACATCAACAACCTGAAAGCGCCCTGTGCCCTGAAGTTTGCATCCATTGACTATGATGAATGGGAAGACTATAAGCCCACCAATTCCGAAAGTGAAGTGTTCCAGAAAAACAAGGTCATAGGACAGTTGTTTTTTCAGGAACTAGAAAGGCAATACGAGATGCTGCACTAACTTCTACTACCTATTTCACTAACCTTTTACTACCTTTCCACTACTCCTAAGTGGAAAGGTTTTTTTATGCCTATTTTTGCCTTCGAATTCAAACGCAAAGGGTTTCCCGATGCACATTATTAATTTAAAATTCAAAGCAAAATGGAAAAAACAATGAAGATTCAGAAGGTGCTGCCTATCCAGGACAGACAGTACCAAGACCAACAGGGTCAACAGAGGGTGTTTACAAGTATGGGCTTCGTGCTGACTGACGGCGTGGACACCTTGTTTGCAGAGGCAACCGGCGACTATGCCCGTTCGCTTGTGGGTTTCTTGAACGAGGGCGACACCGTTCGCACTCAACTCTCGATGGGTGTCCGTGACTGGAAAGACCAGCAGGGACAGGACCGCTACGAAAACAGAATGTATATTTCAACAATCAAAAAACAATGAAAATGATGGGAAAAAGTAACAAGAATGGAATCCGTAAGGAGGATTTCAAGGTGGCCGAAAAGGTAGTGAACGAGGCCGAGTCGTTGAGTATGGACCTGATGCAGGTGATGGGGCTTCACGTCGATGGGCAACATCCCACGCTGGTGGCTCTGATGGGACTGGCATCGACCGTGGCAGAGATCCTGAAGATGCAGGAAAATGTAGGCATCGAGGATGCAAGGGAGAGATTCCTCTATCTACTGGCCAGTGAATTGACACTGAGAGAGATTAAAGACATTTAATAACCGAGTCGATGGCGTGAGCGGAGAAAACGTGTACGTACGGAATTGAGCTCAAACTAAAATCTTCGCTTTCTCCTGACAGCTCACAAATTCGAATCGATTATGAAAAAGAATACAATTGTAAGCATTGAACAGGATGTCGTCAAGGACATCAAGGCGAATCGTAAGAAGCGCATCAAGGGATCGCTGTTTGTGAACAGTGATGGACATGTGGATTTTGATGCCGAGAAGAAAGGCGGAAGCGGGAGTGACTTTGAGACGATCTTTGAGACGAACTGCGGACGTCTGTATATGTCGGAGTGCAGCATCTTCATCAAATCGAGGGGCAAGAAACGCCTGGGTCGCAGTCGTTGTGCCGACGTGCTGGAGAGTGACCTGTGTGTGTTGTTGGAACAACTGCGCAAGTGTAAGAAAATCAAGAAATAGGGGAGGACGCTATGTTTTGCTATCAAGAAAATACGAAAGATCTCTCTGCGGTGAAATGCCGCAGGGAGGACTTCTGGAAGTGCATACGGAAGAGCAACACACCCTGGCTGATTGATACGCGTCGGGCGGTGATGAAAGCGGTTGGGCAACATGACACGGAGGCTATGGCGCAGTGGTCGGCACACGAGGACTTCAGGAAGTTCGACGTCAGGACGGTGCGCAGTCTGAAAACACAAACGGCCAAGGACCGATGGAAGAAGAAAGGTGTGGACAAGAAGCTGCTGGCATGGGCCGACGACCTGAAGAGGACGTTGCCAGCGTTCACATTCTGCTGCTACGAGTTCGATAAGGTGAAGTACAAGCCGAAGAAAAAGCACAAGGACGATCCGGAACCGAAAGAAAGGATGGTAACACGCAGACAACTGACGGGATGCCACCTGAACGGACTGGTGATGCTGGACATAGACCATGTAGAGAACCCGATGGGGGTATGGGAACGTCTGCAGCAGCAGGAGGAGCTGATGAAGCGCGTGGTGTTGGTGCACCTGACGAGTTCGGGACAGGGCATCCGCATCATCTTCACGGCGGACATTACACTGGGCAACCTGGCTGACAACCAGATTGTGCTTGCAGAGCAACTAGGCTATACTGCCGACGACAGTTGCATCGACGCCACACGCAACTCGTTTGCACCCAAGGAAGAGGATATCCTGTTCATCGACGAGGAGAGGCTGTTCACGTACTATGACGAGGCCTTCGACAAGGAGTTCACCCCTGAGTATCGAAAGAAGCAGACGCAACCGTTGCATCATCAGTTCAGCGAGAGTGATAGTAATAGTAAAACGACAACTGAGACCGAGCGACCAAGGGTCGAGCAGTCGTCAATGACATGGCGAGGCTTTGACCTACAGGCCATCATCGATGCGAAGTACGGCGACGACCTGCCTCGTGAGGGTGGTAAGAGCCGTCATAACAGTAGTCTGGAACTGGCCTCCGACCTGCTGCTGATGACCGACGGCAACAAGGAACAGACGTTGCTGATGCTGGAAAAGCAGCCGTGGATAAAGGAAATCATTGACGAGCGCAACGAGGACGTGGAGAAGACGGTGGAGAGTGCCGATGAATTTAACAAGAAGAAGGAGAAGGGCACCCTGCATCCATACCCCTCGACGAGTATGCAACAGGCCATCCAACAGGTGACGGGCAAGTCGTACCGGGAATGGGAATACGGGGCAACATCGGTGGACCGACAGACGCAGATGGAGCACCGGCTGATGGAATGGGGCAACCAGATAGGCGAGCTGTTCGACGACTTCCCCATGCTGAAGGACGTGTGTGGCGACCTGCCCGTGATGCAGCGGCCTGCTGCGGTGTTCCTGGCTGGCGGATTCATGATGACGCTGATGACACGATGCTGGTACCGCTTCTACCATAAACCCCAGTTGAAGCGCCGACTGAACTGCTCGCTGCTGGTCATCGGAGATCCTGCCTCGGGAAAATCGGTGGCTGGTGACCTCTACGACCTGCTGTGCGAACCCATCAAGGCTTTCGACAAGAAGGGCAAGAATGCGGTGAACTCATGGAAGGAAACCACGGAGGCCACGAGTCAGAACAAGGATAGGGATGTAAAGCCGCATGCCCAGATTCGCATCCACCCGGCACGTACGTCAAACCAGACATTCATCACCGACATGGTGAACACGAAAGAGGTGATTGACGGTGAAGAGGTACAGCTGCACATGCTGACCTTCGACTCGGAACTGGACAACACGCTGACCCTACAGGGCGGCGGGTCGTGGATCAACAAGCTAGCCATGGAGCTGAAGGCTTTCCACAACGAGGAGGACGGTCAGGCTTACAGCAACAAGGGTTCGATACAGGACGACTTCAACGTGACCTGGAACTACATCTATACCGGAACGCCCTTAGCGATGAAAAGCAAGGTGAACAACAAGAACTTCGGAACAGGACTGCCCACACGACTGACGTGCATACCGATACCTGCCACGAACTTCAAAATGATGAAGCTGGAGGACTACGACCACTACGACTTCGAAAGGGAGTCCAGAATGAGGAAATGGGCCAGTCTACTGGACAGGACGAAAGGTGAGCTGAAGCTATGGCCACTGGTGAAGAACTTATGGGAATGGACGGAACGTCGTATGATGGATGCAGGCGAAGATGAATCCAAGGCAGAGGAAATGCTGTGCAAACGGTGTGCCTACCATGGACTGAACTACTCGGCACCTTATGTCGTGATGCGCCACTGGGACCAGATGCACGAAGACGGCACCTACTGGTGTGGTGACATCAGCGTGGATGAGAAGGACTGGAAACTGTGTGAGCTGCTGACAAACATACACCATGCCTGTCAGATACACTACTTCCTGGGAATGGCGGAGAACTACTTCGACAACCAGCTGGCGGAGGCTGCCTCTACGAAGACACATCGACTGAA
>CADBXS010000154.1 GCA_902798705.1 uncultured Bacteroidales bacterium
CACATTCAAAAGGGCAGGTTCAGACGTGAACGGTGATGGAAAGTTGGATATCAGTGACGTGGTAGCTATCGTGAATGAGATTCTTGGGCAATAGTTCTTATCTCGCTATAATGGTACGAAGGGATTGGCGTTTCGATGTCAGTCCCTTTTTGATGGTAGAAAAAATTGTCAAAGCTATTCTTGGAAGCGATACGAAAAAAGCATTAAGCATGGAGGTTGTCTTTGCTCATGCTGAAAAACTATAAAATTCTTCTTGCTTCGGTTGTTTTTTCTGTTGAAAGAGGGTGAAAAATCGCAAAAACGGCTGAAATACAAGTTTTTTGTCGTAACTTTGCAAGTTGAATTAGTATGCAGTTGTATGACTGGCTGCAGGAAATGGATTGTTTTTGACGCAAAGGAGTAGATGGGTCTCATCAAAAAACTTGACATATATGTTCTGAAGAACTTCATTCCGATGTTGCTGGGCACCTTCGTGATCAGTCTGTTCGTCGTTATGATGCAGTTCCTTTGGAAATATGTGGATGACTTGGTGGGAAAGGGCTTGGAACTGACCGTCCTTGCCAAGTTCTTCTTCTATGCTTCAGAAACACTCATCTCGCTGGCACTACCAATTGCCATCCTGCTGGCATCCCTCATATCGTTCGGAAACATGGGTGAGCGACTGGAGCTGTTGGCCATCAAGGCAGCAGGCATTTCGCTGATACGCGCCATGCGCCCGCTGGCGATTTTGATGGTGATTCTCACGGTGTGGAGCTACCATGTGCAGAATGTGGTGGCACCGAATGCGCAGAAGCAGTTGATGTCGTTGCTTTTCTCCATCCGTCAGAAGTCGCCCGAACTGGATATTCCCGAAGGCGTGTTCTACGATGGGGTACAGGGCATGAATCTCTATGTGAACCATAAGAACAAGGAGACGGGTGTGCTCTACAACTGCATCATCTACAACATGCGCGACGGTGTGAACAATGCCCACATTATCCTGGCCGACTCGGGTAAGCTCGAGACGAGCGCCGATAAGCATCACCTGATTTTGCACCTCTATAGTGGTGAGCAGTTTGAGAACCTGCGCAACAATGCCTTGCAGACGAACAATGTGCCTTACCGTCGCGAGACTTTTGTGGAGAAGCATTTCATCATCGACTTCGACCAGAACTTCGAGATGAGTGATGCCGATTTTTCCAATTCGGCACGTACCAAGAGCATCGATAAGTTGGAAGAGGGCATCGACTCTCTCAACCAATTGATTGACAGCACTTCGCACGCCTACGCCAACGACATGCAGCGCGGAACGCTCTATGTGCCCGACTATTCGCCGCGGCCATCCGTACAGAACGAGGAGCATCAGCGACAGGCGGAACTGGCTGAGCAGCAAAAGGCTACGAAGGGAGAGGAAGCAGCTGTGGAGACGGTGAATATCGACACGCTGTTCTCCCACCTCACGAACATGCAGCGAATGAATGTGGTGCAACGCGCCTTGCAGAAGGTGAACTTGGCTAACCTCGACATGGAGTACAAGGTGGAGGTGATGTACCAGTTCGGGCGTGAGCAACGAATGCACAAGATTCAGATATGGCAGAAAATCACGCTCGCCTTAGCGTGCCTCGTGTTCTTCTTCATCGGTGCTCCGCTCGGAGCCATCATCCGCAAAGGTGGACTGGGAATGCCTGTGGTGGTGGCTGTGATTATCTTCATCTTCTACTACATCATCAACACTTTGGGCTACAACTTGGCCTATGCTGGCACCATTCCGCCGGTGGTGGGCATGTGGATAAGTACCGTGGTGCTGGCACCGATTGGTGCTTTCCTCACTGTGAAGTCGAACAACGACTCGGTGGTGTTCAACATGGATGCCTATCGCAATTTCTTCCGCAAGCTGTGGGGAATCCGCACCAAGCGTCACATTGTGCGCAAGGAGGTGATTATCAACGACCCGAACTATGGAGAGGTGGCTACGATGCTGGAGCAGGTGGTGGCCGACTGCAAGGAATACCGACGCACGAAGCATTTGGGACGCTTCCCGAACTATGTGCGTGTGTTCTTCCGTCAGGAGCGTGATGAGGCCATTCAGAACATCAGCGACCGCCTCGAATACTGTGTGGATGCCCTGTCGAACAGTAAGGACCGCATCGTGCTGCGCGACTTGAATGCCTTCCCTGTGCTCGACACTTACTCTCATACTGCCCCATTCCAACGGAAGAATTGGAACATTGCGGCGGGTGTTGTGTTCCCTGTCGGCGTCTTCCTGGTGTTCCGCATGGCTCGCTTCCGTCGTCGCCTGAGCAAGGACTTGAAGCAAATCATCAAGGCTGGTGAGAAGATGGTGGAGCAGTGCCGAAATTTGGCAACGGATTGATGGACAAAGACTTCAGACAATACAAATTATCACTAAAACAATATACACTCAATGGATAAAGTTAAGTTTGCAACGATAGAAGCTGCATTGGAGGACTTCCGCCAGGGCAAGTTTGTCATTGTGGTGGATGATGAAGACCGCGAGAACGAAGGTGACTTCATTACTGCTGCGGAGATGATTACGCCCGAGAAAGTGAACTTCATGCTGCGTGAGGGTAGGGGTGTGCTTTGTGCGCCTATCACCATTTCGCGTGCAAGAGAACTGGAATTGCAGCACCAAGTGGAGGAAAACACGTCGATGCTGGGCACGCCATTCACGGTAACGGTTGACAAACTGGAGGGCTGCACCACTGGAGTTTCTGCCCACGACCGCGCTGCCACCATCCGCGCATTGGCTGACCCCGAATCGAAACCAACCGACTTTGGTCGGCCTGGACACATCAATCCGCTCTATGCGCAGGACAATGGTGTGCTCCGTCGTGCAGGACACACGGAGGCTGCCATCGACTTGGCTCGGCTGTCGGGACTGCGTCCAGCCGCTGCGCTCATCGAAATCCTGAACCCCGACGGCACCATGGCTCGTATGCCTGAATTGCTGAAAAAAGCCGATGAATTCGACCTAAAAATCATCCAAATCAAGGATTTGATTGCTTTCCGACTCGAAAAAGAAAGTCTCGTCGAAAAAGGACAGGAAGCTGACCTGCCAACTGATTACGGACATTTCCACATCATTCCTTTCCGTCAGAAGAGCAACGGCTTGGAGCACGTGGCACTCCTGAAAGGCGAATGGACGAAGGACGAACCTATCCTTGTGCGTATGCACAGCAGTTGTGCAACGGGCGACATCTTCGGTTCGAAGCGTTGCGACTGTGGTGAGCAGTTACACCGTTCGATGCAGATGATAGAGAAGGAAGGCAAGGGACTCATTGTCTATCTCATGCAGGAAGGACGAGGCATCGGTCTGATGAACAAGATTGCTGCCTACGTGCTGCAGGAGCAGGGACTCGACACCGTTGATGCCAACATCCATTTGGGTTTCGACCCCGACTTGCGCGACTATGGCGTGGGCGCTCAGATTCTGCGTGACTTGGGAGTTGGAAAGATTCGTCTCATCACAAACAACCCTGTGAAGCGTGTTGGACTCGAAGGCTACGGACTGGAAATCGTGGAGAATGTGCCTATCGAAATTCAACCCAACCAATACAACGAGCGTTATCTCCACACGAAGCAGGCTCGCATGGGTCATGTGCTCCACTTTAATAAGTAAAAGCCCACTCCCATAAAGTAGATACTCAGCCAATGATAGAATAGATTCTTTGAAATCTCTTTATAATTCCGAGGTTTCAATTGAACTAAAAAACTTAAAAACTTAGAAACTCACAAACTTAAAAACTTATAATATGGACAATTACATTCGTGATTACGAAGAAAGGCAGATTTCTTCAGAGAAGGTGGTTGAACAATCCACTTTCGCCATTTTGATGCGCAAGGTATATGTTTGGATGGCTTTGGCATTGGTCGTTTCAGGACTTACCGCTTATTATGTGGCAGGAAGCGAGCAAATGCTAATGGCAATTTTTGGAAATCAAATTACTTTTTGGGTACTTGCTATCGCTGAACTCGGTCTTGTGATAGGACTTACCGCAGCTCTTAAAAAATTGTCATTCCCTGTAGCTGCTTGCATGTTCTTATTGTTTTCTATTCTGAATGGTGTTACCCTTTCGGCCATCTTTGTGGTTTATACCATGTCGTCGATAGCGACTACGTTCTTCGTAACGGCAGGAACCTTTGCTGCAATGGCGTTCATCGGCTACACCACCAAGAAGGACTTGACGAAGATGGGCGGTATCTTGCTGATGGCTTTGATTGGTTTGATTATTGCCTCTGTTGTGAATATCTTCTTGAAGAATTCCATGATGGACATTGTGATTTCAGCTATCGGTGTGCTGATTTTCGTAGGTCTCACTGCTTACGATGCACAAAAAATCAAGGAAATGATGTTGGATTGTGGTACAGAGGTGAACGATTTCACACAGAAGTTAGCCGTGTTTGGTGCCCTTTCTCTCTACCTCGACTTCATCAACCTCTTCCTCTATTT
>CADBXS010000155.1 GCA_902798705.1 uncultured Bacteroidales bacterium
TCCTTCAGCACCTTGATTTCCTTGATGTCCTCAGGGTTCACCGAGAGCAGAGTGGCAAACTGTTCCTCGTTGTCGAGGTCTTCGAAGTCAACATTCGACACGTCGTCAGGCAGGTCGAACGGGTTGCCATCCACCACGATGAGCGGTTCGGCACTACCGTTGATGGTACTCACACCACGCATACGCATACTTGTACCTGCACCGAGGTTACCTGAGTTGGCGATGATGTCCAAGCCGGCAATCTTACCCTGCAAGGCTTCGTCGGCAGAGGCGAAGCTCAAGCCTTCCACGTCGTCCATGCTCATGGTCTGAGTTGCCACCGACACCTCCTTCACAGGAATCGTCAGACCGTTGCTCTGAGTCTTAGGCTTGGCCTTGATCACCACTTCCTGCAGCTGGGTGTTGTCCTTCAGGTGGATATTGAATTTTGTTTGGTTGCCGATTTGCACCTTGTAGGTCTGATAACCGATATAGGAAACCACGAGGTAGTCCTTCGGGTTCTTCACCACCATCGAGAAGTTACCGTTCATATCCGTCACGGCAGCCTCCACGATACGGTTGTTGGCATCGCGCTCCACCACGTTCGCCATCATGACGGGTTCCACGTCGTCGTACACGTGACCTGTGATGCGTTGCTGTGCCAAGGCTGTACTGCCGCCTATCAGCAGAACAGCTATTGTCAGTATATATTTTAGCTTTTTCATATTCAAAACATTTTGAGAGTTAAAAGTTAATAGTTAATAGTTAAAACGTCACTGCCAATGGGCAATTCTTAACTTTTAATCCTTAACTTTTAATATCTTCTTAGTCCTTAATCTGGAATTGTCTTATGAATCTCTTCGCAGCACCAGTGGTAGCCCAGTCGCTGTCGTAGCGTCCGTTGGTGAGCTTCTTGAAGTTGAGCACACCGTCGATGCCATGCATCACGGCAAACGACGACGCAGTGATTTGGCTTGAGGCAATGATGTAGTCGCGCACGAGCTTGTTCTTGAAGTTGTGGTCCACGTTGCGTGTGTTACCTTCCAAGTCCTTCACGCTGAGTGTACCGTCGCCCGTTGAAGACACCGTCAGCTTGCAGTAGATACCCGTCTCGCTGTTCAGCGTGGCAGTTTCATACTGTGTTGGAGCCAGCGTTGGCGTGTCGGCAAACACCGAGTTATCCTGGAAGTGGTACTTCAGGAAGTTCATCAGTGTGGTCACCATGGCAGCAGCTTTCACGTTGCGAGCCTCTTCCTCGGCATCGGTCAGTTCGCTGCGCTCCTCAGGATCCTTGTCCAGTTCCAGATAGCTGTTGATGCTCTTCCATGTAGGCAGACCAGCGTCGATGGCAGCCTGCACTGCAGCATCCGATGGCACATACACCGTGTAGCGGTAATTGCTGAAGAAGCGCACGTTCGTAGCCTGAGTCACAATGGCACCAGTCTCCTTGTCGAAACAAGGCAGACCACCATCATTCACGAAGATGGCATAGCGCTTGATGTACTCGTTGGCAGAGTAGATATCCTTGCCATCCTCATCCTTGTTCAGGTAAGGCTTCAGCGTCTCGAGGATTTCAGCGTTGTCAGCCTCGCAAAGTTCGAAGAACTTGCCGTACTGACGCTGGTTGTTGTAAAGCATACTATATACCGACTCGATAGTTGGCACGATGGCACCGTCAATCTGGTAGGCCATACCGTTACCGTTACCGTTCGTCTCACGAGTCTTGTCGTCGAAGCGAATCACCTTCTGGCTTTCGCCATGCTGGATGCCCCAGCCGCCCTGCACGGTCATACCGTTGGCGTGCTGCTTGGCGCGGTTCACGAACACAGGTGCGCCGTTCTTCGACAAGAAATAGTGCTGGTCGCATTCCACACCCGTCACCGTCTCGTCGATGCCCGTAATGTCCGTCTTGTCCTCATGCACGATGGTGTGCGTTTCGAGGATGTCGTTCAGACGGTCCGACAACTCAGTCGAGCTGGCAGCACCCGTCGACATCGGCGTCTCATCAATCACATACGTGTCGTTCGAGAAGTCGTAAGTCACAGGGTAGGAAGTACCTCTCATGGCATTCGTCTTGTCGTTCCAGTCGAAGTAGATGGCACGAGGCGTCACCCTATTGTTCTTAGGCATGAAGCTCACAGGGTCGATATACCAGAATCCATCCTTTGGCACGAACAAGCTGAAGCGCGAGCTCATGGCCAGGAGGTAAGCGAAGAAGTTCTTAGGAGTACCCATCCATGTCAGGCTCTGGATAGCGTAGTTCATCACGCGCATGTCCTGGCTTACGTATGCAGGAGCCGAAACAGCAGCATACTGAGCAGGGGTGAGCACCTCGTCCATCAGGTAGATGGCACCGTTGTTGGCCAAGAGCACCTTCTTAATTTTTTCTATATGAGTCTCGTCGAGCATTGGGTCCTGCGCATCATCCTTGATGGTTTCGAACTTACTTGGGACAGAATTGCAGAACTGCTCCTTCATCAGGTTGTTGATCAGAGCCTGAATCACGTCGCGAGGAATCTGATCCACAGCGCGGTAAATGCCCTCCTTGTCTTCGAAGCCCTTCACGGCAGCCAGCTCTTCAGGAGCATAAGCCTCCAGGAGGAAGCGTCCACCGCCCGACTCCGAGAAGAAATACTCGTACAGGCGTTCGTCAGTCGGTGCGAAAATCACACCCATGTCCTGTTCCTTCGTCACAGCCCTGTTAGCCTGGTATTCGTTCCATCCTGGGTCGAAAGTCAGACCGAACTTCACCGTGCTACCCGTTGGGTTGCCCTGAGGGTCAGTGCCCGCATCGTTCTGCAGCGGACGATATTCTTGTGTGTTGAAGTAACGCTTCTGGAACACCGAATCCACTTCGTTGCCGTAGAGCAGACGGTAGCGTGCCGTCAGGTCGGCATCGTAGAACGGAGCCGAGAAGCGGTCCATCATGTGGCTGAAGATGTTCGTGCTGCCATTAGTGCGCATCATCTCAGCCATGTTCTGAGGCGTAACCAGCACCTTGTCCAAACGGTTCACATATCCGTTCTGGCAAGTGATGTCCTGTTCCAGCACCTTGCTGTCGTAGATAAAGGCATCGTTCTTCTCGCGTTCTTGCCCTACGATAATCTTGAAGTCCTTGTCCGTAATCTTCTTGTTCGCCATCTGCTGGGCGAGGAAGTGCGTCATCATCTTGTTCGAGTTGTCGAGCGCCATGTAGATACCGCCCTTCGCAGGGTTGCGGAAACGAGCCCAGTAGTCGAAGTCGTCGGCATTGTAATTGGTAGGCAGCTCGTTGGCATTGAAGTGAGGCACCGAGTCGAGCACGTCGGCAGCCGTCTCACGTCGCAAGCACTGACCTGCCTCGGGTCCCACCGTGCTCGACATCATCTCAAGCAGGTAGGCGTTGTTCACCATCGCCGAGTTCAGAATCAGCTTCTTCTGGTTCGTACTCAACTGGTCGTAATTGCTTACGTGCCAGTTGTTGTTGGCAAAGAACTCGTTGAAGGCATTGTCGTCAGCAACGAACAGCGTCTTACTACCAGTCTTGGCCAGCACTTCTGCATAGTTCAAGTCGTCAATCAGACGAATGAAGTTTGTGTAGTTCCCTTTCTCCTTCAGGCAGTCATAGATGCTGGAGTTCAGATAGCTTGGTTTCTCGTCGTCCCACTTGTAGTCGTCCGAACAAGCCATCACCGCACTGCCCAATGAAAGGACACACAAGGCCTTTGCCATGGAGCGAGCGAACGATGATCGTTCCGTTCTGCTTGCCCGATGTTGAGCCCTGAGCAAAAAATAGCGTTTGTCCATAAAAATTTTGATGATATAGTTAATTAGTTGATTAGCCATGAACTTGCAGAGAATACACTCGGTTCTCTGCTATGAAACGAGTAGCAATGTCGTTCAGTTAGGGTTGTTCCCTCTGCATGACCACAGAGATAGCCGCAAAATTAATCAAAAATGTTTAAAACTTATTAACTCTCGCGCGCGAAACTTTGCCATTTAACAAATTTTAGTGTAAAAATCCTCAAGAGTCCTAAAGAAATGTGCAAAAACGAGCAAAACAAAATGCTTTGCTATTCCGAATGCAGTTAGTGAATGAAAGTCAAGTGTTCAGTCATGAAAAGAAATTCTCGATTAGCCATCCCAAAATGCAAGAACGCAGTCGCATTCTTGCACTTTCAGTTTATTTCTTTCCAGTGGTACACCTTTCCCAAATTTTCATAGTTGGAGAAGATTTCTATAAACTTCAGCCCCTTCTTTTTTTGTAAAATATACATTCAAATTGGCAGTAACTATTCAGGCCAGTACAATGCTATAATTGGTTAACGCTTTGTATGCCTGTCTCGTTGCATAGCCTTAAATGTTAAATCTTTGTGCGAGCAAAG
>CADBXS010000156.1 GCA_902798705.1 uncultured Bacteroidales bacterium
GTATAAGAATGTGTTGGCAAGCTACACACATCTCTATCATTTAACTCAACTTTGACTTCGTCGAGCTAAAGGTTCGGAAGAGACGAAGTTAATGGAGTTAACGAAGTGAGCGACGACACCTTAAAAAGAAAGAGGTGCGTCGTTTCTGACACACCTCTTTTTGTTGGTAGGGACGATCGGGTTCGAACCGATGACCTCTGCAATGTGACTGCAGCGCTCTAAACCAGCTGGGCTACGCCCCTATCATCTGATTTCGAGTGCAAAGTTAAGGAAAAAATGTGGAACAGAAAAAATGAAAGAATGAAAAAATGAAAAAAAGATGCAATAGAATGCGTTTTTTCGGAAATTCTCTGTATATTTGTCGCCATTATGAGAAAAGTCTTACTTGATGTGCATACGCACACAGTGGCATCAGGACATGCCTACAGCAGTCTGCAGGAAATGGCACAAGCGGCAGCAGACAAGGGTTTGCAGGTGTTGGGAATCACCGAACATGGTCCCAGCATCGTCGGCACTTGCCCGTTGGTCTATTTCAGAAACATGTTCGTCGTGCCACGTCAGCTCTATGGTGTGAAAATTCTGATGGGGTGTGAGGTCAACATCCTCGACACGAAAGGCACCCTCGACCTTGATGAAGAATACCTCGACCGTCTTGACATCGGCATTGCAGGCATTCATGAGAAATGCTGGAAGGGAGGCACAAAAGAGGAGAACACGCAGGGAATGCTGAATGTTATCCGTCATCCGAAAATCCACATCATCAGCCATCCCGGAGATGGAACGGCAGAGTTGGACTTCGAACCTTTGGTCTTGGCTGCCAAAGAATCCCATACGTTGCTCGAAATCAACAACCACTCCCTTGCCCCTCAGCGCCAAAAACCGATGGCTCACGACAACAACCTGGAACTCCTGAGACTGTGCAAGAAACACCAAGTGCCTACCATTCTCGGCAGCGACGCGCACATCTCCTTCCAGATAGCCGACTACACCCGCCTTCTCCCCCTGTTGGCGGAGACAGAATTTCCCGATGAACTCATCATGAATTTCAGGCCAGAGCGGTTCTTTGAATACTTAAGTGAAAAATAAAGCCCCCTCCGACTCCCCCAAGGGGGAGGGAGAGCCATGCGGAGTGAAAGCATGTACGATGGATGATGTATGATGTACGATGGATCTTTCACAATTAGGAATTAGGAATGAGGAATTAGGAATTGAATCTCTCAACTCTCAACTCTCAACCCTCAACCCTAAACCCTAAACTCTCAACCCTCAACCCTAAACTCTCAACTCTAAACTCTCAACCCTAACCCCTAAACTCTAAACCCTAAACTCTCAACTTTCAACTGTCAACTTTCAACTGTCAACTCTTAAACCTATACAAACACATGAAACAAGTGAAATGGATATTGCTGCTGCTGTCAGTACTGACAAGCATTGGAACATGGGCACAGCCCATTACCGAACAAGAGGCAGCTGAGCGTGCTCTTCAGTTTTTGAATCATCGCAGCTCCTCGTCACGAGCTAAAGTGATGAGTAAGGTCAATTCATCCAAAATGCTGAAAGCCACAAAGGTGGAGGCAGAGAAAATCTATGCCTTCAACGTAGAGGGTGGGGGATATGTCATCGCTTCAGGCGATAGCCGAACCTTGCCCGTGCTGGGCTATTCCGACAGCGGTAGCATCGATTGGACAAACATGCCTGAGAACATGCGCGCATGGTTGAAGGAATACGATGAAGCCATCGCCACACTGGGCAACAGTACCGACTTTGCCGATGGCAATCTTCTCACAGCTGAGGGCGAACAGCCCTTTTCCACACGTCTTGCACGCACTGCTGTCGAACCATTGATTACCACTCAATGGAATCAGTTAGCTCCTTATTGGAACAAGATTCCCCTGTATGACGGTGCCGACCCCGACTGGCAGGGGAAGAACTGCCTTACCGGTTGTGTCGCTACAGCCATGGCACAAATCATGAAATATTACGAATGGCCTAAAACGGAAACAAGAGCCATTCCTGCCTATGATCAGGAGACATACGATGACGGCATCTCGAAAACGTGGCACATCGACGAACTCCCACCCGTCACCTTCGATTGGGCAAACATGATAGACCAATACACAATCCAAGATGACGAGACCGGCGAGGAAAAGGCAGTCGGAACCGAGGCGCAGCAAGATGCCGTTGCCACACTGATGCGTTACTGTTCTCAAGCCTTTGAAATGGAACTGACGCCAGTTACTTCCGGCGCAGGAGCCTCAGCGATTTCTCGTGCCTACTATTATATGGGTTATGCCCCCTCCGTTCAGTTGGTGAATCGTGCATCTTTTTGCATCGATGAATGGGAAGAGCTCATCTACGGTGAACTTTCAGCCAAACGTCCCGTGCAATATAATGGTTTTAGCAGTGATGGTCACTCGTTCATCTGTGACGGATACGATGGCAATGGCATGTTCCACATCAATTGGGGATGGTCAGGCAGCTGTGACGGATACTATTCGCTGAGTGTGCTCAATCCTTATTATGATTCCTCTCTCGGCAGGGCAAAAAAAATGGGATTCTGCCGTAATCAGGGTGCAGTCATTGGCATACAGCCCCCATCAGAAGGAACAACCTTGCCTCCTCTCGGACGTGTTATGATATACAATATCAGTCTGAGTTCAGATTCTATCGTTGAATACTATTTCAAATATCACGGAGGATTACCTTATCCTAACATCACGCAGGATTATGCGCTCGGCACCATCGAGGCAGACGGTAAATTGAAACCACGCTTCATTGGTGACCCCAACGACAGCATCGTTTACACTAGCAACAGGATGACGGTGGTGATAGATACAGCAGCCATCCAGCCAGGTGAGTCGTTGCAGCTTTACCCGATGATGAAATTCCGTCACCATCCCGAATCTGATTGGCAGTTGTTCGATTCGCAGGCATACTTTGTCCATGTTGGTCGCACCGCTGACGGAGATTACTACAGCGGCTATGTGAATATGGCAGCGAAGCAGCGGAACATGAAGGTCATTGATGTCAAGGTGAACCCCTCAACAAGTGCTCCTTTAGAAACGATCGAATTGACGCTCACTATCCACAACGAGGATAAGACAGACTATACCGGTGACCTCACTCTCACACCCGATTATTATGGTGACATCAATCCTGACGACATTTCCACATCCAAGGTGAAGGTGTGGGGCAATAGCGTGACAGCAGGAGCTTATATCCATGCAGGACAGGACGCAGAAGTCAAGTTCTATATAAAGTCCCAAATGAACGGCGTGGTTCGCCTGAGCGTGAAAACTGTAGATAATGACCCTCTCAACAACTACATCATCGTGATTGAAGCCCCAGTTGCCATCACCTCCATCTCGGCAGACGACTCCGACACCTCCGATGCCCCCTACTACGACCTGCAAGGGCGCCGTCTCACCACTCGTCCCGTCCACCCCGGTGTGTACCTATACAAAGGACGAAAAGTGGTCATACGTTGAAAGTTGAAAGTTAAAATCTGAAAATAAAAGTTACCTTGCCATTCGGAGTGTTGGGCTCCGGTTTGCAAGGTAACTTTTACGTTTTACTTAAGTTTCGGAAGTGACGAAGTAATCGAAGTTAAAGGAGTTAACGACGATACTCAGGCAATGAAAATTAGGAATGAGGAACCTTTAGCTCGGCGTAGCCAATTAGGAAAGATGCGGTTGAGCGAGTGCAGAGGTCAAGCTTGTTTGAACTATGCCGAGTGTGAGCATCTTCGGCGTAGCCAATTAGGAATGAGGAATTGAATCTCTAAACTCTAAACTCTAAACTCTCAACTCTCAACCCTAAACTCTCAACTGTCAACTTATCGTAGCGCATTGACCGGCTTAATCACCACGTCCCTGTCGAAAGCGACGGGCTTCACTCGATACTCGTCCAGCACATAGATGCAGGTGCAGCCCACACCCGTGGTGGAGTAGTCGAGGTTGAAGGTGTAGCGGTCTGCCTGTGGTTGCAGCTGATAGGTGAACTGGCTCTTCGTCAGGTTGTCCGTCGTGAACTGATAAGCGTTGAAGTTGAAGGGCTCGTTCATGGAAATCTGCACACCCTTGCCCTCCTTGTTGAGCAGCTGCACATAGCGGTTGTCGGTACGCAACGCATGGTCTTGCGGGAAGAGGTAAGGCTCGTACATGTCAGCCACACTCTTGCTCCAGATGCCCACCTGATAGCCAGTCTTGCGGTCGGGATAGTTCTCTTCAGGACCACGGCCATACCAAGTGATGCGGTCGAAGTCGTTCGCCACCGAAGTGGTGAAGCCAACGCGTGGCAGGATTTCGGGCAACTTGCCGTTCGG
>CADBXS010000157.1:0-1182 GCA_902798705.1 uncultured Bacteroidales bacterium
TATCAATTTTTCAAATATTGAAAATGAAATAAGTGATAATAAAAATAAAATTACCGAATTAAATAGAGAACAATATGCAACGAAAACTATGTACAACATCTTTGATTATGTATACAACGGATTCCTCTATTTGAATAATATGGCAAGGCCGAGGCACAAACTGCTGTCGGGGCTGATGATATACTCAACTACACTTTGCCAGTCGAGATGTAAGCATTGCAACATTTGGCAGAAACCTACCGAACATTTGTCTTTCGACACTATCCGTCAGTTGATGCAAAGCCGATGTATCAACCAACGCACTACAGTTGGGCTGGAGGGTGGGGAATTCATTCTTCATCCGCAAGCGTATGAAATCATGGCGTGGTTTCATGAACATCACCCCAACTATACACTACTATCAAATTGTCTCGCGCCTCAACGTGTCATAGATGCAGTTTGTCGTTTTCAGCCTCGACATCTATACGTTTCTCTTGATGGCAGTCGTGAAACCTATCAACGGATGCGGGGACGAGATGGCTTTGACAAAGTGATAAAGGTGGTTGAAGCATTGAAGGAGCGAGTTCCTTTGTCTCTGATGTTTTGCCTGTCTCCTTGGAATTCGTTCGACGACATGGCGTTTGTCATTGACATTGCCAAGCATTATGGCGTGGATGTACGCATTGGCATCTATGGAACGATGGCATTCTTCGATACGACGAACGAACTGTTGGTGGCATCCAACTTCGTGAAGCAGATACCACAGAACATTCATGAAACACAAGAAAACTACGATTTCGTGGCCCTATACGATGAATGGAAAAATGGCCGGCTTCATCTTCGCTGTCAAAGCATTAACAGTTGTTTGGTGATACATAGCAATGGCGATGTACCCTTGTGCCAGAACTTGGATGTAATCTTAGGCAATGTCCATCAACAATCGCTCGATGAGATTTTCAATGGGCGGAAAGCCTGTCAGACACAGTGCCACTATTCCCATCATTGCAATGATTGTTGGATCAACTTTCATCGCAAGTACGACATCATCCTTATGCGAAATCTGGAACGACTCTTCCCCAAACGGATCATTGAAAAGTTTTATGGCCCATATCAGTGGGATTCGAATTCTAAAAACACCTACCGAAAACATCTAAAAGCAATCCGATGATACAAGAAATCATAGCTCGATATAAGCGAATGCGC
>CADBXS010000157.1:1194-8364 GCA_902798705.1 uncultured Bacteroidales bacterium
GCGCACCGAACATTTTCTGCGCCAAACGTATCGAAATCAATATGCCTTCGTCGGCATGGGGCAACATTCTTTGGCTAATCTATACCCAGTGCTTCATTACCTTGGCGTGCCGTTGAAATACGTTTGTGTCACGTCTGAGAGAAAAGCAAGACTGATTGAACGGAAGTTTCAAGGACAGAAAGCTACTACCTCACTTGACGAAGTTCTGAACGACGAAACAGTCAAAGGTGTATTTGTTGCAGCATCGCCCTCTGCTCATTTCTCTATCGCTGCAAAGGTGCTGAAGAGTGGAAAGTCGCTTTTCATAGAGAAACCTCCTTGCCAGTCATTGACTGAATTGGACACGCTCATCGACCTTCAACAACGTCACCATTCACCCGTTGTTATGGTGGGCTTGCAAAAGCGCTATGCCCCTGCTGTTCAAATCCTGAAGAAACGACTCCGCAAGGAATTTCTCATCAATTACGATTATCATTACCTCACAGGAGCATATCCTGAAGGTAATGCAACGCTTGACTTGTTCATTCACCCTCTCCATCTTGTCTCTTATCTCTTTGGGGAAGCCCATGTTCTTGCGTGTCATCAAGTGGCAGAACAGGCCTACCTTCTTATGCTTCAGCATCCCCATATAATAGGCACGCTTGAACTATCCACTGCCTACTCATGGACTGACGCGGAAGAATCCCTGAAACTCTGCACAAAGACAGGAGTTTATCAGCTTAATGGTATGGGAAAACTCACCTTTAACCCTAAATCAAAAACTATTTTCAATATTCCTTTGGAGAAATTGCATACATCCAAAAGCACGATTGAATACCTATACAAGCAGAATGATTTCTCTCCAATTCTAACTAATAATCAGATATATACGAATGGCTATTTCAACGAATTATTAGCATTCGTTTCAGCCGTTGAAGGTGGGGAGTGTTACTTACCGTCAGACCTTCAATCATTAAGAGCTACCTATTTGTCTATTCCCAACGGATAGTGGTGGCAGGACCCTTGATGCTCACGAGGAAGGACGATGCGAAGATGACGATGGAAGAGATAAGAAGCACGGCGAGGTTGATAAGTAGGATGGGGAGCCAATGAAGCTCAATAGGTACCGAGTCGATGTAGTAGGTGTCTGCATCGAGTTTGATGAAGTTGAAGTGCTTCTGAAGAAAACAGATGGCAAGGGCGACGATGTCGCCAATGATGATGGCTTTGCCTACGAGCATCACAGCAAAGTGCTGGAAGACGCGTCGCACCTGCATGTTCGTGGCACCCAGTGCCTTCAGTGTACCAATCATACTGATACGTTCAAGCATGACGATAAGGAGTCCTGAAACGACGGTGAAGCCACCGATGGCCATCATGAGAATGAGAATCATCATTACATTCATGTCGAGCACTTCGAGCCATGCAAAGATGTGTGGGGCTATGTCGCGTATGCTGAATGCACCGCGCATGGCACCGACGCGGTCGGGGGTATGATTCACACGCTCCACGAGACGACTGACGACAGCATCGACGAGGTCGAAGTTTTGGACGGTGATTTCGAGCCCTGACGACTCGTCCTGTTCCCATCCGTTGAGCTTGCGAACGGTACGGATATCGGTGAAGCACATCGCCTTGTCGTACTCGGCAAGGTGTGTTTCGTAGATGCCCTTCACGATGAAACGACGGGCACGAATGTTGCCATTCACAAAGAAATATGCGAACACCTTGTCTTCATTCTTTAGTTGAAGCTCGTTCGCTATTCTTTTGGAAATAAGTATGTTATTGGATGATTGTTTGGAAGAGAATGAAGGGATGGTGCCTTCAGTGAGATAGCGCTCGAGGAAACGAGTGTCATAGTCTTCGCCAATGCCCTTGATTTGTACCCCTCGGAAGTCGTCGTCGGTCTTGAGCATACCAGCGATAGTGGCAAATTCCTGAAGGTGTTTCACACCATGTGTGTGCTTCACCACGTCCTTGAGACTGTCGTTGGTGACGACGGGATAGATGACATAGTTTTGGTCTTGCGTGAGGCTGAGTATCTGAGCATGTGCTCCGAAGCCGATGACCTTGCCGCTCACTTCGCGCTTGAATCCCATTACCACTGCCACGCTGATAATCATGACGATGAGTCCGATAGCTATGCCTGCCATAGCAATACGCACAGCGGGACGGGAGAAGCGTTGTCCTTCCGTCTTGTCGCCATAGATGCGGCGTGCTATGAATAGTTCGAATGACATAAAGTGTAAGAAAAGCCTCACCCCCAACCCCGGCCTCACTCCCAACCCCTCTCCAAAGGGCGAGGGGAGTAGAAAGAAAGTGAAGAGTGAAAAGTGAAGAGTGGAAAGTGAAGAGTGAAAAGAGAAGAGTGAAGGGTGGAGCGTGAAGCGATGCCATCCGGATGGCATTTTTCACTTTTCACTTCCCACTTTTCACTTCACCCTTTCGGGGTGGCTTAATCGATTCTTCCAGGGTAGGCTTCAAGTGCTTTGCGGAGGATGAAGAGAGCACGGATAAGGTCGTCTTTCTTGAGGACGTAAGCGATGCGCACTTCGTTCTTTCCTGAGCCTGGGGTGGTGTAGAATCCTGCGGCTGGAGCCATCATCACCGTCTCGCCTTCGTAGTTGAATTCACTCAGACACCATGCACAGAATTTCTCGCTGTCATCCACAGGCAGCTTGGCAACAGTGTAGAACGCTCCCATAGGGATAGGGGAGTAAACGCCTGGGATGCGGTTGAGACCGTCGATGAGGCATTTGCGTCGCTCCACGTATTCGTCGTAGATATCGCGCTCGTATGATTCAGGTACGTCGAGCGATGCCTCGGCAGCTATCTGTCCGATGAGGGGAGGGGAGAGGCGTGCCTGACAGAACTTCAGAACGGTCTTGCGCACAGCCTCGTTCTTTGTGATGAGCGCACCGATGCGGATGCCGCATTCGCTGTATCGCTTGCTGACGGAGTCGATGAGCACTACGTTCTGCTCGATGCCTTCGAGGTGGCAGGCGGAGATGTAAGGCGAACCCGTGTAGATGAATTCGCGATATACCTCGTCGGAGAAGAGGTATAGGTCGTACTTCTTCACGAGGTCACCTTTGGCAGGGAGAAACCTTCCTCGATGGTGGTGGCGATGGTGCGGATGACAGCACCTGCTGAGATGGCAAATGCCATGTAGTTGGCGTATGCTGGCTCAGGAACGATGATTTCGTCGCCAGGGTTGAGGCAGGAAAGGAAAGCGAAGAGCACTGCTTCCGAGCCACCGCTGGTGATGATAATGTCGTCGGCTGTGAGGTTGATATTGAACTTCTTGTAGTAGCCGACTAACTTTTCGCGATAGCTGCGGTAGCCCTGGCTGGGACTGTATTCCAGTATCTTGCGGTCGATGTTCTTGATGGCGTCGATGGCGACTTGCGGAGTGGGCAGGTCGGGCTGTCCGATGTTGAGATGATATACATGGATTCCTCTGCGCTTGGCGTCTTCAGCCAACGGAGCTAACTTGCGGATTGGTGAACTGGGCATTTCTGTGCCTCGCACTGATATTCTTGGCATCGCGTATGTGTTTAATGCAAAATAGTTACAAATCGAAACGGCTTTTGCCGAATGAAGTTGCAAAGTTAAGGCAAATTCGATTGAAATGCAAAAAATATGGTCAAATCATTCGCTTTTTCGTTCAAATGAATTAATTTTGCACAAAAAAGCAGGTCTATGAAAGTAGGTATCATACAACAGAGCTGTACTGACAACGTGGAATCCAACTGCCAAAAGTTGGTCGAAGGCATCCGTGAGGCAGCCGCCCGGGGTGCAGAACTTGTGGTTTTGCAAGAATTGCACAACTCCCTCTATTTTTGTCAGGTGGAGAGTACCGACCATTTCGATTTGGCAGAACCCATCCCCGGTCCTTCCACAGCTTTGTATGGAGAGTTAGCAAAGGAATTGGGCATCGTCCTCGTTACATCTCTTTTCGAGCGTCGTGCTGCGGGGCTGTATCACAACACTGCTGTGGTGTTCGAAAAGGACGGAACGATAGCTGGCAAATACCGCAAGATGCACATTCCTGATGATCCAGCCTACTATGAGAAGTTCTATTTCACACCTGGCGACTTAGGTTTTCAGCCCATCAATACGTCCGTGGGACGATTGGGAGTGCAGGTGTGCTGGGACCAGTGGTATCCCGAAGGAGCGCGACTGATGGCATTGCGTGGTGCCGAACTGCTGATTTATCCCACTGCCATCGGCTATGAGTCATCCGACACGAAGGAAGAGCAGGAACGTCAGCGCGAGGCATGGACTACTGTGCAGCGAGGTCATGCAGTCGCTAATGGCTTGCCAGTCATTGCCGTGAACCGCACAGGATTCGAGCCTGACCCATCCGGACAAACCAACGGCATACAGTTCTGGGGCAGCAGCTTTGTGGTAGGTCCGCAAGGCGAATTCCTTTATCGCGCTTCTATCGACAGCGAAGAAGTGGCAGTCATCGACATCGACATGAAACGTTGTGAGAATGTCCGCCGTTGGTGGCCTTTCCTCCGCGACCGTCGTATCGACGAATTTGCACCTCTCACCCAGCGCTATATCGACGAGAAATAACCCTCTATCGCTTCTATCAACAATTCCATTTATAATAATTACTATGAATTTTATGAACAAGAGAATTCTTCCTCTGCTGCTCCTTTGTGCCTCGACTATGGCACAGGCACAGCGACAAATGTCTGCCCCAAAGGGTGGCAAACCCATCAGTGATGAACTCATCGGCATCTTCTTCGAGGATATCAGTTCCTCTGCCGATGGTGGCCTCTATGCCGAACTCTTGCAGAATGGCTCTTTCGAGTTTAGTCCTGCCGAGAGAGACGGTTGGGGACCTGCCACGGCATGGAAGACCATCCGTCCGGGCCATTCCTTAGGCTACATCCAGCCAATCACAACACCCGTAGTGGACAAGAGTTTCACCTCGTCATATAACTCTAACACACAGATGCGTCTACATGTGGAGCGTGCACGCGAGTTCTATGACTATAAAGGATGGAGAGGCTTCGGCATACAGAACGACGGCTTCGACGGCATTAGCGTCAAGAATAATGCGAAGTACGACTTCTCCATGCGCCTTGCCAATGTAGGCGGTGCTAAGCAGGTGCGTGTGGCACTTGTAGAGCCACAAGGCTGGGGCCAAGATCCAAAGTTGCTTTCCGAAGCTATCATCGATATCCCTGCAGCAGGTGGTGCTGATGCCAAGAGCGCTTTCAAAGAATATAAAGCAACTCTCACACCTAATGCTGATTGTCAGAAGGCTGCCCTTCAGATATTGGTACTCAATGAGGGCGACGTCTATGTTGACGATTTGTCGCTCATGCCTCAGGACACCTACAAGGGACATGGTTTGCGCAAAGACCTGGCACAGGCATTGGCTGACCTGCACCCACGCTTCATGCGCTTCCCAGGCGGTTGTGTGGTTCATGGTGGTGGTGACGGTTTCTGGAACACCTATCGCTGGAAGAACACCATTGGTCCACGCCATCAGCGCGTTCAGCAGAAGAACACATGGGGTTACCATCAGTCAATGGGCTTAGGCTATTTTGAGTATTTCCAGTTCTGCGAGGACCTCGGCATGGAACCTGTACCAATCCTCCCTTGCGGTGTCAGCTGTCAGGGTACCAACGGTGGATGGAACATGTGGCCTAAGCAGGCACAGGATGTGGCACCGATGAGCGAGATGGACGAATGGGTACAGGATGCCCTCGACCTCATCGAATGGGCGAATGGCGACCCTGCTACCTCCAAATGGGCAAAGATGCGTGCAGATGCAGGACATCCAAAACCTTTCAACCTGAAGTATCTCGGCATTGGCAACGAGGAGAAGATTTCCCCTGAGTTCAACGAGCGTTTCAAGTATATGTATAATAAGGTGACAAAGGCTCATCCAGAGATTATCATCGTAGGAACCGCTGGTCCTGGTTCACACCCCGAAAATCCTGACTATGAAGCAGGTTGGAAACTGGCTGAGGAACTGGGAATGCCTATCATCGACGAGCACTACTACGAGCAGAACAAGTACTTCCTCCAAAGCCGCCAGTACGACAAGTACCCACGCGACCGCAAGACAAAGGTCTATTTGGGTGAGTATGCTGCCAAGGACAAGAAACTCATCGACGCACTCGCTGAAGGTCTTTACCTGCTCCACGTAGAGCGCAATGGCGACATCGTTTGCATGACATCCTACGCTCCACTCTTCGCTCGCAAGAACGCTACGAATTGGAATCCCGACTTGATTTATTTCGACAACGAGCGCCCTTATCTCACTTGCAGCTATTATGTGCAGCAGATGTTCGGACAGTCAGCAGGACAATACTACTATGGCGACTGTGTTCGTTTCGAGGGAGATGCAGCAGGCATCCAGCAGCCACAAGAAGACGTGCACTATGGTCAGAGCGTGATTCTGAATGTGAAGACACGTCGTCTCTACGTCAAGCTCTGTAACGCTACAGCAGATGCTCGTCGCGCAGACGTGAACCTCAAACGCTTCGGACTCAAGAAGAACGCCACGAAGACCACGCTTACAGGAGATCCTAACGCAGAGAACAACTTCGATGCTCAACCAATCTCCCCTCGTCGTGAGTCTATCCGTGCACAGAAGAGCTTCACCATCGAACTCCAGCCTTACTCTTTCGTGATGTTAGAGTATGAACTGTAACACTACTGTTCTGGACTAAACAACGATTTTCTCCGAACCACAGATGAAGCAGATTCTCACAGTTTTTTTTCTGTGTCAATCTGTGCCATCTGTGGTTTGAAATAATCCTTTTAACCCGAAGTGTTAAAAAGTGTATTCGGAAATCGGGTGATGTAACAATGTAACAATGTAACAATGTAACAAAATGCAAGCTACCATCTTCGTGAGTCCACGTAGATGGTAGCTGTTTCATAGTTTGTCGGATTGTTCTTTGTGCTGAGCCAGCATGAAGTGAAAGGTAAAAGTGAAAAATCACAAAAAGTACAAAGTACAATTTACAAGGTACAGTTATGCTTTTAGCACTTAACTACGTTGTTCTTTGTCCTTTGTACTTATCTTCACGCTCCACGTTCTTCCCACCCCCTCCCTTACAGGGAGGGTGAGGGGTGGGTCTGTTAAGTCAGTGGCGTGGTGCACACCAACTGCGTGCTCTCGATTTCCTCCTTGATGCGACCAGAAGGGAAATAGAG
>CADBXS010000158.1 GCA_902798705.1 uncultured Bacteroidales bacterium
GTTGTCATGTGGCCTCTCCTTGTCCCTTCTCTTAAAACACGGTTCTCAATGCGCTCACGCATCCAAGGCATAAAGTTACGGCGAATGCCGCCATCATAAGTAAGATAACTCTTGAAGTTTCGGATTCGCATCTCATCGCCATTCACTTCCATGGCTATGAGAATCTTCTCGTACTTTTCAATCTGGCTCTGAAGATCTTCGTTCAAGGGTACTGCACGAGGATGTTTGACTATGGCGCCATCCTTCCACTGATCCTTGAATACTCTTATACCTGAATAGATATAAGTCCTTTCGCGCTGTAAGCAAATAACGATTTCTACAGCGCCTGCCACATCTTTTGTGGCCTTTTTCTTTCTGTCGAAGAACAGTCTTACTCGTTTGCTCATAACTGGTAACACATTTGTGAGACCGGTAACACATTTTTGGTAACACAAAAACCGTCCAGGGGTGTCTTTTTGTGTCCAAATGTGTCAAAAAGTCTCGTTTTTTTTATTGGTGTTACCACCTGTGTTTTACGCTATATTTACTCTGTAAAACGCTGAATTTCAGTATCTAGAAATTCCAAGATATAAAGAAAGGACTTCGTCTGAAGTCCTTGTCCCGGTGATCCGGAAGGGATTCGAACCCTTGACCCACAGCTTAGAAGGCTGTTGCTCTAATCCAACTGAGCTACCGGACCATCCTTTTTGTTATTATTTTTGTAAGTGGGTGCAAAGATAGGTATTTTTTCTGAATTACAACTTAGGTTTTCAGCTAATTTTTTAGGAGTGACGTTAGAAAACGGAAGTTTTGGGCTGATTTGTTGTGTATGATTTTAAAAAAGCATAACTTTGCACAAGTTTTCAGAATGAGAACCTATTCTTGATTTCAAAAAGTTGTTTTTTATAGAATGGGAAGATAGCATGGGGTGATAGATTTCTTTCATGATTCTCTCATTTCAATTTGAAAGATTTTCACAATTACATACAAAATGAAGGTTTTACATACAATTCAAGATCTGAAGGCTGAACTGAAAGCCTATAGGAATGAAGGTAAGTCGGTGGGACTGGTTCCTACAATGGGTGCTCTTCATGCTGGTCATGCGTCTCTCGTGGAACGCAGCGTGAGGGAGAATGACGTGACAGTGGTGAGCATTTTTGTGAATCCTACTCAATTCAACGACAAGAATGACTTAGCGAAATATCCTCGCACGCTGGAAAAGGACTGCGAGCTGCTGGAGGAAAAAGGTGCGACCATCGCCTTTGCCCCAAGTGTGGAAGAGGTGTATCCTGAACCCGACACAAGGGTGTTCAGCTATCCTCCTACGGACGAAGTGATGGAAGGCGGTTTCCGTCCAGGCCATTTCAACGGTGTCTGCCAGGTGGTGAGCAAACTGTTCATGATGGTGGAGCCAGACAGGGCTTATTTCGGTGAGAAGGACTTCCAACAGATTGCTGTTATCAAGCGCATGGTGGAGGACCAGCAATTCTCACTTGAGATTTGTCCTTGCCCTATCGTCAGAGAAGAAAGTGGATTGGCACTCAGTAGCCGTAACTCGCTGCTGACACCTGAGGAAAAGGACATTGCTGTGAACATCTCGAAGACATTGTTTGCCAGCTTGGAATATGCAAAGGAGCATTCGCTGGAAGAAACGAAGCAGTGGGTTGTCGATACGCTGAACAGCATTGACGGTCTTGAAGTGCAATACTATGAAATCGTGGATGGCACTTCCCTCGCCTCTCTGAATGAATGGGATGACAGCGAGGATGTGGTGGGTTGCATCACGGTGTTCTGCGGTCAGATTCCTGTTCGACTGATTGATAATATCAGGTATAAATAACGAAAACGATAACAATAAAGAAGGAAAGCAAATGTTGATAGAGGTCTTGAAATCGAAATTGCATTGCGCTCATGTGACGGAGGCAAACTTGAACTACATGGGTAGTATCACAATCGACGAGGACTTGCTGGATGCTGCCAACCTCATCGAAGGTGAAAAGGTTCAGATTGTAAATAACAACAATGGTGAACGCTTCGACACGTATATTATCAAGGGCGAACGCGGAAGCGGTTGCATTTGTCTGAATGGTGCCGCTGCACGAAAGGTACAGGTGGGCGATACTGTGATTATCATCGCCTACTGCACGATGGATTTTGAGGAGGCAAAAACTTTCAAACCTACGGTGGTGTTCCCCGACGAGAACAACAAAGTTATCAGATAGGTAAAACTCAAACGGTACGAGGTATTCCCAACCACAGATTCAACAAATAAAACCACAGATTCAACGGATTAATCAGAATTGTTCCTGTTTCAATCTATTGAATCTGTGGTTTTTCTTTATGTTTGGGATTTAGTTCATGATGGCGAAGTAGTCAACGATGCCGATAAGATGCTGGTTTTCATCTACCACAAGGAGGGAGTGAATTTTGTGGTGACGGAACATGTATTGAATTTGTGTGAGTTTGGCATCGGGATTAATCGTTTTAGGATGGCGCGTCATCACATCCTCCACAGTTACATTGAGGAAATTCTCCTTGGCACCTTCCACAGCTCGACGAATGTCACCGTCAGTGATGATGCCGAGGATTTGCTCGTCTTTCATCACTACGCCCAATCCGAGTTTGCCACGACTGATGTCGATAATGGCATTGACAAGAAGCATGTCGGGCGGAATGATAGGGAAATTGTCGGTGTACATCACATCGCGTACTCGTGTCACTAATTTCCTTCCCAACGAACCCGCAGGATGGAAACGTGCGAAGTCGTTTGCCTTGAACTTGCGCATTTCCATCAGTGCGATGGCAAGGGCGTCGCCCATGGCCATCTGTGCGGTGGTGGAAGAAGTTGGTGCCAAGTTGAGTGGGCAAGCCTCCTTGTCAACGCTGCAAAGAATGTGGTATTGGGAATGGCGTGCGATGAGAGAAGTGGCGTTTCCTGTCATGGAAACAACTGGTATCTTTCGTTCCTCCAACGACGCAATGATTCGGAGCAATTCGTCGGTATTTCCCGAATTGGAAATCTGCAGGACGATGTCGTTGGCGGTAATCATACCCAGGTCGCCATGAAGTGCATCGAGGGGGTTGATATAGAAGGAAGGAGTACCTGTACTGGCAAGCGTGGCGGCAACCTTAGCTCCTACGTGTCCCGACTTTCCAACGCCCGTCACAACAACATGTCCGGAGCAGTTGTAAATCAGTTCCACCACCTTGTCGAAAGTGTCGTCAAGCTGTGGAATGAGGTCGAGCAATGCTTTTGCTTCGTCGCGAAGCGCTTGTATAGCAGTGATTCGTGGTTGCATGATGTTAAAATTAAATGAGACTCTTGATAACTGTTTCGAGGTCGGAAAGGCAGAGCATGTTAGGTCCGTCGCTCAAGGCGTGGTCGGGTTCGGGATGGACTTCGAAGAAGAATCCGTTTGCACCGAAAGCCTTGGCAGCTAAAGCCATCGCAGGAACATATTCACGATTGCCTCCCGTCTTTCCGCCTGCGGCACCAGGACGCTGCACGGAATGGGTGCAATCCATAATGACGGTGTCAGTGAAGCGGTGCATGTCGGGAATATTTCGGAAATCGACAACCAGGTTGTTATAACCGTAGATGTTTCCTCGTTCGGTAAGCCACACTTGTTGGTTTCCACTTTCCCGTACTTTCTGCACAGGATATTCCATGTCGAGTCCTGAAAGGAACTGGGCTTTCTTGATGTTGACAATCTTGCCTGTCTGTGCTGCAGCCACGAGCAAATCGGTTTGGCGACAGAGAAAGGCCGGTATTTGAATCACATCTACCACTTCTCCCACAGGCTGTGCCTGATAGGACTCGTGGATATCGGTGAGTGTACGCAGATGGAACTTTGACTTGATATCTGCCAACATCTGCAATCCCTTCTCTAGTCCTGGTCCACGATACGAACGAATGGACGTGCGATTAGCCTTGTCGAAGGAGGACTTGAAGATGATGTCGATATTGTATTTATGATTGAGTCGTGCCAGTTCGGCTGCAACAGTTTCGAGAACGTCTGCCGACTCAATGACACATGGACCTGCTATAAAAACCATCGTTATTTAGTTAGT
>CADBXS010000159.1 GCA_902798705.1 uncultured Bacteroidales bacterium
CCTGTTGCAACAATTGTATTTTTCCTTGATCTGCTTGGCTGCATTTGCGAACTGAATGGACTTTTTATGAACTTTTAGACTTTACAGACTACTAGTTGCTCGAAGGCTCGTTATCGAATCAGCGAGGGCTCGGCGTTGCGATGACGAGCCTTCGCTAGAACAACACCGAGCCCTCGACATTTTAGTTGAATCGATAGAAAGGGATGATAAGAACGAAGATATTGACTGAGGGAGATAAAGAAATGTGGGAAAATAGTAAGGAAAAGTCAAAAAAAAGCTATAACTTTGCATCGGCTTAGTGCGCACGTGCGTGAAAGGTTGCAGCGGATGCGCTGATGGTTCCTGGCTCGGAAGGGCGAGGAAGGTGATGAGGTGCAGATAGTTGCCTGAAAACGAATGGACGTGGTGAGCTAAAAGACTGAATAGTAAAGAATGAGCGAACAACTTGAACACACCAATGAACAGTTCCGAACGGTGATTGCAAAATGCCGTGACTTGTTTAGCAAGAAGTTGCACGACTACGGAGCTGCCTGGCGCATCATGCGCCCATCGTCGGTGACAGACCAAATCTTCATCAAGGCCAACCGCATTCGCAGTTTGGAAATCAAGGGCGAAGCGCTGGTGGACGAAGGCATATACCCTGAGTTTCAGGGCATCGTGAACTATGGCATCGTGGCTCTGATTCAGTTGGAGCTGGGGTTTGCTGACAAGGAGGACCTCACTCCTGAGCAGGCGATGAGGTATTATGACAAGTATGCAAAGGTGGCTCTCGACTTGATGATTCGGAAGAACCATGACTACGATGAGGCTTGGCGCTCGATGCGCATCAGCAGTTACACTGACCTCATCCTCATGAAATTGTATCGCACGAAGGAAATTGAGTCGAACGATGGCAAGACAATCGTGTCGGAAGGTGTGGATGCCAATTATCTCGACATGATCAACTATTCGGTGTTCGGACTGATTAAGTTGGACGAAGGTAGTGAACGATAAGATTGACAACGCAAAGGCCAAGGCTGACGGAAGCGAGAGCAGACGGGCAAAGAGCAGCAGACGGGCTGTGATGAAGAAAGCACTGCCGTGGGTGGTGAACATCTGCCGACTGCTGTTGGCTGCAACGTTCTTGTTCTCGGGATTCGTGAAGGCGAACGACCCGTTGGGCACCAGTTTCAAGCTGCAAGACTATTGTGCTGCTGTGGGGCTGGAGAATGTCAATGACTGGGTGACGCTGGTAGCTTCGGTGGCTCTTTCGTTTGTGGAGTTCTCGTTGGGCGTGTGCTTGCTTATGGGATTGAATCGCCGATTCGTTGCTACTTGCACGACGGTGTTCATGGCTCTGATGACGGTGGTGACGCTGTGGCTGGCTGTGACTAATGCCGTGACTGATTGCGGATGCTTTGGCGATGCGCTGATTCTCACCAACCAGCAGACTTTCGTGAAGAATCTCATCCTTTTGGGTGCTTCGTTGATTGTACTTCGTTGGAACAGGCTGCAGAAGCGGTTCATTTCGGAAAACAATGCGTGGCTTGTTTCCACGCCTGCCATGGTGGGTATTCTGCTCTATGCTTTCTATTGCATCTACCATTTACCAGCTATCGACTTCCGTCCATACCATGTGGGTGCGGATTTGGTGAAACTAAGGGAAGAACCTGTGCTTGGCTCGAAGATGACTTACAAGTTGCACGAGCTTGACGTGGTGGACCTTTACATCATGGACGCGAAGACGGAGGAAGACGTGACCGACTCGGTGATTTACCGCAAGGGCTACACTTTTCTGCTCGTGGCTCCCGACCTGACAACGGCTGATGAGGGCTGTGCAGGAAGCATCAACATGATTTACGACTATGCCGTGCAGCACGGTTATGGTTTCTTCTGCCTCACGGCATGCGATGCTGAGGCGCAAGACCATTGGACCGACTACACGGGTGCTGAATATCGCTTCTATCTTGCAGACGACCGCACGTTGAAAACGATGGTTCGCGCCAATCCTGGACTGATTCTGCTGAAGGATGGTAAGGTGATGAAGAAGTGGAGCAACTGGAATTTGCCAGAAGAGAGCGAGAATGAAGAATGAATAAAGTAGATAATAAATTACAGGTTTAATCAATAAAAACATTTAAAGACATGAGAAAGAAAATTGTTGCAGGAAACTGGAAGATGAACAAGAATCTTCAGGAAGGTATTGCACTGGCTACAGAGCTCAATGAGGCTCTTGCTGCTGATAAACCAAATTGTGATGTTGTGATTTGCACTCCATTCATCCACTTGGCAAAGGTATCTGATGTGATTGACCACAGCGTGATTGGTCTTGGTGCAGAGAACTGCGCAGATAAGGACAAGGGTGCTTTCACTGGTGAAGTAAGTGCAGAGATGGTGAAATCGACAGGTGCTGAGTACGTGATTCTCGGTCACTCAGAGCGTCGTGAATACTACAAGGAAACTCCTGAAATCCTGAAGGAGAAGGTGCTTCTTGCTCTTGCAAATGGTTTGAAGGTGATTTTCTGCATTGGTGAGAGCTTGGATGAGCGCGAGGCTAATAAGCAGAACGAGGTGGTAAAGGCAGAACTCGAAGGTAGTGTGTTCAACCTTTCGGCTGAGGACTTCGGCAAGATTATCATTGCATACGAACCAATCTGGGCAATCGGTACTGGTAAGACTGCCAGCAGCGAACAGGCAGAGGAAATCCACGCATACATTCGTTCGGTGATTGCTGACAAGTATGGCAAGGAAGTGGCTGACAACACAAGCATCCTCTATGGTGGTTCTTGCAAGGCATCAAATGCTCCAGAGCTTTTTGCTAAGCCTGATATCGATGGCGGTCTGATTGGTGGCGCTTCTCTGAAGTGTGCTGATTTCAAGGGTATCATTGACGCTTGGAAATAAATAAAAATGATAATTGGATAAGTTAAAAGTTAATAGTTAAAAGTTAAAAAGCCACAGAATCGCTTACACTTTTAATTTTTAACTTTTAACTTTCAAATGAGTTTAGCATGAAAAGATTCTATCTCGTTTTTTTCTTCTCTTTCCTGATGGCTGTGACGATGCAGGCGCAGGGATTTGCTGAGCATCTGGAGTCAACCCAGACGGGGCAGGGCAGAGTGACACTCATTCAGGATGAACGCTTGACGGCTATTCTGAATGGGCAGAGTTTGCGTGAAGAGGTGAAGAAGGATGAGGACTTCGATATGCAGAAGGGTAGGTTGAAGAAGGTGCGTGGCTATCGAGTTCAGATGTTTTGGGGAAATTCCTCGCGTGCCGATCAGCAGAAGGCTGACCGCATCGGCACTCAAGTTTCAACCATTTTCCCTGAGCTGAAGTATTACACCTCTTTCGATTCTCCTCACTGGCGTTGTCGTGTGGGCGACTTCATCACGCGTGAAGAGGCCAATAAGTATCTCTCAAAGCTTCGTCGCATCAGTAAGGATGCCATGATTGTGCGTAGCGAAATATTTGTTTATCAATAAGCTGCGGTTGGGAGATTGTCTTTATTACAAACAACGATATGGAAGAAAAGAAAACAGAGCTTGAGCAAATCACTCATCGTCTGCTTCATCTGATAGGGGAAGACACGGAGCGTGAAGGCCTTCTGCGCACTCCTGCGAGAGTGGCAAAGTGCATTCAGCAGCTCACCTGTGGTTACGAAATGGATCCCGTAGCCGTGCTCAATTCTGCCAAATTCAAGGAAGACTATCGACAGATGATTGTGGTGAAGGACATAGAGTTCTATTCTCTCTGTGAGCACCACATCTTGCCGTTCTTCGGAAAGGTGCATGTGGGTTACATCCCCGATGGCACCATTGTGGGACTGAGCAAGATTCCGCGCGTGGTGGATATTTTTGCTCGTCGCTTGCAGGTGCAGG
>CADBXS010000160.1 GCA_902798705.1 uncultured Bacteroidales bacterium
ATCTTTGTCAGTCCATTGGCGCACCGAAATGCGGCAGTCGCACAAGTAGATGCCTTCGCCCTGGTACTTCCATTCCTCTGCACCCTTGCCAATCATTTCGGCGTAGAAGGTGCTGGTGTTGTCGGTAAGGAGGAAACCCTTGCAGGCTACATTCTCCTGCGTGTTGGTACGTGGATTCGTCACCACGAAACTGCGGTCTGTTGTACTTGATATTTTTACGAAACGTTCCATAGTCTATTTTTTGATTTTGATGTAACAATGAGTTTTAGGTTCATAGATGAGTTTGCCGAGATTTTTCAGACGTTTAATTCTTTGCCTTAAGCAATAGTCATTCTTATCAAAAGAGGATAGAATTTCACTTATCTTGAATTTCTCAGGCAGGCTTTCAAAGAATTCGTCAGCGACAGGCGTTTTCCTTCGCACGCTGCCGACTCGCGACACCTCGTTCATCTTCTCCAGCATCGGCTTGGCAAACACCTTGTATTGCACCTCAGCGCAGAAATCGGCAATCATTCGGGCAAAGCGGATGGCATCCTTCGACGCTTTCAGCGGCCTGTACCACTCGTTTTCCTTGTTGCTCTCAGGCTGGATGTCGGCAAAGGAATCCACATGCTCGATGATGGAAAAGGCAATGCCAGCACGAAGCCCAATCAGGGCAGCACGTCGGCGCACGATGTCGCGGATGGTGTCGTTCAGTTCCCCACATCTCGTTGTTCAGGTTCTGAACGATGATGTTGCCCTGAATCCGCTGATTGGTCAGCTTGAACGACAGCTCCTTGATGCACGACGTTTGTGCCACGCTTCTTGAACTGCCGCCCTTCGCCAGCATTTCAAAGCGCATGTCGGGCATCGGGAAAATCATCATGCGCAGTGGGTGTCCGTTGAGCACGTCGCGGCACAGTTGCCAGAACGAAGTCCATGTGCCACCGAACACCACGTTCCAATGCGCATTGAAGATGGCGTTGATGCTGTCTTGGTTCTGATAATCGACACCGACCTTTTCGTCTTGGAACGCTTTCACCATGATGTCGAGGAACTGAGCAAAGTTGCTTTTCAGCATTCGGATCAGCGTGGCGATTTCAGTTTCAACGGTCACAATGTGCAAGTGGCGATTGAATTTGGTCAGCCCGTCAAGGCTTGGCACATCTCTCTCAACTGCGTAGAACATGCGCTCCAAGATGGTGGCGATGCTGGCCTGAGTCGGCACGATGCGGATACATGGCGTTGGCTTTGGCGTGTCCATCTTGCCCTGCCCCTTCTGCACCTTCAGTTGCTTCCACTTGCGGATTTGCTCACGCCCTGCCGTGTCTGCGACGCGGATGGGACTTAGCCAAGCGGTGGAGAGCTGCGTCATGAAGGATTTTCCAGATGCTGCATCGCCAACGACGTATGTTTGTCCCGAAAGCCGATACCACTGCCCATCGTAGAACTTGAAGGCAATGCGACTGAGCAGCGTATAGACCAATGGCAGCGTAACCAGCAAAGCACCCATGCGCACATCGTCGGGCACTCCTGCAAGGCTGGCGGCGAGAGAAGGAGGGAAGGCGATTTTCGCTATTTCTCTGTTCCATTTTTGATAATCGATTCCGTCTTCCTGTATAGTTCCAGCAGCGCCACCACTCGCTGCTTGTGGACGAAGCTGGGCGAGTACTCGTTGAAGGGTTTTTGGAAAAACAGGTTGTTGTGAGTTTCCGCAAGCGCTACGGCTAATAGCTCGCACTTCTTCGTGGCTGAGACCTTCGCTGTAGGGTTCGATAACATGCGCGACAGCGTCTGCATCGTTGTCGAGAATGTATCGGAGATTAATTGCAAGTCGGTGGAGTCGAGTGTTTCGCTCGCCAACAACAGGGCGACCACCAGTGAGTTCAAAGAACTTTCTAATGATTTGAGGGAAAGGTATTCCTCGGTAGGTAAAAGTGCCATGTTCGTCTTTCTCCAGTTGGTTCAAGATATTCGATTCAGCAGTTTCAGCACCGCCCACGCTGTCGGCTTGCGAACGGCCTGTATCAGCAGGTAGGGCACTTCCACCACTACCAGCATCACGGTTAGCACTGCGGCTGGCAACAGAACCAGCCATTTCACTGTCTCGCTTTTCAAAGATTTGTCCATTGTCGTAAGTGAATAAAGAGTCTGAAATGAATTTGATGTAACTGTATGGCACGGCGAAGGAGCAACGCGCGAAGTCCTTGCAGGCATCATCAATCTGAATGCCGAAGTGCTCGCTGAACCATTGCATGTTCTCCACGTAGGTCATCCCTTCCATGCCCTTGAAAACGATGCGGAGTCCGTGGCCGCTTGGAGTCGTATAGACCAAAACGACGGAATTGCTCATGAATCCCCAATCGGCTTTCAGCAATTGGTCGTACACCTCCACGGGGTTCTGCAATCCGTCAATATCGATGATTACCAAGCCGTTTGGCTTGGCAGTCGCGTTGGTTCTTCTGCCACCTTCGAAAGTGGCCGCAAAGCAGAAGATAGGCAGTTTCTTTTTCTGCATTCCTGCCACGTCGAGAGCCTTGTGCATCTCCTCTTCGTAGTGCTTGCGTGTTGGCTCGTCCTGAGCAGCCTCCATTTGCTGGCGGAAGCGCTCAGCCGCCTCCTTGTGCAGCTGCACGTTCTTGCAGATGCTGAGCAGTGTTCCGTCTCTGTCCTCCGTCAGTCGGTGGAATTCTTCTGCAGAGCGGATTTCATAAGTTTTAGTAGATACTGATTTTGCTGCGCTAAACATTGTGTTGTGCGAATCATTAAGTTGGTTAGACATTCGTTCAGGTGGAGGGCATCGTTGATGGGCATCTTGATGAGGCATTGCACACCTTCATCGCTTGCCTTCACGGTCACCCCATCCTCATCCAGTAGCACCTTCCCCTTCGGCAGTAGCTTCAGCCGCTTCTTCTGCATGTCCTTCAGCAGGCCTTCCACCTGCTCCATCAGTTCGGCGGCAGGGTCGGCTGCATCCTTCGGCACGCTGGCGGTCAGCTTGATTTGCGCCCTGTCGCTCTGGCTCGTTTCGTAGAGGCCTCCCGTCTTGGTCTGTTTCAGTCGGATGGCCCTTCGAGCCTCGTTGGGCTGCGGCACTCGCACGTCCACATCGTTGTTGTCGTAGATGACCACGTTGGCGCGTCCCTTATAGACAGCCGTCACCATGTGCTTCTTCTCGATTTCATCCAGTGCCTTGGTGAAATCCTCGTTTTCCTCAAATCCCGCACTGGGCGGAGAGGTCTTTTTCGTTTCGTCGTTCATGGGAAACATCGGTTTTAGATTGTGTGAATAAATTAGGTGTAAATCTCTCCGTCGGGATGCCTGTCAGCAAACTCGACGTGCAAATTTGGGAACTAATTCCTAAATAAAAAAAAAAAACGCTAAACTTTGTTAAAAGGGTAAATCTCTTGACCTGCGTCAATTTGGTACATTGGTACATTGGTACATTGGTACATTTAGCTAAAAAAAAATACATTTTTTGAGGAATTTTTGAGAATGTGAATTATATGTTAATAATAATTAATTATAAACTATAAATAGTTTATAATTAAAATCCAATCCGAGATTTTTTTTCGTTCCTAAAGCAAAAATAAGTTAACGTAGAATCTTGATGTACCAATGTACCAATGTACCAATGTACCAAAATTATTTATCTTTGCAACTGAAAATCAATCCATTATTATGAACCATAACGATAACGATAACGAAACCATGAAGATAACGAGAACCGCTCCCGATGAGTTTAACATTTGCGAGCTGTCATCAGCCGAGTTAACTGCCATTCTGACAAGTATCGAAAGCTCCGTCCATCCCGAATGCGAAGGGCTGCCACAGGATTTCATGCAGCAGCTGCACGAAAATCTCTGCTCTGCACGCGGAAGGATGATGCAGCACGAGAAAATCAAGAAAAGTTTGACATAAGTCAAAAATAATTGCAATTTCCCTTGGGCTTTCCACTGAAAATGCGTATATTTGCAATGCTTTCAGAGGAAAGCCCAGTCCAACACAAACACTGCATCAGCACGACGCAAACACTCCATCACCACGACACAAACACTGCACCGATTTTACAATACTTCTGCTTCGATTTTGCTGCATCTGACTTTCGACTGGCTTCCTTCGAATCCGATTTTTCAAGTTAATCAAATTGTTTCATCCCTTAAATCCGTTCAATTATGGACAAGCCAAAAGTACGTATTAAAGTCAGCGAGGTGACTTGCGGCCTCGACAAGAAACAGCGTTTCCTGACGACTCTCGACCGCGCCACTCCGATTGACGACGAAACGCTCATCAAGTATGCTTCCGACGACTCAGGCATCCGCGAAAATCTGTGAGAACAAGGAAGATGGTGGAGGCATGACAGTGCAGAAGAAGCGCGTCATCTTCCTCGCCTCGAAGATCATGCGCCAGAAGCTGGCAGAAGTCAACTTCGTGAGCTGAAAAAAAACGTTTAACGTTTAAAGTTTAACGTTTAACGAAGTAACTCAAATCAGTAAATTGTAAATCCTTAAATCTTAAAATCAGTTTGTATGGGAAAAGTATTTATCAAGGTACAGCAGCAGTACTTCCGACCAGAGGACAAGGACATGTGGTTCACCAAGTCCATCACCTATACGAAGATTGGCTTCGACACGCTCGTAAAACATGTGTCAGCCGACTCGGGCATGAGCGAGGCCGCTTGTGAGGGTGCTATCCGAAGCATCATGAAGCAGGTGGAAGAAATGGTGCTCAATGGCCACACCATCTATATCAAGCAGCTCGGAACGCTCAAAATGGGCATCAGCGCAAAGGCACCGCTCGACCGTGAGGAAGCAGGAGCCAAGCAGATTCACCGTCGCCGCCTGCTCTACTATCCTTCGACCATCATCAAGGATGAAATCGAGAATACGGAGCTGCAGTGCGTAACTAAGTTGTCTTGATGAAGAACGACACTTGGCGCATCATCAGTGCGATTTTCATGCTTGTAGCTGGCA
>CADBXS010000161.1 GCA_902798705.1 uncultured Bacteroidales bacterium
TTCCGTGCGGCGCGACGAAGCCAAGGAGTCGATGGCCAGCGTACTGTTTGCCACCGTTGTAGCACCGAATGGCGCACCATGCAGCGTGCGAATTACCGCAAATATCAGTACTGAAGTCGCCAAGAAATACCCTCCAAAGAAGATGGCAAACAAACCATACACCAGCATCAGCACCTTTTTCCTCGAAAAACTATCCACGATGTAGCCACTGAACGGACGTATGATGAGTGCTGCAATGGTATAGCCCGACAGCACAAAACCGATGGTCTGCTTGTCCGCCATGAATCGTTCGCTCATGAAGATGGGCAGCAGCGGCATCAGAATATAGAATGAGAAGAACAACAAGAAATTGGCAACGTTTAGTTTCACGAAGTTGCCATTCCACAAGCGTTCTCTTTTCTCCTTTTCCATCTTGTCCTCTCTTTTTCCCTGCAAAGTTACTCAAAAATGCTGCAAACACCAAGGCCTGTCGCTCAGAATTCGTACTGACGCATAGCAAATCAACCATTGCTCACCCCTCACACCATTCCTTTCTTCCCTGCCTTTCGGTCGAAACCTTCATGCCATGAGGACAAAAGTCCTCAAGTCTGAAAAACAAAGTTCGTGGAAAGCTTTTCCGTGTAGAAACCAAAGCCTTCCGTGTAGAAACCAAAGCTTTCCGTGTACAAACCAAACTTTTCCACATAGTTTTTTCCTCAGCGATGACACTTTCTAAGAAAAAACGAGCGAATTTGTGGAGGAAGATTTGTCATGTTGTTGAAGAATTGTTGTACCTTTGCACGTTTTTTCTAAAAATAGGATAAAAAAGATGAGAACGATTCGATTGTTTATTGTTTTTTGCTTGTCAGCATTGTCAGGCATGGCCGCCATACAAAATGAAAAAGCGGAGGACTTCGATTTCTGTGAGGCCAATGCTGACGGGATGATGCTTTATTACCGTTTTGTGGAACAGGATTACTGCGAATTGGTGGCGGGTCCTGAAAAATATACGGGAGTGATTCGGATTCCTGCAAGGGTTGGAGTACGAAAGACGCCTGTGGTTGGTGTGGGCAACTTGGCTTTCTATCAATGCGATGGATTGACTGAAGTTGATCTCCCTACTACGATATTGTATCTGGAATCAGCTTCGTTTTATGGTAACGAGGATTTGCAGAAGGTGGTGCTCAATGAGAACCTGATTGCTATTGGTTGGAATGCATTTGAGGGTTGTAGGACATTGTCTTCCATCAACATTCCGCAGTCGCTGGAATATATAGGATATGAAGCATTTTATAATTGTCCCAAAATGATCACTCCTCTCTACAACGACAAGTATTTCTTCTATTATCCAATGCTGAACTACGAGTCCGAGGGCAAAACTTACGTGATTCCAGAGGGCATAGAGGTAATCAATGAGGGTGCCTTTATTTTCACTTACTTGCAAGAAGTGGTGATTCCCAATTCAGTGAAGGTCATTTCTGACTATGCATTTGATGGCAGCTTTGTTCAAAGGGTGAATATTCCATATTCGGTAGATAGCATCGGATATCATGCATTTAGTCAGACAAGATTAGAAGAAGTGGTTGTTCCTGCTTCGGTGAAGTCTTTTGGTCAAGGGATGTTCTACGCAGACTTTTTTCTGAAGAAGGCTGTCTTGGAGAATCCTTTAGACAGTATTCCTTTTGGAACGTTTGCCAACTGCTCTATGCTGGAGGAAGTGTCGTATCCGAAAACTGTGCATAAACTGGGTGACCATTCGTTTCATGGCTGTGCGTCGCTCACTCAATTACCCGACCTTTCCAACATCGACAGTTTGGGAGTTCATGTGTTCGAAGGATGCCGTATGTTGGAGTCGGTTTCGCTTCCTGTTTCCATGTCCTGTATTCCAGACCATGCCTTTGCTATGTGTGAGAGCCTCAAGGAAGTTAATTTGCCAGAGAGCATCGAAAATATTGGTAAATTGGCTTTCTATCAAGATACTTCCTTAGAAAGCATCTTCATACCCAAGTCGGTTAAGACGATTGGTAATCAGGCGTTTATTTTTTGTAAGCAACTGAAGAACATAGACTTTTCCGAAGGGTTGCTTTCCATTGGTGAGGATGCTTTTTCTCAGTTGGAACAGTTGGAGACTATCTCTCTGCCAGAAAGCATAGAGAGTATAGGTAGGGGGGCTTTTGCCTACGGGTACAAGCTGAAGGATGTCTATGTGCAATGGCAAGACCCGCTGTTGCTGCAAAATGACATTTTTGACAGTTATCAGCACACTCTCGGTATGACTCTGCATGTGCCTGCTGGAACTGCTGAACGCTATGCGTCAGCTCCTTATTGGTCGAATTTCACAAACATTGTTGAAGAAGCCAATGGAGTTGAAACAATTGAACTTGACAATCAAAATGCTCATGATTCGCGCACTGTGAAACAGTTCCGAGATGGAAAAATAGTCATTGTCGTTGGAAGCTCAGGCAAGGCTAAGGAAATGCTTTTAGATGGCAGATTGTATCAGCAGCCATAATCATCCGTAAATAAAAACTTATTGCAGCTATGGCAAATTTCCTTAAACTTTTTTGTTGTTTCAAACAAAATGTGTAAATTTGCAGCCGCAAAAGCAAATGATAGGGGCGTAGCCCAGCTGGTTCAGAGCGCTGCAGTCACATTGCAGAGGTCATCGGTTCGAGCCCGATCGTCCCTACGAAACGAGGAAGTGTCCACATGGTCGCTTCCTCGTTTGCTATCAGATGGGAATGTCACGCAGATATCGCAGAAATACGCAGATGATTTTTAACTACAGATTGCACAGATGCATCCAGAAATAACTTGAAAATGCTTTCTGCGTGGCCTCTTTATTCTGCTTTTTTAGAGGATGTTTTGATAAACCATTTCATAAAATTTGCAAGTTTTCGTCGAAAGCGCTAACTTTGCATGCAATAACTAATTAAATGTTCTTTTGAAAAGAACTAATTAACGAATCACAGTTTCAATATGTCTGAAGAAGAGGTGAGACATCATCACCACCATCATGAGTCAACTGAAAGTAGTTCGAGTCACCATCATCACCACCATAGCAGTGGTGAACGTAGCAGTCGAGAACATAATCACCACCATCACTCGGAGAAAGGAACCAAAGTGCAGTCGTTCGGAACGATTGTGGGCATTTGCATGGCTCTGAATATCCTGTATGTGATAGCTGAAGGTGGCATCGGTTTGTGGCAACGTTCGTTGGGACTCCTTTCGGATGCTGGTTATAACTTGGGCGACATCTTTGGACTTCTCTTTGCTTACTATACCTATAAGTTGGCGAACAAGTCGGAGGATAGCGACGTGAAGCATGCTTACAAGCGTGGTACGCTGTGGACGGCGATTGCCAGTGCAGTGATTCTGCTGCTGACGGTGGGTGCTGTGATGGTTGAGGCTCTTCATGGCTTGCGCCATCCGAACATCCTTCAGGGCAAGGTGGTGCTGGTGACAGCGCTGGTGGGTGTGTTTGTGAACGGACTGACTGCGTTGCTCCTGGTGAATTATCAGAAGAAGAACTATCAGGTGCGTGGCGCTTACTGGTCGATGGTTGCAGATACGCTTGTGTCAGCATTGGTGGCAGTGGTAGGTGCGGTCATCATCTTCTTACCTACTTTGACACTCATCGACCCTATCTTGGGCATTTGCATTGCTATCTTCATCTTGATTGTCACCATCAATATGCTTCG
>CADBXS010000162.1 GCA_902798705.1 uncultured Bacteroidales bacterium
TGAAAATTAGGCACTTGACCAAATTTTACGAGTTATAAAATGTTAATTTAATTAATTGATTCTCAGACTATTATACGTATATTTAACGAAGTATTGTAAGAACTAAAAAACTTAAAAACTCACATAATGTCTCGTCCACTCATTCTCATATCAAACGACGACGGCTACTACGCCAAAGGAATCAACGACCTCGTGGAGATGGTACGCGACTTTGGTGACATTCTTGTGGTTGCACCCGATGGTGCTCGTTCGGGAGCATCCCTCTCTATCACCAGTCGTGAACCAGTACGCATTAGGAAAATCAGTGAAAAGGCAGGGGTGCAAGTATATAGTTGTACGGGGTCGCCATGCGACTGCGTGAAAATTGCTTTTGAAAAATTGATAGATGGTCGCCCCGACTTGATTCTCGCAGGTATCAACCATGGCGACAACGCAGCAGTGAATGCCCACTATTCGGGCACGATGGCTGTGGCCACTGAAGGTACATTGAAACGAGTGCCATCCATCGGATTCTCCAGCTGCAAACTGGAAGCAAATGCCGACTTCTCAGCCATGCGTCCTTATGTTCGCTCTATTGTGGAAGATGTGCTGAATACCGGACTGCCGAAAGATGTGTGTCTCAACGTCAACTTCCCTGCATTGGAAGAATTCAAGGGGATGAAAATCTGCAGAATGGGAACTGGCGACTGGGTGAACGAATGGGATGAGCGCATCGACCCTCGTGGCAGGAGTTATTTCTGGCTCACAGGCGACTTCGTGGGCTACGACGAAGAGGACGAATCCACCGACCGCGGAGCCATGAACAGCGGTTATGTGGCTATCACCCCTATCCAGCTCGATTGCACCGCATATTCTGCCATGGAAGAACTCAGGCAGAAGTTCGGGCTGTAGCAGAGGCAAGAATTGCTACCCATCAATAACGTTTGCTTTTATGAAATACTATCTCATAGTTGGTGAGGCATCGGGCGACCTGCACGCCTCGAACCTGATGAAATCCTTGAAGCGACATGACTCCGAGGCAGAGTTTCGTTTCTATGGTGGCGACAAGATGGCTGCCGTGGGAGGAACACTCGTCAAGCATTACAAGGAACTTGCCTACATGGGATTCATACCCGTTCTTTTGCACGCACGAACCATTCTTCACAACATGGAATTGTGTAAGAAAGACATCGTGCAGTGGAATCCTGACGTTGTCATTCTGGTGGATTATCCTGGGTTTAATCTCAAAATAGCAAGATTTGTCCATGAACAGACTTCCATACCTGTTTATTATTATATCTCCCCCAAAATATGGGCATGGAAAGAATATCGCATCAAGAATATCAAACGCGACGTGGATGAGCTTTTCTCTATCCTCCCGTTCGAAATCGATTTTTTCGAGAAGAAGCACCACTACCCCATCCACTATGTGGGCAATCCCTGCGTAGATGCCATTCAGAACTATTTGAACGAGCAAAATGCTAAAGCCTCGCACCCTTCAGCAAACGCCAATCCTTCTGACCATAAAACCATTGCCATCTTGGCTGGCAGTCGCAAGCAGGAAATCAAAGACAACCTCTCCATAATGCTTCGAGCAGCGGCGAAATACCCTGATTACAAACTCATGTTAGCTGGTGCGCCCAACATAGAACCCGAATTCTATCAGCAATATATCCCTGCGGGGATTCAGGTAGATATTCAATTTGGCAAAACCTACGAAATCCTTCGCCAGTCGGTAGCCGCACTCGTTACCTCGGGAACAGCAACACTCGAAACGGCTATTCTCCGCATCCCGCAAGTTGTTTGCTACTACACACCTCTCGGGCGCTTCATCTCCTTCCTTCGCAGCAAAATACTGAAAGTAAAATTCATTTCACTTGTAAACCTCATCGTGAACCGAGAAATCGTGCGAGAACTCGTCGCCGACACCATGAAGGAAGAAAACATCGTGAAAGAATTAGGCAGCATCCTTCCCAATGGCGAAAAAAGGCAGCAAATGTTAGCTGACTACGAAGTAATGAATCGGATTCTCGGTCCTGCTGGAGCATCAGAACGTGCAGGAAAAATGATGACAGAACTACTGAGAGAAAAAGCAAGAAGAACTCCTAACTCATAATAATATTATAGGTGTGTTCTAAAAATTCTGTTTTATGATTTCTTACAAAAATATGAGATTTCGTTTCGGTTGCTTTTTGTTTGATTTGAAGTCTTTTTGCCACTTTTCTCGGTTACATAGCTCGCTATGCGCCCTCAAAAACTGACAAAAATCCATTTATAGAACCCACCATAAGGAGAACGGCCTATTTCATTCTCAGAAACAATATTCACAATATGGTAGAAAACAACATATTCCAAATAGAATATCCGCAAGAAACCATTGACGAACTACTTGCATGGATAGAAACCAATCCCAAAGGGGATGTGGATTTAGGAGCAGGCATACATATCGACGATGTCGGTTTGTTTGCAACCAACATGCGTCACATTCTTCAACATCAAAGCAAGAACCCTTGCTATTCGGGACAGATAGAGACTTTTATCCGCACCAAGATGGCTTGGGACGAGAAGTACAAGAAGTGATTTTCACCGGCGTTACAACGACAAGGCATCGGCCACTCGGTTCGTGAGTTGCACATATTCTTCAACAGAAAGCTGCTCTGGACGAAGATTGAATACAGGGTCGGCAAGAAGAGGATGATTCTTACCAAGGATTTGCTTCATTCCATTACGCATCATCTTGCGTCAGACGAATCACTGCACTTTTCACCTTTGGCGGTGGATTGAATACATTTTCATGCACCGTAAAGAGGTCATCAACATCGTACCATGCTTGAATCAAAACACTCAACACACCGTAGGTTTTGCTTCCTGGGGCTGCAGCCATCCGTTCAGCCACCTCTTTCTGAATCATTCCAGTACAGCAAGGAATTAACTCCTTATTTTCCAACATCTTGAAGAATATTTGCGAAGAGATGTTGTAGGGATAGTTTCCCGTGAGAACAAAGGGTTTCCCATTGAATGCATCATGAAGATTCATTTGAAGAAAATCCGCTTCAATGATGTTGTCGCCCAATTCAGGATAATGCTCCTGTAGATAAGGAACAGACTCGCGGTCAATTTCCACCACCTTGAGTGGGCGTGGCTTCTTGATGAGGAACTGAGTCATCACACCCATACCAGGACCTACCTCCAAAACAGGAATATCGGGACACGCATCCACCGTGTCGGCAATATCACTGGCAATCTGTAGGTCGGTAAGAAAATGCTGACCGAGAAACTTCTTGGGACGAACAAACATATCGTTTAGTATTTTATGTCTCACAGAAATAACGGAATTTAAAGATTTTTTTCTGCGTATCTCAGCGCTTTCGGCGCGAAATCCAATTTTTCTGCAAGACAATTAATTTCTATTTCGAATAAAAAACATATCTTTGCACCCGATTTTCTCCTTGAGAGAGTTGATCGGCACTGCAAAAATAGTGTAAATACCTAACACCACCAAATTTTAACAACGGATTTGACTGAAAACAAAGGCATCAAGCGCGCCCTAAACATTGCATTCCCCATTCTATTAGGATTGGCTATTCTGTGGTGGATGTATCGAGGATTCGATTTCAATCGCATCTCCGACACCTTGGCTCATGGCATGAATTGGGGTTGGATGTTGTTCTCCTTGGTCTTTGGTGTGATGGCCCAAGTTTTCAGAGGACTGCGATGGACACAAACTTTAGAGCCATTGGGAGAGAAACCTCGCAAGAGCACCTGCATCCATGCCATTTTCCTGTCATACGCGTCAAGTCTGATTATCCCTCGAATTGGTGAAATAACACGTTGCGGTGTGTTGACACGCCATGAGGGGACTTCCTTCTCTAAGTCGTTGGGAACCGTCGTCACAGAGCGAATCATCGACACCCTTTTAGTTTTGTTCATAGCAGGTGTGGTGTTTCTTTCCCAGGTAAGGATTTTCATGGATTTTTTTGCGAAGACGGGTACAAATATCGGTACGTGGCTTCACACCTTCACAACCACAGGATGGATTGTCACCATAGCATTAGGAGTGATTACCATTGTCTTCCTTTGGTTTGCCATTCGACGTTTTGCTTTCATGGCAAAAATCAAATCGACAGTAGATGGCATCAAAACAGGTATCACCTCGCTGAAAGATGTGAAAAACATTTGGTTGTTCAGTGCCTACACCATCGGCATTTGGCTGAGCTATTTTCTACATTACTACATCACTTTCTTCTGTTTTGATTTCACGAAGGACTTGGGAATCATTGTTGCATTGGTAAGTTTTATTGTGGGAAGCATCGCGGTAATTGTTCCAACGCCAAACGGCATGGGACCTTGGCACTTTGCGGTGAAAACCATCTTTGTGCTTTATGGTGTGAAAGACATCAATGCAGAAACCTTCGTGCTGATTGTCCATACCATCCAAACCGCGCTGATTCCTGTGCTGGGCGTTTTCTCATTAATTGTGCTGGGAAATAGGGAAAAGGCTGAAGCTTGAAGGAATGGGAGAAATGGGGAATTTGGGGTTAATGGGGTTTATGGGATAATTGGGAACAGGAGCCAATAGGAATTATGCTTTTGGCGCAGCACTTTAGGGGATAAACTGAAGTGCGTTTGGGGATTTACTAAAACTTTATTGGGGATTGTGTGAAGCGTTCCCCTCAGTTAATGATGGAATACAATTCCATTCTTCTGAACGCATATAAGTGATCATGATTATCCAATCCTTCTGGAAACAGATGGGCAAAACGGATTCCCATTTGGCCGCTGACATGTAGGCGGTGGTCAGTCCTGAAGCGGGGTCGGTAAATGGATAGACAGACGAATCAAGTTCTGCCAATCGGCTGGCATCATCCTGTGCCACAGTGTAACCACCATTCACACGGAAGAAAAGTATTCCTTCAGGATATTTTTCATGGAAAATGCGGTAACGCTCAGTAATAGGCAGCGAAGTGTCATTTATTGCTGTGACGAATGGGTCTTTCCGATATTCACCCAGATGTGAGTTCTTATTCTTTTTGGATTGTGTTTCAGTAGGTTGTATTTTTTGAGAACTCTCGGAACTACTACCTTCATCGGCTACCACTTCGTAGGACGAAAGCATTCCTGCCACAGATAACAATTCGGCATTAATGCGGTCGGCATCCTGCTTGGATATGCATCCATAGTTCTTTGATGAAGGAGTGACAAGGGTGTTTTCCTTCTTATCCTGATTCCATCCAAGCACACGTTGAACTAAAGCTGTGAGATTCATATACCCACCAATCTTCTTCATTGGCTCAATCAGTGCAGGGTCGTAAGTCTTGCCACGCTGATTGGTAAAGACTTGTTCACTACCAAAAACAAGAAAGCTACTCCTAAGATTTTCAGCAATTTGGGGCAACGCTTCGTTAAGCTTGACGATTGCCTTGGGCGTAAACGAGCGAGGTGTTCCCCTTTTGATTAACTGATGCTTGAAACAAGAGGTGAGTGAAGAGCACGACATTCCCATCAATTCAGCTAGACGCACCAACTTAATGCCGTGCTCCAGTAAAAACTGATAAAGTGTGTCCTGTGAAATTCGTACCTTTTCCATATTTTGTTATATTGTTTTTCGGCTACAAAGGTACGGCATTTTATTTAATCATCTGGGTCTTTTCTTTACTTTTTTTAATGACTGCAAAATTTCTTATGAAGCAGTTGGGATAGGTAGATAACGAGCTGCAAGGATGTGGATGTGTTGAAGCGTTACTCCGACACGAGTGATACGCTCCTTTGATACAAATAAAACATTTCTTTGACACGAGTGAAGCGATTCTTCGACAAAACTGAAGCGCTCCTTTGGATTCAACTAGTTTCGCGAAGGCTCGTCATCGAATCAGCGAGGGCTCGGCGTAACTCAATCGAAGGTTCGCCGTGCCAACGTTGAGGGCTCGGGGTTTCAATAAAAGCGAAGGCCAAATTCAGTAAAAGCGAAGGAGAGCAGCTGAACAATTGAAGTAGAGCGCCAGCAAAAGAAAGATAATTAAATAAAAAAATCAAAAAATCCATGAAAAACAATGCCAAAAAGGAAAATTTTGCATAACTTTGTACGTCATTGTGCGATGTTTTCTCCGTATGTAATCTAAAAAGAAATCGGAGAAAGACAAAAAACAGTTCTGATGACAGCAACTTCTCTTGTTATTCACGAGGGAAAAACAGATTCGATCCATCAATAAAAAACTACATATCATGGAAATATTTGAGCTCGAGCCCCAAAACGTATGGCGCAATTTCTATGCGCTGACACAGATACCTCGTCCTTCTGGACATACAGAACAAGTGGCTAATTTTCTCGTGGATTTCGCCAAGAAGAACGGTGCGGAAGCACACATCGACGAAACTGGTAATGTCGCGCAACTCCTGGTTTCGAAGACCGTGAGACAGCCGTCCTTCAGGCACACATGGACATGGTGCCGCAGAAGGTGAAGGAAAGTTCTCACAACTTCGAGAAGGATCCCATCGAGACCTATATAGACGGGGAATGGGTGAAGGCGAAGGGCACTACCCTCGGCAGCGATGACGGCATGGGCGTAGCTACTGCCATGGCTATCATTGAAGCTAAAGACGTGGAACACGGTCCGCTCGAAGTACTCATCACCAAGGACACAATCAATCCGAATGAATTGGAAACGGGGGATTCGGCTTTGATCGCTTACCATGAGCAGATCGACGGTTTGTATATGAACTGCGATGTAACGCTGGAAGCAGGTGAGTATTATTATGCCTATGTCCGTTCGCTTTGCGGTAAGGAGACCAGTGCGTGGAGCAGTGAGATTTCAAAGACCGGAGCATACGGCTTCCGTGTACGTATGACCAAACAGATTCCGTTCTCGACGAACTTTACTTTACCTTCCACGGTAACCGATAAGTTCCACGATCCGGATTGGTCGTATGGTAATAACACCGGTAAAC
>CADBXS010000163.1 GCA_902798705.1 uncultured Bacteroidales bacterium
CGATGAGGAGGAAGCCAGCTATTTCTATCACGACCTTGTTCAGATGCTGGGCGATGAGCGGGTTATGCTCTTCCCATCGTCGTATCGCCGTGCCATCAAGTACAACCAGAAGGATGCGGGCAACGAGATTTCACGCACGGAAGTGTTGAGCAGGATGACCGCTGAGTCTGAGCCATCCTTGTTGATCGTCTCCTATCCCGAGGCGATGGCAGAGAAAGTGCTGTCGAAGAACGAACTGACTGAAAACACCATCGTCATTCGTCAGGGAGAAACTCACGACTTCGGGCAACTGGAGGACCAGCTCGAATCGCTCGGCTTTTCGCGAGTGGACTATGTATATGAGCCAGGTCAGTTTGCCATCCGAGGCAGTATCGTCGATATCTATTCCTTCTCTTCCGAAGTGCCTTATCGTCTTGACTTCTTTGGCGACGAGGTGGATTCCATCCGCACTTTCGACGTTCAGACTCAGCTTTCGGTGGGAATGATGACGGAGATGGTGGTCGTGCCTGAAATCACGAAAAAAGATGAATCTGAATATATACCTGTGATGGATTTTCTGCCCGAAGATACGGTGCTGGTGACGAAAAACCTGGCATACGTGTGCGACATGGTGGAAAAAACCTACAGGGAAGGCTATTCCACTCAGGCGGAGCTCGAAGACAAGGCCATGAATATGCCTGAATACGAGCGCGATGAGTATGTGTCAGGACTTGGCAAGAGTTTCCATCAGAAGGTAGTGGAACCCGAAGCCTTCCGTCGTGGCATTTCCGCCATGAGGCGAATCGTGTTGGGAAGCGAAATAGCAAGTGAAAAGTTAAAAGTGAAAAGTGAAGAACCTATATTAAGCACAACGGACAAGGAACACGATTCACACTCCACGCTCCACGCTTCACCCTCCACGCTTCACCCTCCACACTCCACGCTTCACGATTCACACTCCACGCTTCACGCTCCACACTCCACGCTTCACGCTTCACAGGACTCCGTCGAGTTCGACATCATGGCGCAACCTCTGTTTCACAAGAATTTCGACTTGCTGAAGCAGGAGTGCTATCGTTTCCTTGACGAGGGTTACCGCATTTTCATTCTGGCTGACAGTCCGAAGCAGATTGAGCGACTGAAGGAAATCTTTGGCAGTCTCGACCGCCCCATTCCCTTCGAACCTGTGCTGCGCACCATTCACGAGGGTTTCGTGGACCACACTTTGGGCATCTGCCTCTTTACCGACCATCAGATTTTCGACCGTTACCACAAGTATAGCCTGAAGAGCGACAAGGCTCGCAAGGGTAAGGTGGCACTCTCCCTAAAGGAAATACAGCAGTTCAAACTGGGCGACTACGTGGTTCACATCGACCACGGCATTGGTCGTTTCTGCGGATTGGTTCGCGTGCCAAATGGTGACACTTGGCAGGAAATGATCAAGATTACCTACCAGAACGAGGATGCCGTGTATGTCTCCATTCATGCTCTTCACAAGATTGCGAAGTACAAGGGCAAGGAAGGCGAACCACCACGCATCAGCCGTCTGGGCTCGGGTGCTTGGGAGCGCATGAAGGAGCGCGTGAAGAACAAGGTGAAGGACATTGCCCGCGACCTCATCAAGCTCTATGCAGCTCGACTCAAGGAGAAGGGATTTGCCTTTTCCAAGGACAGCTATCTGCAGCAGGAACTGGAGGCTTCCTTCATCTACGAGGACACCCCCGACCAACTCAAGGCTACACAGGAAGTGAAAGCCGACATGGAGCGGGAGCAGCCGATGGACCGACTTGTGTGTGGCGATGTGGGCTTCGGCAAGACCGAAGTGGCAGTCCGTGCGGCATTCAAGGCGGCTGTCGATGGAAAGCAGACGGCAGTGCTCGTGCCAACCACCGTGCTGGCTTATCAGCATTTTCAGACCTTCTCCAGTCGCTTGAAGGATTTGCCCGTACGTGTGGATTACCTCAGTCGTGCCCGCACCACCAAGGAGCAAACCGCCATTTTCAAGGACTTGCAAGAAGGGAAAATCGACATCATCATCGGTACACACAAACTCGTTGGCAAGCAAGTGAAGTTCAAAGACTTGGGCTTGCTGGTCATCGACGAGGAACAGAAGTTTGGCGTGAGTGTGAAAGAGAAGTTGCGCCAGATGAAAGTGAATGTGGATACGCTTACCTTGACGGCAACACCGATTCCGCGTACCTTGCAATTCTCCTTGATGGGAGCCCGCGACTTGAGCGTGATTCAGACACCACCGCCAAACCGCTATCCTATCCAGACAGAAATCCATACGTTCTCAGCCGACGTGATAGCTGAAGCCATCAATTTCGAAATGTCGCGCAACGGACAGGTGTTCTTCGTCAATAACAAGGTCAGCAACCTCACCGACTTGAAGAATCTGATAAACCGAGTGGTTCCCGATGCCCGTGTCTGCGTTGGACATGGACAGATGGATCCAAGGGAGTTGGAGAAAATCGTGTTCGACTTCATGAACTACGACTACGACGTGTTGCTTTCCACCACCATTGTGGAAAACGGTGTCGATGTGCCCAATGCCAATACCATCATCATCAATGCCGCTCAGAACTATGGACTGTCTGACTTGCACCAGATGCGTGGACGTGTAGGACGAAGCAACAAGAAAGCCTTCTGCTATCTCTTGGCACCACCGCTGTCGGCATTGCCTGAAGAAGCGCGACGACGTTTGCAGGCCATCGAGAATTTCTCAGCATTAGGTTCGGGACTCAACATCGCCATGCAGGACCTCGACATTCGTGGAGCGGGCAATATGCTGGGAGCAGAACAAAGTGGATTCATTGCCGACTTGGGTTATGAGACCTATCAGAGAGTGTTAGGGCAGGCGATGAACGAACTCAAAACCACCGAGTTTGCCGACCTATGGAAAGAGGATGATGAAAGCCAAGCACCTCTTCAGCTCCCCCGAGAGGAAGAGAAAAACCACCCGGATGGCTTCGCTTCACCCTCCACGCTCCACTCTTCACGCTCCACTCTTCACTCTTCACGCTTCAACCTTCGCTTCGTGGAGGAAACCAACGTGGAATCCGACATCCCAGCCTATTTCTCCGAACAGTTCGTGCCAAGCAGTGGCGAGCGCATGAGTCTTTATAAGGAATTGGATAGCTTGACCAACGCCCAGCAGATAGAAGACTACAAGAAGCGTCTCATCGACCGTTTCGGAAAGATTCCTGCCGAGGGCGAAGAGCTCATCCGCATCATGCCGCTGAAATGGACTGCCTGTGAGTTGGGCATAGAGCGACTGATGCTGAAGCAGGAAATGATGATTTGTCATCTTGTTTCCAACAACGACAGCCTCTACTACCAGAGCGAGGCATTTGGCAAGTTGATTCACTACGCCAGCTGGCATCCGCGCGATTGCCAACTTCGTGACGAAAAGCGTCGCTCCTTAGTAATCATGAATGTGAAAACCATTGCCGATGCCCTCCGCATCCTCACTGAAATCAAAGAAGGAGAATCAATGTAAACTCAACAAAAATGCAGCGCTTTAGGGGATTGTCAGAAGTGCATGAGAGAATTTACTAAAGTGCTTCTTTGATTGAACTAGTAGTTTGTAAAGTCTAAAAGTTTATTAAAGGATACAAGTGTTTTAGCTTAATCCTTGCTTCCTCATTTGTGAACTGCCAGTCAACCCCCTTCT
>CADBXS010000164.1 GCA_902798705.1 uncultured Bacteroidales bacterium
CTGGGCTTTCACACGGTCGGTGTGTGTGTCGTGGCCTCCTATGCCCTGCACCTCGGTGGCTACGGGCTGTGCAGTGGTGAACTGCGTGGTTTTGGGAGTTACTGCGGAAACAGTGAGGGTGAGCAACAGGGTGGCTACCAAACTGAGGATTCTTGAAGTTGTCATGGCTGTAAGGTTTTTGGTTGCCTATTGTCTCCCGGATTCGGCGGTGTTTGTTTTCCTTGCATAGAGACTGTTGCCGAAGCAAATGCAGGATGGTTGTTTTCTCTGTTTCTTTTCCCTTATAGAGCATGAAACAAAGGAAATCTATCAGAGAATATTGAAAATTCAACTTCCCCAAGTTGAATATTTAATTGATATTCAGGTATTATCTTCTTTCTGTGTGGACAGAAAGAAGAAACAAGAAAGAACCGCGAACACGCTCCCGCTATCGTTCGCCCAGCCAACACCCCGCCACTTGGCGTGGCAGACTTGCGAAGCCGTTTTGATAAAGACCTCTTCTTTTCGAATAGGTTTGAACTTGCGGAACTTGAAAAAATTGAAAATTATGCTTCGCATGAATGTCGGCTGCGCCTCAGCATAAGAACAAGTTCTTCTGCATTCAGCTTGCACGACATTTACCGCTTCGCGATGAACTGGCTCACGCTCGGCATACTGAAAACAAGTTTTCGTCTGCTTCAATGGTCTTTACACCCTCTTAGGCTAATTTAGTAAGCCCATCGGTTGATTGAAGATAATCTTCAATTTTCAATTTTCAATCTTCAATCGGGCGAAGCCCGGAATAATCTTCAATCTTCAATTTTCAATCTTCAATCGGGCGAAGCCTTGGTGGAAGAACAAGAAAGATGATTTGCCAGAAACAAATGTGTGTTCCTCCGAGCGGATTCATCGAAAAAATGTGTTACATTTGCACAGAGTTTAGACAGATAAATCGGGATTTGTATGAAAGCAGTGGTATGCTAGTTATCATCGTTCTGATTCGTCTTTTTAGCAAGCAATTTATAAAACAGAGTAACAGAGTAAAAGTATATGAATAAAAGACAGAAATTACAAGTGTCACTTGCTGCGTTTTTTATTGTTTACATCATAGTATTGCTGTTTTTCCCTGGATGGGGGGCTAGCAAGATACTTGGCATTTTATCGGGTGTATTGATACTAATGGCCCTTTATATTTCTTATAGAGCAGAGGAAAAGAATAAAAAAAATACCAAAAAGTAAATCGGAGTATAGCAATGAATACGGACACTGGAAGCGGATATATGTCGGCAAGGGCAGGTAAGATATTTCAATCAAAATTGGATTCCTATAAGCATGAATCCGATTGGACTGGATTAATAAAGATGCTGAAAAGGTATGCAAACAGATACCCTAATGCATACTATGTATACCAACAATTAGCATCTACTCTTTATATTGAAAGCATTGCTCAATACCAATTGGCCTTTCAATACGCTGAACGTGCAATTATTATGGAACCAGATGATGACCTCAATATATACACTTATGCATGTGCTCTCTACTATGTTGGCCTACTTGACCAATCCTATGAATACTTTAATAAAATAATAGACAAAGACATCAATGATATTGCATACGGAGAGCACGGGGAAGGCCTTCGATATGCCAAGGCACTGATAAACGATTCTATATATATGGCTGGAGTCATTTGTCAAAAACAACATAAATATGAAGAAGCCAAAGGTTTTTTCTTACGGCATCTTGAAGACAGAAAGCCTTTCCAATATAGCGACTTTACGAAGGCACAAGTGATGAAGCATTTATCTGAATTAGAAAACTTGTAAATCCCAATTTATCTGAATAACCAATTTCCCTACACGAAGGGTGGTTTTCCTCATCAAGTATAGGAAAACCACCCTTTCCGTTTAGGCATAATCCCTTTCATGGACGTGAAATTCGCCTTACCTTTGCCGGTGAGAAAAGGAAAGAAAAGTTCAACCATCAAAACGAAGAAGACATGAAGAAGATGATGACCTTGGTGATGATGATGACGATAGCCATCTCCGCCGCAGCAATGCCGTACAACACCGCACGCAACGAGGCGCTCTTCTTGGCAGACAAGATGGCCTACGAGCTCGGACTGACAGCAACACAATATGAGGCAGTGTATGAGATCAATCTCGATTACCTGCTCAACGTAGATACCCGCGCCGACGTGTTCGGATTTTGGTGGGAAATTCGTAACCGCGACCTGCGCTTTGTGCTCAGCACCTGGCAGTACGACCGCTTCATGGCCAGTGAGTGGTTCTACCGTCCCGTCGTCTGGGGCACCGGTGGCTGGACCTTCTCCATCTACACCCGCTATGGTGTAGGAAGGATGTTCTTCGACCGTCCCGCAGTGTTCGTGACCTTCAAGGGTGGCCATAGCCACAGGAGCGGAAGCTTCTACAGCGGACACCACTTTGACAAGCCCAACCCTCCCAAGGGCCATGGCAACCATAACAACAACCATAACAATAACGGAAATCACAACAACAATCACAACAACGGAAACTGGAACCACGGTGGCAACCACAATGGGAACCCCAATGGCAACGGCAACCACAATCCTTCGATGAACAACGGCAACCGTCCTATGACGGGTAACGGCAACAGCAACCCCTCGATGGGTGGCGGCTTCGGCAACAGCCATCGCAGCGGGTCGGCCAATACTCCAAGCCGCACATTCGGCACCCGTCCGTCGGGCAACGTGGCTGGCACCAATGCTCCTCACGGCACCTTCGGTGGACGCAGGTAAACGCTTACTTCTACATACACAGCATGGGCGACCATGATGCACAGACAATCTCCACAGCCTCGTTTTTCGGGGTTGTGGAGAAGTTTTTAGTGGTTATCAGAGACCGATGTTACAGTTTGCTATTTGCTTGTGAAGGTCCCATCAGGATGTTCTTCCCGCCATCGTCGTTCCGCCTCTGAGCCTGGCTTTGTCATATAATAATAGCAGCAGTCGTCACCAGAAGCAAGGGTCTTGTCGCGGTGTAGGATGGCTCCCATGGCTTCGAATGTTATGTAATCGGTCTTGCACATGGCAGGAAGGATATCCAGATGACCGCGCTCGCGTGCCAGTTCGCACAAACCGCAACGGGTGTAGTACAAGGTGAACTCCTCATCTGCCTTTCCCTGTTTGTAATGAGCCTGCCAGTTGAAGGGAGAGCCGATGCGGTTCTCACTTTCAGAGCGTTTCATCATGCTTTCCTGGAATTTCCTTGTGAAGGGTCTCGCCTTTCGTACCATCCTGAGCATCATGGGCATGGAGATGGATGCCTGGCACATCTTCTCGTAGAGAGGCAGCGACATCTGGCTGCCGTATCTCTCCCTGGCCGTTTCATAAATGGCAAACCACGCCATCCCGCCAACGAGGTTCTTCTTCAGGCTGTTCTCACGATAACTGCCTATGGACGGAGTGGACATCACGGCGACAGCAAGAGACGTGGA
>CADBXS010000165.1 GCA_902798705.1 uncultured Bacteroidales bacterium
TGTGGAAACCAACGAGGAGGGACAAGTCGTCAACCACATCTACGGCGAGCCTATCGACAGCAGCGACCTAGAACACTTGTTCATCGGCGTGGATGACATCGAGGAGGCCAAGAAGATGTTCAGTCTCTGGTTGACAAACGACGCTGTCATGAAACCTACTGCGAAGGGTGGTGTGAGTGTCTTGCTCACCGATAAGGAGGGAAAGCCTCAGGGCACCATCTTCTTCAACCCTGGAACGGAGGAAAACCACATCGCTGAGGTGACTGCCTCTTCTGAAACTCCGCTGAAGGGCTTCCGATGCATCACTTTCCTCGACAACAATGCGTGGCCATCGAACCATCTGTTGAAGGGTGCATACAAATGGCATAAGTTCGACATCGTGAAGAACATCCACTTGAAGGGCATCAAGAGTAAACTGAACAGTGCGGACCAAAGACTCAATTTCGTGTGCATTCAGGGAAGCAGTAATGGTGTGAAACCTATCTTCTGCGCCATTTCGAATTCGAAATATCTAAACCCACTTGGCAATAAAGACGCTTGGGAGATATGCAAATCGAAGTACTGTCCAGGAGAGGTTACCAGTCCCACAGCGTTCAACATTCAGAAGCTTCTGAATGCCAACTGGAGCGCATTTTTGGAAAGTTTCAAGGAGGCAGGCAGCGGAGCTCTCATCCCGGGGTGCAACTTCTGGTACGACGAACAACACGGTACCTGGCGCTCATACAACGGAGTGATTTGCTATTTGAGCGGATACACCTATGGTGAGCATAAATACGATACATCGTATAACTTCCTCTTCAGAATCTTCGGAAGGAACGACAGCGAAATCTATGATGGAGCAGAGCTGTAAGAAGTGAGAAGTGAAAAGTGAGAAATGAAAAATTAAAAGTTAAAAGTAAAAATTTAAAACTATGAATAAGATGAATTTTTTTAAAAGAATAATAAGAATTTTTAATGAAAGTCTGCATTATGAAAACGAATATCAATTATCTCAGGAGAAAGAAGGCGTTAGTTGCCTTTATGATGGCTGGAGCATTGATTACTGGGATCACCGCTTGTAGCAATGACGACAACCTTCCAGATAAGAAGGACACAGCAATGCTGGGAAATGGCCTGCTGGGCGACGACATGACCAGCAGGGAGTTCCTGGATAACTGGGAGAACTGTAAGACGGTGAAAATCGCAGGCATCAGGCATGAGGTCAACAGTCCTTGGTACGGTGCATCGGCACAGAACATCCCCGACATGATACGCTTCGACGTGAAGAAGAGCGACGGATGGGAGATGGCTTTCTGCGAACTCAACGACGAAAACGCTAAGCGCTCTCGAATGTTCGGTCTCTATAACAGATACACTGGTGTGCTGCGCATCTTCCACTACATCGAAGACCCTACAGGTTACGGCAGCGAGCTCGTCTATCTTGTTAAAACTGGTGATTCGAACACCGACGACAAGGTGCCTCTCTACCACAGCATGGAGTATTCTGTGCCAGCCAACCACCAATATGGCATCTCGCTCGTACCAAAGGCAAAGTTGAAAGTGGGCAACACCAATCAGGACGCATTCTCCTGCTACATATCCCCTTACACGGTGGATGATGTGCGTGGCGTCACCTCCTACTGGCACTGCTTCGACCTCGACCTTTCATGCTATGCGATGACGGGAGGCACTTGGCACTCGGGCTTGTCGCAACGGGGACACATCACCATCTACCCTATCACCAGTGCTACTTCCGACATAACGCTGACGGGTTCTCTCCTCGGCTCCATGAAGGGTACATTCACCGAACCGCAGGTGATTGAAACGGGCGGAGGTAATTCGATGAGCGGTGTGTGCAGTACCCTCAGCACTATCGGTGGTCTGCTTGGAGGCTGTGTCTCGAGTTCCGCAAGCACCTTCGGACTCATGAACAACAAAGTCGCTCCAGGTTTTATCAAAGGAGTTGCTCCTTACCTCTCTGCTGGTAGTATGCTGCTCAATGTCACATCGGCCGTACTCGGATGGGTAGGTGGTGAAGAACCTGTGAAGCGCGACACCATCCCTGGTAAGATCGACCTTGGTCTTGATGCCACCCTCAACCTCTCGGGATTGATTTCGGGCTACACTTCCAACAATGAAGGAGGAGTGGTGGTGACACCAGAACTTGTCAACGCAGCCAATTCGAGCAGCAACATCAGTGAGGGATGCTGGAGCCTCGCCGCCGACCCTGTGGTCTATGTCTCGAAGGAAGACCTCCTGTCATCGGTCGACCATTTCAACCTTGTCGCAGACGGTTCAAACTATACCAATAGCGAATTCTACGATTACGATGTACGTTTGGTAAGTTTCTTCGACCCGTCAAGCGTGCAGGTGAACCTCAATACCGACCTTTTCCATAATATCAAGGACTTGGTGGTGACGACCAACTATGGCGTATATACCAACTATAATATGGGCCACAGCGACTCTTACCGCAAATTCCTGAAACTCGACGACCGTCAAACGATCAACATTGGTGGCGGAAAGACATCCGGCGTCGTGAGGCTCTCGTCGAACAGCACACCGCGAATCCACCAAGTCGACATCAACGACCTGATCGTGGATGGCTATGAACTGGCTGGCGACAAGACAAGCATGCCTTCTTCTGAAGAGACTGAAATGGGAGAGCAAGACATTTGCACCTATCTCCAATTGCCTGGTAGCAATGTCAATGTTTACGGCCGGCACATCTCCTTGGTCGGCAAGGAAATGGTGATGATGCCCCAGGTCTTCGTCCCCTTCGAAAAGGGTGGCGCCATCTACGACCCCGTCGTTCCCGACTTCCTCGTGACAGTGACCATCACCTTCAAGTGCGACGAAGGATGCATGCAGTACTCCAAGACTTTCGTGCCGGAAATCAGACTGATAGGCCACGACGACTTGGGAACGAAGTATGATCAACTGAAAGCATATTCCGACCTATGTGGGCAGGAGCAACCTGTAGGCAAGTTGGCTAACAATTCCTCGATATCTGTTTACGACAAGCATAGCGACTTGTTCCTGCGCCGCACCCTCAAAATGTTGGAAAAGGTGAAGTGATGCTTGGAGATTTATAGGACATGTAAAATTGGGATGAGCCCCGAAAGTTGGAAAGACTTTCGGGGTTTATTGATGTTGTTGCCATCGGTTGTATCGGACCATCTTTTCACTGACAATGTGAAGACAAGTTCTTAAAACTCAGAAAGAGTGGCCTCAAAAGATGGGAAGGTGCGGAGGAACGCCTCCCCTTCGGAGTTCCGCTTCTCTGATAAATTGTTCGGTCTGGGCAATAGCGCGCTCTTGTGCAGCCCGGATGTAATCCTCTGAAGTCGGTCGGCGACGGGTGTTGTAACTGTTGTCATGGTTGTAACTGTTGGGGTTGGGTGTGTTGAAGGCGTAGTCGTTTCTTGCCC
>CADBXS010000166.1 GCA_902798705.1 uncultured Bacteroidales bacterium
GTGTAGTAGTGGAAACCTTCATCCTCAGGTTGGAGGGTTGTGCCCATCCATGAACCGTCCTTCTGCTTTCTCAGCACAGTACCACCCATGCCGCCACCATGACCAGCTGAGCAAATCACGTACTTAGCATCTGGAGCAACCACGCGGAAACGAACATAGCCCTGAGAGTTCACCTGTGGATATTCATAGCCTGGCTGACAAGTTTCGCATGGCTTGAAGTCTTCCTTAATGTTCTGTGGCTTGTCGAGCTGAGGGTCGAAGTCGCGAAGCACGCGATAGAGATTCTTTGGACGATATTCACTATCGAATGGCAGAGGATAGTTGTTAGCACCGAGCCAAGAGTCACGGTCGCTGAGGTTCCAGAATGTCACACACTCCACTTTGTCAGCATGGTTGCGAAGCAAACGGAACAACATAGAGTACTGAGCCTCCTGAAGGAGCTTCATGTCGTTGGTAATGTTGACGCCTTCGTTACGGCTGAACTGCAACTGTCCACCCATTTCCTGGTTCACACGCACATCGAGCTCTGTCACGTGGATGTGGTCAACGATTTCAGAATACTTGGTGAGAGCAGCTTCAATATCCTCCTCCGAAGGACCATAGATGTTGTAGTGTCCCTGCATACCGATACCATCGATTGGCACACCTGCAGCCTTCATTTCCTTTACCATATTATATATACGATCGCGCTTAGCAGGGTCGCACTCATTGTAGTCGTTGTAGAAAAGCAATGCATTAGGGTCTGCCTCACGAGCGTACTCGAATGCCTTGCGGATATATTCGTCATTGCCGCAAATCTTGAAGAAAGTGGATTCGCGAAGCGGCTGGCGAGCCCAGCGACCATCAACGATAGCCTCGTTGAACACGTCCCAGCAGTAAACCACGTCCTTGTAGCGCTTCACCACAGTCTGGATATGCTCCTTCATGCGAGCGAAGAGCACTTCTTTCTTTACGAGCTTCTTGTTCTTGTCGTAGAACATCCAGTCACACATCTGCGAGTGCCACATCAAGCAGTGACCGCGCAGCTTAATGCCGTTCTGACGGCAGAAATCAGCAATCTTATCAGCTCTTTCCCAAGTCCATTTACCATCTTCAGGGTGCACAGAGATAGGCTTCATGTCGTTCTCGGCAGTGATGCTGTTGAATTCCTTCTTCACAATAGCGGCTTGCTCCTCATTGGTAATGTTACGCTGATTCACAGCCACACCAATCATGAAGTAGTTCTTGTAGGAATCCTTCAACGACTTGTTTGGGTCGAGTCTCAATTGTTGTCCTCTAAACTGGGCACTTGCTGTCACTCCCACAAGCAACAAACCAAGCACCATCATCAAATGTCTTTTCATAAAAAAAGGGTTTATTAGGTGAATAAAAAAATTTGAGCCACAGTTTGTACGATGCAAAGATAGTTCAAAACCACCAAAGCTCTTTTCATATATGTAATCAATTCTATTAAATTTGTAACATATCAAGAAAAAGCACTAACTTTGCAGCAAATTAGCAAGAAAGCTATCGTTCATCAGCAAGAATAAAGAATGAAGATTGTATAATTTTGTATTATTCTTCATTTCCCATTCCTCATCCATCATTCAAAAGAATCATGCGAATCGACATCATCACAGTTCTTCCTGAACTATTCGGCGGATTTCTCACCGAAAGCATTCTGGGACGCGCACAAGCCAAAGGATTGGTGGAAATCCACGTACACAATCTCCGCGACTACACCAAGGACAAGCACAAGCGAGTAGATGACTACCCTTTCGGTGGAGGTAGCGGCATGATTATGCAAATTCAGCCCATTGCCGACTGCATCGCTGCATTGCAGCAGAACCTGAAGGAAGCCACGGGAGAGGACTACGATGAAATCATCTTCACCACTCCCGATGGTCAGCAGTTCGACCAACCCATGGCCAACGAACTGTCCCAACTCAAGAACATCATCATCCTTTGCGGACACTACAAGGGCATCGACCAGCGCATACGCGACAAGATTATCACGCGCGAAGTTTCGATTGGCGATTTCGTCCTTTCGGGTGGAGAACTTGTAGCAGCCATGATGACGGATGCTATCGTACGTGTCATTCCTGGTGCCATCGGCGATTCACAGGCAGCACTCGACGACTGCTTTCAGGACGAACTCCTTGCTCCTCCCATCTACACACGCCCAGCCTCCTATCCTGGCTTTGGCGATGTGCCAGCCGTACTCCTATCGGGCGACCCAAAGAAAATACGCGAGTGGGAACTGCAACAAGCCATGGAACGAACCAAGAAACTCCGCCCCGACTTGCTTAAATGAAGTCTTTGGTTTGAGTTCACTTCTGCACAAAAGCAAGATTTTAAATTCTTTTTGAAAAAAAGCAGAGAAAAAATTTGGTAGTTAACAAAAAAGCAGTACCTTTGCACTCGCTAAACAAAAGGAACTACTTTTCGAAGCAAAATTAAAGGTGCGTTAGTTCAGTAGGTTAGAATATCTGCCTGTCACGCAGGGGGTCACGAGTTCGAGTCTCGTACGCACCGCAAAAGAAGAGAATCCTCGAGGTTCTCTTTTTTTTCCGAGAAAGCAAAAACATACATAAAAAGAACCATCCAAGGTGCGTTAGTTCAGTAGGTTAGAATATCTGCCTGTCACGCAGGGGGTCACGAGTTCGAGTCTCGTACGCACCGCAAAAAAGGAAGCCTCAGGGTTTCCTTTTTTGTTTGTATAGATTTTTCAAGAAAAGTATCTTTTCACTTTCTGACCACTTGTCTGTGTAATTGACAGAAAAGTTGCTGACATTTCCATTTTTTTCACCTATCAAAAAGAATGTATTGAAAGAATCATCATTCTTACCTGAAACATTGTAGATAATATAGCTTTTCACTCTGTCCGTTTCAATCATTCGAGACTGTAATCCAAAAGTGTCTTGAAAATAAGCAGACTCCCATTCAAAAAAAGACTTGAGGAAGTCATAACCTTTCAGTTTACCATCCCTATTGAATTCAAAGGAATCATACCTGCCAAAAGCAATCGCGACCGAAATAGAGTCTTGATTCTTGAAGAACTGTTGTTTGCTAACACTGACATAGTTGCCCTTTTCCCATTTTCCAGGAAGGGACACACTTCCATAAGGAAGAACAAAATATTCAGTTGTATTATTGGCTTCATTGTATTTCCCTCCAACAATGGTAGATGATTTGTTGGAAGCACAAGAAGTAAATAACAAAGCGGTAGCCAAAATAATACCCAACGTAATCTTTTTGGTTTGAATTTCCATTTGCATATTAAATAAATTTAGGAATTAGGACTCTCATTCGCTTGCAAATATACAATCTGTAACTATTCAGGCCCATACTACATCGCACCGTAATCAATGATTGCGATGTGGTGCATTTTATTCTATATACTTCTGCTTAGCCTTCGTAATAAGC
>CADBXS010000167.1 GCA_902798705.1 uncultured Bacteroidales bacterium
TCCTGAACATCAAAGAAAAATTTTGGCAGCCTACGACAATGCTACCCTTTACAACGATTTCGTCGTCAACTCCATCATGGACAGATACAAGGAGCAAGATGCTGTTGTATTCTACTTCTCCGATCATGGATTAGACCTTTTTGATACCGACCCCAACTATTTTGGACATGCAAAAGCAACGGAGGAATCGCAAGCACAAGGCAAGAAAATACCATTCATGATCTATGTTTCCCCTGTTTTCCAAGAACTCCATCCTGACAAAATAGAGAAGATGAAGTCTGCCATGAACAAACTATTCTGTACTGACAAATTCATTTATGCCGTTATGGATGTCGCTGGTTATCGGTTTGTGAACAATAATGACGTGGAGAAATATTCTATATTTCAGTAAACGTTTTTTTAGCTATTCTGGAGGAGACAGAAATTAATGGTATATGATGATGAAACGAATGCATTTCCTGGGAGGATGTGCCTTCCATTAGAACTATTACATTACCCGTGCTGTCATCAATGTCAGCACGCAAACAGCGGACATCGTCAACAACCTCCCACACCTCACCTTTGACTGAACATACAAAAGAGTTATCTGCCAAGAACAGGGCGGGTTTCAGTCTGTAACAGAGAAAAAACACGCTTTTTCACAACTTTGTGAATCACAAGTTTGTGAAAAAGTGTGTTTTTTCTTTTTGCCCCAACCAAATAATTATCCTGAAAGGATTATCTTTATTGGATAAAATTCTCAAAGGAGCATAAAAAGGGCTGACTTCCTCATCGGAGCCAGCCCTTTTATTATAATATGTATGTATCTTATTCCTGCACGTAGCTTGCCAACTGCTCTGCATCGAGTGCGTTGATGTAGTTGCTGTGCTTTGCCACTTCGCTCTCGGCGTAGTTCATGAAGACCACGAGAGACTTGCCGAAGAGTTCGGGAGCACGCTGAGTGTCCTGAAGAAGGAGGTGGCTCATGATGACGTAGGCGGTCATCTCGTAGAGCTTGCGGGCGCAGAGGTCGAGGAAGTCCTGATTGCCTGGAGCTTTTGCTGCCTCAATGGCTGCGGTCAACTTCTCGTTCATTGCCTTGATGCGCTCTGCATAAGCAGCATACTTAGGAGCAACGGGTTCTGCTTCGAAGTCCTTGATGACACCAGCATAGAAGCCAGAGGTGATGTAGCGGATGGCTGCAACCGTCTGGAGCTGAGTGGTACCCTCGTAGATGGACATGATGCGGGCATCGCGATAGACGCGTTGGCACTTGTACTCAAGCATGAAGCCTGAACCGCCGTGCACCTGGATAGAATCGTAAGCAGACTCGTTGGCGAACTCGGAGTTCATACCCTTGGCGAGTGGCGTGAAGGCATCAGCAAGCTTGCTGTACTTCTTGAACTCGTCGCGCTCTTCAGGAGTGAGCTTGCGCTCCTTGCTGATGTCGTCGAGGCACTTGTAGATATCGACGTAGCGGGCAGTCATGTAGAGGAGTGAACGACCTGCATCGAGCTTAGCCTTGATGCGGGCAATCATGTCGTAAACGGCTGGGAAGTGGATGATTTCCTTGCCGAACTGCTTGCGGTCACGAGCATAGTTGATGGCTTCTTCGTAAGCTGCCTGCTCTGCACCGACTGACTGAGAGGCGATGCCGAGACGGGCGCCGTTCATCAGACCCATCACGTACTTGATAAGACCGAGTTTCTCAGAGCCACAGAGTTCTGCCTTGGCGTTCTTGTAAACGAGCTCACAGGTTGGGCTTCCGTGGATACCGAGCTTGTTCTCGATGCGGCGCACGTTCACACCGCCGTTGCGCTTGTCGTAGATGAACATGGAAAGACCACGACCGTCGCGTGTGCCTTCTACAGAACGAGCCAGCACGAGGTGGATGTCTGCGTCACCGTTGGTGATGAAGCGCTTCACACCATTGAGACGCCAGCAGTTCTCCTTCTCGTCGAAGGTGGCCTTGAGCATCACAGACTGGAGGTCGGAACCTGCATCAGGCTCTGTGAGGTCCATTGACATAGTTTCACCTGCACAAACACGGGGAATGTAGCGCTTGCGCTGATCTTCGTCACCGAACTCATAGAGCGTCTCGATACAATCCTGGAGTGACCAGATGTTTTCGAAGCCAGCATCACCTTCAGCGATGATTTCGTTGGCTGCTGTGTACACTACGTTGGGCAGATTGAGGCCGCCGTAACGACGTGGCATGGTCATGCCGCAGAGACCAGCCTTGATGGTGGCATCGAGGTTCTCGTAGGTCTTGGAGGCATAGCGCACGCGGCCGTTCTCGCAGTGAGGACCTTCTGCATCGACATCCTCAGAGTTGGGGCCGATGATGTTGGCGTTGATGTCGCCTGTGATTTCGAGCAGGCTGTCATAGTTCTCCTGTGCATCCTCGTAGTCCTTGGGTGCATAGTCATACTGACCGTAGTCAGCGTAATTTCTCTCCTTCAACTCAACGATGCGTTTCATCAAAGGGTGTTCCATGTGGAATTTAATCTCAGGAACATCTGTATAGGAATTAGCCATAATTCTTTACTTACTATTCTTCTTGTAATACTTAATGAGTTTTGGAACAACCTCTTCGATGGTGCCGTTGATGATGTAGTCGGCAATCTGGTTGATAGGAGCCTGTGGGTCGTTGTTGATGGAGATGATGATACCTGAGTCCTTCATGCCTGCCACGTGCTGGATAGCGCCAGAGATACCGCAGGCGATATACACCTTAGGACGTACAGTGGTACCTGTCTGACCAATCTGACGGTCGTGGTCAATCCAACCTGCATCAACAGCAGCACGGCTGGCACCCACTTCTGCGTGAAGCTCCTTAGCGAGTTCGAACAGGAGGTTGAATCCTTCAGGACCACCTACACCGTAACCACCTGCCACGATGATGGGAGCACCCTTGAGGTTGTGCTTTGCTTTCTCCACATGACGGTCGAGCACCTTCACCACGTAGTCGGTGGTGGGGATGTACTTGGCCACGTCGTGCTTCACCACTTCTGCCTTGTAGTTCTCGTCGAGGATTTCCTTCTTCATCACACCGTCACGAACGGTTGCCATCTGTGGGCGATGCTCTGGATTGACGATGGTGGCGATGATGGAACCGCCGAAAGCTGGACGAATCTGGTAGAGCTGGTCTTCGTAGTGCTTATCGACCATGTTGCCCTCAGCATCCTTCACCTTCATGTCGAATGAGCCAATCTCCAACTGTGTGCAGTCGGCTGTCAGGCCAGAGTGGAGTGCAGAAGACACGCGAGGGCCAAGGTCACGACCGATGACGGTAGCACCCAAAAGGCAAATCTGTGGCTTCTCTTCCTTGAAGAGGTTCACCACTGCAGAAGTGTGTGGAAGAGATGTGTATGGGAAAAGACCT
>CADBXS010000168.1 GCA_902798705.1 uncultured Bacteroidales bacterium
CATGATGTTGATAGCGTTCTCACCAGGAATACCAATGAAGTTAGGCAGACCTGCACCAGAACCTACGAAAATGCCCTTGAATCCTTGTTTCTCCAATGTCTCCACGCTAATGGTCTTGCCCACAATCACGTCGGTCTGGAAGTGAACACCCATCTTGGCGAGGTTCTCGATTTCTACGTCAACAATCTTGTTAGGAAGACGGAACTCTGGAATACCGTATTTCAGCACACCACCAATCTCGTGTAGTGCCTCGAAAACATATACATCGTAACCCTTCTTCACCATATCGCCAGCGAAGCTCAGTCCTGCAGGACCAGAACCTACGACAGCAATCTTGATGCCGTTGGCAGGAGCAATCTCAGGCAAACTGATGTTGCCGCTTTCACGCTCGTAGTCGGCAGCGAAACGCTCCAAATAACCGATAGCTACAGCGGGCTCGTTCATCTTCAGATGGATACACTTGCTCTCACACTGCTTCTCCTGAGGACAAACACGACCGCATACAGCGGGTAGGGCAGAGGTGTTCTTCAATACCTTGGCAGCAGCTAGGAACTGACCGCGCTCAATGTTCTTTACGAACGATGGGATATTGATGTTCACAGGACAACCCTCTACGCACGATGGCTTGGCACAGTCCAGACAACGCTTAGCCTCAGTCATTGCCATCTCCTTGGTCAGTCCGATATTTACTTCCTCTGTACGAGTGGTCGCACGATAAACGGGATCAAGCTCAGGCATTACCACACGCTCAATGGCCGTACGCTCTTTGGGCTTCATCGAAGCACGCAGTTCCTTACGCCATTCGGCGTCACGGTCGGTCAGCACTTCAATGGTATCATTGGTGGGGTCACTGTCCATCACGACATCGGTAGTAGGAGCGTTGGTAGCAACTGAATCGCTACCTGTGCATAAGTGCTCCTCGTAGTGGGCCAGTTCTTCCTGTTCCTCACGCTTGAAGGTGTTCATGCGCTTGAACATCTCGTCCCAGTCAACCAGAGCACCGTCGAATTCAGGACCGTCAATGCAGACAAACTTGGTCTTACCACCAATAGTCAGACGACAAGCACCACACATACCCGTACCGTCCACCATAATGGTGTTCAGCGATACCTCACAGGGAATGCCGTGTTTTTGGGCGGTAAGGTTTGAGAACTTCATCATGATAGGAGGGCCAATGGCAAATACCTTATCTACATGAGGCTCCTGTTCAATGAATTTCTCAATACCAACGGTTACTACACCTTTCTCGCCGTATGAACCGTCGTCGGTCATGATGATGACCTCGTCAGACGATTCACGAACTTTATCTTCTAGGATAATCAAATCCTTCGAACGACCAGCCATTACTGACAGTACACGGTTGCCTGCTGCCTTCAGAGCCTGGATGATGGGCAACATAGGAGCTACACCCAGTCCACCACCGGCACATACCACTGTACCGTAATTCTCGATGTGGGTAGGATTACCCAAAGGACCTACGACATCGGCTACACTGTCGCCCACGTTCAGTGCACAGAGCTTCTTTGATGATAGACCGACCATCTGTACCACCAGTATGATGGTGCCTTTGTCAATATCGGCACCAGCAATGGTCAAGGGCATACGCTCACCCTTCTGGTCTACACGAACGATTACGAAATTGCCCGCCTTGCGACTCTTGGCAATCAGCGGAGCTTCGATTTCAAAGAGAAAGACTTTTTCAGAAAATTGTTCTTTCCTTACAATTTTATTCATAATTCCTTTGTTTGGTTTGCAATTTGGTTGCAAAGTTACTAAAAAACGAGAAAAATGCAAAGAAAAAGCTTATTTTTCTTGCATTTTCGAGTGCTCGGTAAGTTCGGCGAAGCCAAAGTTACTAAAATAAAACCAAAAAGCAAAAGAAATCATCACATTCTTTTGCTTTTTGACATTATTCATGATGTTGAAGAAACGTTGATTATCCAATGAACTGGAGAATCTGCTCTACAATCTCGTCCTCAGTCTTGCCAGCAATGTTGAATACAAGGTCATAGTTACGAGTGTCGTAACGAGAGGTTCCTGTATATTTCTTCACGTAAGCCTCACGCATACCGTCCACTTTCTGAATCACCTTCTCAGCCTCTTCGTGTGTCAGGTTCTGCTTGCCCATGATACGCTGGATGCGGAGCTCCAGAGGTGCCTGAATGAAGATGCTCAAGTGGTTGGGGTGGTTAGCGAAGATGCTGAAACCCGAACGTCCTGCAATCACACAAGATGATTCCTCAGCAGCCTTTTCAAGAATTTCCTTCTCAACCTTGAACATATCGCTACTGGTTATCAGCGAACCGTCCTGACCGGTCATGCGCTGATAGTACCATAGTTCGTTCATGCCCTGACCCATATACATGGCTGCATTAATGAACTCGCGCCACCAGTCGCTCTTACCACTCTTCAGTTTCTCAATCTGGTTGGTGTCCAGTTGGAATTTGCTTTTCAGTTCGTTAATCAGCAGCTTGTCATAGTAAGCTACATTCAGTTTCTCGGCCAGCTTTCTGCCGACTGTGCGTCCACCACTACCTAATTCACGGTTGATTGTGATGACATACTTCTGATTTTTGTCCATATTATAGGGTTTTAGGGTAAATAATTAACTTTCTTTCGTTTATTTCTGCATGCAAAAATACAAAAAGTATATTGAATTGCAAAGAAAAATACTTGAAATTATATTTATCTAACACATTATTCTATTAATCTATCACTTCGAAACCCGTGTAAGGAACCAATGCACGTGGAATCTTGATGCCGTTTTCTGTCTGGTTGTTCTCCAGGATTGCAGCCACGATGCGGGGTAGAGCCAGTGCTGAACCGTTCAATGTGTGGCAGAGCTCTGTCTTCTTGGTCTCGGCGTTGCGATAGCGACACTTCAGACGGTTGGCTTGATAGGTGTCGAAGTTAGAAACGCTTGATACCTCGAGCCAGCGACCCTGAGCCTCTGAGTAAACTTCGAAGTCATAGCAAATGGCAGAGGTAAAGCTCTGATCACCACCACAAAGCAACAGAATGCGATAGGGCAGTTCCAGTTTCTTCAGCAATCCCTCTACATGCTCCAGCATCTCCTTATGGCTTTCCTTTGAGTGTTCGGGCTTGTCAATGCGTACAATTTCAATCTTCGAGAACTCATGCAAACGGTTCAGTCCACGAACATCTTTACCATACGATCCAGCTTCACGACGGAAGCACTCGGTGTAGGCGCAGTTCTTGATGGGCAATTGGGCCTCGTCCAGAATCACGTCGCGATANNATACATCTGACCTTCCTTGTCGGGCAACTGACCCGTTCCATAACCTGAGGCAGCATTCACTACTGTGGGAGGCATAATCTCTGTGTATCCACTCTTACGAGCTTCGTCTAGGAAGAAGTTAATCAGTGCACGCTGCAACTGAGCACCCTTGCCGATATATACGGGAAAACCAGCACCCGTAATCTTCACGCCTAGGTCGAAGTCGATGAGGTTGTATTTCTTAGCGAGTTCCCAGTGGGGCAATGGATTAGCCAGACCCAACTGTGGATTCACGTCCCAATTGCCAACGGTATCCTTGTCGGTACACTCCTTCAGGTTTGACTTTACCACGTGGTTGTCCTCAGCGGCACTGCCTTCAGGCACCTCGTCGTAAGGAATGTTTGGAATCTGGCACAACATACGTGTCATTTCCTCCTGAGCCTTCGTCATGGTTTCCTCCAGTTGCTTGTTGGTTTCCTTCATCTCTGAAACCTGTGCCTTGATAGCGTCAGCCTCGGCCTTTTTGCCTTCTTTCATCAGTCCACCAATCTGGGCGGCCATCTTCTTGGCTTCACTCAGGTTCTTGTCCAGCTGTTGCTGGGCCTCACGGCGCTTCTTGTCAACGCTAAGCACCTCGTCGATAGCCTCGCGTGCACCCTTGAAGTGTTTCTTTTCCAATCCGCGAATCACGCGGTCTGTTTCCTCAGTAATGAGCTTTAGTGTAAGCATAATATAAATTTACTATTTTTACTATTTTCTATTTACAGGTTGCAAAGTTACGAAAAAACGAGAGAAATGCAAAAGAAAAGTTTGTTTTTCTTTTCATTTCAGAGTGCCAAGTAACTTCGGCGAAGCCAAATGGTATAAAAAAAAATAAGAATGGTGCAATTCTTCGAAGAAAAACCGCACCATTCCTTGGTTTAGCTATGAATTGTGTTGTATTTTAACGTTCTTGTATTACACAATGCCCTGACTCATCATGGCAGAAGCAACCTTCATGAATCCGGCTACATTAGCACCCTTCACATAGTTGATGTAACCATCAGCCTGTGTACCGTACTTCACGCAGTTCTCGTGAATGTCGTTCATGATGCGCTTCAGATAGTCGTCAACCTCCTTGGC
>CADBXS010000169.1 GCA_902798705.1 uncultured Bacteroidales bacterium
ACGGGTGTCAGCGGTTCGGGTAAATCGACACTGGTCAACGACACCTTGCAGCCCATCCTATCACAAAGTTTCTACCGCTCCTTGCGTGAGCCATTAAAATATGATTCCATCGAGGGCATCAACCTCGTTGATAAGGTGGTGAGTGTTGACCAGTCACCTCTGGGGCGCACGCCGCGTTCCAATCCTGCCACTTATACTGGTGTATTTTCCGATATCCGCTCCCTCTTCGTGGAGATGCCGGAGGCCAAGATACGTGGCTACAAGCCGGGACGTTTTTCCTTCAATGTGAAAGGAGGACGCTGTGAGACCTGCGGTGGAAATGGTTATAAGACTATTCTCATGAATTTCCTGCCCGACATTCAGGTGCCTTGCGAAGCTTGTCATGGACAACGTTATAATCGTGCCACACTTGAAGTACGCTTCAAGGGAAAGTCCATTGCCGATGTCCTCGATATGACCATTAACGAAGCAGTGGAATTCTTTGAGAACCAGCCCAATATACTTATGAAAATCAAGGTGCTGCAAGAGGTGGGTTTGGGTTATATCAAGTTGGGACAACCTTCCACCACACTCTCTGGTGGTGAGAGTCAGCGCGTGAAGTTGGCTGCTGAATTGTCGCGTCGCGACACGGGACACACTGTTTATCTGCTTGACGAACCGACCACTGGTTTGCACTTTGCCGATATCCAGGCATTGCTTCAAGTGCTGCATCGTTTGGTAGATAAGGGCAATACCGTTATCGTCATTGAGCACAACTTGGATGTTATTGCCAATTCCGACTATATCATAGATATTGGTCCTGAAGGTGGACGAAGGGGTGGAGAACTTATCGCTTGTGGTTCTCCAGAAGAAGTGGCTCGCTCTGGAAAAGGCTATACGGCTCCTTTCCTAAAAGCTTATCTCCCCACAACGAGCGATAATTCAAAGACAAACTAATTTGTTGATACTCAATTAGAAAACTTCTTATGGGTCAAAACTGAAGTACGTCCCCATAGTTGCAAGAGTGAATCCCCAATCGCGCTTGTGTGATTCCCCATAGTTGCGAGAGTACGTCCCCATAGTTGTGATGGTGTAATCGAAGCGAAATGACAAGGTTCTCATTGAGGATATCCCCCCCAATGAGTTTTTATTCTTTCAACAGTAGTTTTTCAAAGTCTTCCATTTCTCCATTAAAGAGATCCACATCGACATAGCCCTTGATTCCGTCGATATGGCCGGCATCGGTGTGTTGCCAAAAAGCCCAGTCACCCTTGTATTGGAGGGTGTTGACATAGTAGTGGGCAATCCAAAATGGATACTTGTTGAAGGTTTCGTCGTTGAGGTAATGGTTTCGGAAACTGTAGGATGCATATAGAATCGGTCTCACTCCATAGTGCTTCTCAACGATATTCATCCAAGTGAGGACTTCCTGCTTCAACTTGTTCTTGGAATACCCGCTCATCTTATCAACTTCGGTTTCCACGTCGAGCACAGGGGGGAGGTCGCCTTCTTCGAGTTGCACCATGCGGCAGAAGAACTCCGCCTGCTTCTTGGCCGAGCTTTTCGTGCTAAAGAAATGATAGGCTCCTCGAGCGATGCCATTCTTGCGTGCTTGTGCAAAGTTGAGGTTGAAGTGCATGTCGAATTTGTCGGTTCCCTCTGTTGCCTTGATAAAGACGAAACGGATGGGTGAGTCCTGAATGGTGGCGTTGCGTAGGCGGTCCCAGTCTATTTTGTCCTGATAGTGCGAGATGTCGATGCCACGCACGGTGCCGGCTGGGTAATGGGTTTCTCCGTAGAGAGCCTTCCAACGGAAAGAGTAGGGACCTACGAAGGTTTTGTAGAAGAAAAAAATGTATATGAAAACGACAACAACGAGAAGCCCCCACAGAAGATGTGAGGGCATCCGTCGAAGTATTCCACCGTTTTGCTTACGGCCTTTGCGTTTTTTCTTTGTTTTTTTCTTCGTCACAAAAATGAAAATGAAAAAATGAGGAATGAAGAATGAAAAGAATTATAACTCTTCATTCTTCATTCATTCAGTTTTACTTCTTCTGCTCCAGCTTGAGAGTGATGGTAGGCTGGTCGCATACTTCTGTAGGGCCAAAGTACTGAATTGGACCTGGATAGACGTACTTGGTTTCGCGAGCCCATTCATCACGCTTGCTTGCAAAGTACTTGAATGGTGCGCCATCGAGTTCGACGAGTGCCTTGCGAATTACAGGCTTCATCTTACCATTGCGACGCTCGAGGTTCATCATCATAGTGATAGGCACACCACCTGCAATCCATTCAGCAGCAGGAGCGGTTGTGTTCTTGATGATAGACATGTAGCCCGTCTTGCCGTTAGCGATGAGGCGAGAAGCGTTGAAGCCCAGAGAGTAGCAGTAGTCTGCATCGTAGTTGGATGGAGCTGCGCAACGTCCCTCGTAGCCGAAGAAGTGGTGCTGAGAAGCGAACTTTCCTACATACTTGCCTGCCTTCTTCCACTTGTCGAGCTTGGCAGCTACCATAGCGCTAAGCAGTTTCTCGGTCTCGATGAGACTTACCTGAACGTTTCCGTGAGGGTCACGGTCGAGTGCAAGCTGACGAGCCACGCTCGTAGGGAGAGAGTTGAAGACAGCGAAGTTCTCAGCGGAGATGTGCTGCTTCACGAAGTCAATCTGCTGGCTGCGACCTAAGTTCTGTGCTTCATCAGAAGCCAGTACGTCGTTCAACTCAGCGATGAGCTTCTTGATAGCAGGGATGAACTCGATGAGTCCTTCTGGAATCAGTACAGTACCGAAGTCCTTGCCATCCTCTGCACGCTTAGCAACTGCACTCGCAATGTAAGTCACAACATCGGCGAGTGGCTGGCAGAGCGTCCCATCAACTTAATGAAGTGCCAGTACTTGCGAGCAGAGTTACAGTCGCGCTGGATGTTACCGATGAGTTCACTGTAAGTCTTACAAGCTGTGTCGAAACCGAAAGATGTTTCAATCTGCTCGTTCTTCAAGTCGCCGTCGATGGTCTTAGGACAACCGATGACCTGAACGCCGTAGTTCTTTGCAGCATAATACTCAGCGAGCACGCAAGCATTGGTGTTGGAGTCGTCGCCACCGATGATGACCAGTGCCTTGATGTTGAGTTCACGAAGAATCTGAATGCCCTTTTCGAACTGGTCTTCTTCCTCCAGCTTGGTACGGCCAGAACCGATGATGTCGAAACCACCTGTGTTGCGATATTCATCGATGATGTCGGCAGTGAGTTCCATGTACTTGTGTTCAACCAGACCGCCAGGACCGAGAATGAATCCGTAGAGCTTAGAGTCAGGGTTGATGCTCTTGATACCATCGAAGAGACCAGAAATGACATTGTGTCCACCAGGAGCCTGTCCACCAGAAAGGATGACGCCCACATTGATGGCTGGAAGCTGCTGTGCTTCGCCTGCTTCGAACTCGATGACAGGCATGCCGTATGTGTTAGGGAACAACTTTTTGATTTCTTCCTGATTGCCAACTGATTGAGTAGGAGCACCTTCAACTGCCTTTACTGCACCGAGAAGAGCTTTAGGAAGCTTTGGCTGATAAGCAGCGCGTGCTATCTGCAAATAACTTTTTTCCATTGTTTTTTGTGTATAAATGATGTTTGAAATTATAGTTCTTGTTTTGTGCTCGTTTGTGAATTGAATTGCAAATTTACACGATTTTTCTTTTAAACCAAAAAAATATATGTTTGGAATGGTTTCATTTTTGCATTTTTATCATCTTTGGGCTTAAAACTATAAAAAATGCAAAATAGGCTTTGCTATTGATTTTATACTTGGGCGGATTTCACTCGCTAATAGAATGTGATGTCGGTGATGACTTGTGCGTTGATGTGCTCATTGAGTCGTCGCACGAGTGTCTGACGGCTCATCATCAGTTCTTGCTTGAGGACAGAAGAGCGGATTTGCACATAGAGAGTCTGGTTCTTGATGAAGATGTCGCCAGTGTAGCGCAGGATTCCTTGTCCCATCACATCGCCCCACGAATTGATGAGTCTGTGCTGATTGAGGGGCGTTTCCAGTCCTTCTTCTCGAAGGTATCGCTGCAAGATGTCGGAAATATGTTCTGAATTGGAACGTCGCATGAATGGATTTACGAATTTAAAGATTTACGATTGACAGATTTGAGATTGACGAAAAAACGAAGGACGACAGACATTTTTCACTCTTCACTTTTCACTCTTCACTTATCACTAATCTCTCCTCCCTTGACAGAGAAAATCTTGAAGTCGCCCTTGTTCTTCGCCAAGATGCGGTCGAGGTTCTCTCGATTGGTGTCGGTGATGAAAATTTGTCCAAATTCCTCGTCTGCCACTACATTGATGATTTGTGTGACGCGGTTGGCGTCGAGTTTGTCGAAGATGTCGTCGAGTAGGAGTAGTGGCTTGGTACGGCTTCCCGTGCGTTGAAGAAATTCGAACTGTGCGAGTTTGAGGCTGATGAGGAAAGTCTTGTTCTGTCCCTGAGAGCCTTCCTTCTTGATGGGGAATCCGTTGAGCGTCATCGTTAGGTCGTCCTTGTGGATGCCGTGCAGTGAATAGCCGATGGCGATGTCCTTGTTGCGGTCGCGCTGAATGACTTCGAGAAGGGAACCTCGCTGGCAGTGGCTTGTGTAACTGAGTCCCACGCTCTCATGACTATCAGAAATGCGTGTGTAGTATCTCTGAAAGACGGGGATGAGTTCCTCGATGAAGGCTGTGCGCTGCTTGAAGATTTCCTCTCCTGTGGCAGCCATCACTTCCTCGTAGGCTGACAGCATATCGATGGAGGGAGCAGGCTCTTCCTGCTTGAGTAGTGTGTTGCGCTGTTGGAGTGCCTTGTTGTAGCGAAGCAGGAGAGAAAGGTAAGTGGGATGATATTGCGAAATCACGATGTCCATAAATCGCCGCCGCTCTTCGCTTCCTCCCAGGATGAGTTCGTTGTCGTTGGGTGAAACGAGGATGAGAGGCAGCAGACCGATGTGCTCCGACATGCGCTTGTATGCCTTTTGGTTGCGACGAAAAGTTTTCTTCTGGTGGATTTTCAGCCCGCATGAGAAGAGTTCGTCAGTTCCGTTCAGGTCGTAGGTACCCGCCAGCATCATCATGTCCTCGCCGTGCCGAATGTTGAGCGAGTCGATGGTGTTGGTGGCGCTCCGTGTAAAGGAAAGGAAATGGATGGCATCGAGTACGTTGGTCTTACCTTCGCCATTGCTTCCAACGAAGCAGTTGATTTTAGGCGAAAAGTCGAGCTCGGCTTCAGCAATGTTCTTATAATTTAATATGGTGAGATGCTTGAGGACCATCGAGTGATTTACTGATTTACTGATTTACGATTTACTGATTTGTGATTGGAAAGAATTTACTTAAAATTACTAATTATAACGTGTTCTAAAGCATTTGAGGGTGCTTGATTCTGTGATTTTTTGCAAAAATACGAAAAAACTTCCAATCTCGTTTTGCTTTGCGATTTTCTTTTTTTAATTTTGCGGAGAATTTCAGATAGCAACACCTATTTGCGACAATAGCTCAGTTGGTAGAGCATCGGCTTCCCAAGCCGAGGGTCACGGGTTCGAGTCCCGCTTGTCGCTCTCTAAAGCCATAAAAATACACAAACCCTTTTTCTAATTTAGTTCCTTCCCCAAATGGTAATGATGACTCTCATAATTGTAGCGGTGCTTATCACGGGTTATCTGCTGATGAGTACTGTTCAAATCAACCACATTAACCGAGCAGCGGTTGCCATGTTTTGTGGAGTCATCGTTTGGATTCTCTATATTCTTGAGGCAGGCGATTTCCTGCAGTTGATGCATCCCGAGGAATATGCGTCCTATCAGGCTACGCATGAAATCAAGGGACTGACGGTGGGAAGTTTTGTGTCGCAGCACCTGATGACACACTATATCATTGAGGCTTGCAATGTGATCCTCTTCCTCATTGCCACGAATACGATTCTGGAGGTGATGGGCAACAATGGTGTGTTCGACTCGCTCCTGAAGTGGCTGCGCATGAGCAGTGGAAAGCGATTTCTGTGTTTGTCATCAGTGCCAATGTGGATAACCTCACGACGGCAGTGCTGATGATGTCGATTATGGGTAAGTTGGTGAGCAATCATCGTCAGAAGGTGATTTATGCCTGTGCCATCCTCATTGCAGCCAACTTGGGAGGCGCGTTTACGGTGATTGGCGACATGACCTCGCTGATGCTGTGGGTGAGAGGTGTGGTGACGGCATCATCATTTGCCGCTGGACTCTTCTTGCCTTGCTTTGTTACACTTTGCGTGTTCAATTTCCTACTTTCTTCCTTGATACATGGAAGGGTGGAAACCTATTCTTCGATTCGTTCCTACCGAGGCGACGACTCCCTGCTTGCTCCATGGCAGAAGAGTGTGATGCTCGTGTTGGGTATTGTGGGATTGTGGTCTATTCCTACGTTCTCCTTCGTCACTCATTTCCCTCCATTCTTGGGAGCCATGTGCGTGCTTGCCATGATTTGGGTGCTGGAAGGTGCCTTCACATTCCGCATGAATGGAAACATCTTCTTTGTGAGAAGAGACTACATTCGCAACACAGAATTCATAGGAAGCCAGCTGATTCTCTACTACATCGGCATCTCGTTGGGCGTAGGAGCACTGAAAGAGTGTGGAGCGCTGGATGCTGCCAGAGATTTCCTCACGCAATATATACATAATGTGTATGCCTACGGTGCCATCACGGGTT
>CADBXS010000170.1:0-1484 GCA_902798705.1 uncultured Bacteroidales bacterium
ATGCCACAAGAAGACGGGACATACAAATTGACTCAATATGCCATGTTCCCCGACAAGACCATTGAATACAAAATCAAGAATATCTTCAATGCAGGAATTCAGCTGAAGCAGCCTCTCTACATGGGTGGAAAAATCACAGCTGCATACAATATGGCAAAATTAGGCCATCAGATGGCTAAGGACAATATCCGTCTGACCGAAAGCGAGGTGTTGGTACGCACCGACGAAGCCTATTCACAGGCGGTACGTGCCAAGGAACTGGCTCAGGTGGCGCAATCCTACAAGGCTCTTCTGACTGAGTTGCAGAAAAATGTGGAAAGCGCTGTGAAACATGGAATGAAAACACGCAACGACCAGCTCAAGGTGCAAGTGAAGCTCAACGAAGCGGAACTCTCCATTCAGAAGGCTGAAAATGCCTACAGACTGGCTCGCATGAATCTTTCCCAAATCATGGGATACGACCAACTCAACTACGACTACGACGTGGTATCTCCTGATTCACTGAGCATCGAACCTAACACCTTGGTTCAGGACGTGCTGAATGCACCAAACATCAATTCTCGCCCCGAGGTGACTCTCCTGCAATCCAAGACCACACTTTCGTCGGAGCAGGTGAAACTTGCAAAAAGTGAATTCATGCCGAACTTAGCACTCCTTGGAGGAGCATCCTACACCAACGGCATCGAAGTGGCAGGACGCAAGCTCATTGACAAAATATCGGGCTATGTGGGTGTCACACTCAATATCCCTATCCTCACATTCGGAGAACGAGGAAGCAAAATCCGCTCTGCTAAAGCCAAGCACCAACTCGCCGAAATGGAGGAGCAGGATCTGCACGAGAAAATGCAGCTCGAACTGATGCAGTGTCAAAACAACTACAATGAAGCGCAGACGGAACTTCAACTCTGTCAGCACTCTTTGGAACAAGCCAAGGGAATTGCTCGATGCACAGGCTCTGTGGCAGTCCTGCAGTGCCAATCTAGTGGAAGCACGCTGCCAGCTTCAACTTGCTGAAACAAAGCTTCTGAAAGCAGCAGGACAACTGAAATAAGTACATACACATAAAAAGAATGAGGAACGGTTTTTGCTATTCCTCATTCTTTTTATTTTTAATTCTAAAGATTTCCTTTTAGAATCCGCCGCCACCGAAGCCACCGCCGAAGCCGCCGCCACCTCCTCGGCCGCCACCGAAGCCACCAGGACGGTTACCACGCATCTGATTTCCACCAGCAGGACGTCCCACCTGGTTGATAAACACCTGAGCGCACTGGGCATTCGTCAAGATGGATTGGAACTTAGGAAGATACTCCTTGTCAACTGCCAACTGCTTTTCCTGACGCTCAAAATTCTTCTGAATCAACTCCAAAGCCTCGTCTTCGCTCAAATCCTGAAGATTCGTGCGCTGCTCGCGTCCCTCTTGGTCGCCACCCTTCGGATTCACCGCATTGTGACGCGCATTCTGATAGTCTAAGTACAAAGCTGTG
>CADBXS010000170.1:1529-4746 GCA_902798705.1 uncultured Bacteroidales bacterium
GATAGTCTAAGTACAAAGCTGTGAATGCATCCTTCTTGGAGTCATCCAACTTCATGTTTCTCACCAAGCGAGTAGCCTGACGATTGTAAATCTCGGTGATGTCCATATTGTTCTGTCTTTCACGACGGTCGCCTTGTGCAGAAATCGACAAGGAAACAAGCATTAGGGCAGATGCCAAAATCAATAATTTTGCCTTCATAAATGAATCTGTGGTTATTGGTGAATAATTACAATAGATATTTTTGTTCCTTATGTTTTTTTCGACTTACGAAGCGGCAAATGGTTTAATTTCTGTTGAGTGGTTCATTCAAAGAGCCTACCTTATGAAAAAAAATATCTTTTAAGTTTCGAAATTAACCCAAAGTGGATAATGGTCTGAAAGCATGTAAGATAGCTGTTGCTTCGTCAAGTTTCTATTTTCCAAAGCCACTCCCACAAAATCATAATTTCCAGCACTTTTCACTTCCATCGAAAGTTTTGGATGTTTTCCATCTTCACCATTAAACCAAGCAATCTGGTCGTAGTACTTCGATTCATCAAAAATGGAGCGAGCTTTCACCTGTAGTTCCTCTGGTACAAAAAGACCTTCGGATAAGAATGTCTTATCAAGAAAATCTCCACGAGCCTCAATGTTAAAGTCACCCAACACAATAAGATTCTGGTCGTAAGCATTCACGTCTGTTGCCCATTCCGACAACCATTTTGCAATGCCGTGGATTTCATCTTGACGTCCTTTCGCACTCTTACCATATTTAATATGTACGGTAACCAAAATGAATGTTTTCTTTCCCGCTCTGAAACTCACAGCGTATGGCGAACGAACAAACTGCTCCTTCAGCACCTTATCTGGATTATTCACCCATTCATTCGGAATCACCAATTCTCCTGCAAGTCCAGAAAGATTCAAACGGCGGGTATCAAACAGATACGCCATTCGTTCCTCATTTCCACCCGACCCTTTATTGGTATCCGTCAAAATCATCGACCAATTGTCTCCTAAAAGTTTCAGTGCGTCACGCAATGCTCGAAGGTTCGACTTCACTTCTTGCACGGCAATCACATCGAATCGTCTGAGAATCTCAGCAATACAGAAAATGGAGTGCAAATCTTTACGTGGAGAATCCGATTCCTTACTCATCCATTCACGAGTGAGATTACCAAAAGCGCGAATGTTCCATGAAGCTATCAACAGGTTCCTATCTAATTCCTTAGATGGAATCTTTTCGTCTAAATCCGCCTTGAGCTTTGCCAAATTTTCCTGTACTTCCAGCGGTAGAGGATCATATATTGTACTCATAGTATTGGAATGCTAAAAAGGATTCAAAAAATGGTGTTAAAAATCTTTTTCATTCGATGTTTGCAAATTTAAGAAAAAAAATATTAAACTGACAAAAAAAAGAATTATTTTTGCAAAATAAACTAACTACTGCTATGCTACAAATTCGTTGTGTAAACAATCATATCACGAAGAGTTTTCCCGAAGGCTCCTCGTTGCTTGAGGTGTATCATTCCTTCGAAAACGAGCTGAATTTAAAGTACCAGGTTGTTTCAGCCAGAGTGAACAATGCTGCTCAAGGATTGAAATTTCGTCTTTTCCAGAATCGAGATGTGGAATTTCTTGACACCACCGATGGCTCAGGATTTCGCACCTATGTTCGCTCTCTATGCTTTGTGCTCTACAAAGCTACCAGCGACCTCTTTCCTGGAAGCAAACTGTTCATTGAGCACCCTCTTTCCAATGGATACTACTGCAATTTCAGAAAGAAGAAGCACGATGAGCCACTGACGGAGGAAGACATCGAGAGAATTCAGGAAAGGATGCAAGAAATCATCAATCTCGACATGCCTTTCCGACGCATGGAAGCAACAACTGAAGAGGCAATACGCGTGTTTCAGGAGCGAGGTTTCTCCGATAAGGTGAAGCTCCTTGAGACCAGCGGGCAGATTTATAGCGACTATTATATGTTAGGCGACACGGTGGATTATTATTATGGTTCTCTCGTTCCATCGGCTGGATATTTGAAGGTGTGGGGACTGGAGAAATACCATGAAGGCATGTTGCTCCGTGTGCCCGACCGTAAGAATCCTGACGTTTTGGCTAAGAAAATCGATATGCCTAACACTTTCGAAGTTTTTGCAGAAAAAGTGCATTGGGATGTCATCATGCGCCTTTCAAATGCGGGAGATGTCAACAAGGCGGTACTGAATGGATTTGCATCTCAACTCATCCAAGTGAGCGAAGCACTGCAAGAAAAAAAAATCGTGAAAATTGCCGAACAGATAGATCAACGATTCCACGATGCAGAGAATCCCATCAAGATAGTGCTCATCACAGGTCCATCCAGCTCTGGGAAAACCACCTTCTGCAAACGTCTCTCCATCCAACTCCTTGCCTGCGGACTGCGCCCAATCTCTTTCTCAACCGATGATTATTTTGTCAATCGTGTAGATACCCCACTCCTACCGGATGGGCAATACGATTTCGACAACATCAAGACCGTGGACCACGAGCTGCTCGAGAATCATCTACTCCGATTGATGAAAGGAGAAAATGTGGAAGTGCCCGAATATAATTTTGTGACAGGAAAACGAGAGTACAACGGAAAGCACCTGAAGCTAACCCCCGACAGTGTACTGATAATTGAAGGTATTCATGCACTCAATCCATTACTCACAGCCACGATTCCCGACTCAGCAAAATTCAAAGTCTTTGTCTCAGCACTCACCAGCATCTCTCTCGATGACCACAACTGGGTGCCAATTCGCGACAACCGACTACTTCGTCGCATTATTCGCGACTACAACAAAGGAGCCTATTCAGCACGCGAAACCATCAGCCAATGGAAAAACGTCTGTGCAGCCGAAGAGCAATGGATACTTCCGTTCCAGGAAACAGCCGATGTGATGTTCAACTCGGCATTGAACATCGAATTTGCCGTTCTCCGCACTCATGCAGAAATTATCCTTTCCTCTGTGCCAAAGAATTGTCCTGAATATACCGAAGCTCACCGTCTTCTCAAATTCCTCCATTTCTTCCTTCCTGTGAGCGACAAAGAAATACCACCAACATCCATCATGCGAGAATTTGTCGGTGGTTCAAGCTTCAAGTATTAGACACTTAATCGAGTAGGAGGAAAACGAAGTAGTTTTCTTCCTACTTTCGTTTTCCGACCTCTCACACCACCGTACATGCGGTTCCGCATACGGCGGTTCTTTA
>CADBXS010000171.1 GCA_902798705.1 uncultured Bacteroidales bacterium
GACCCAAAACTGGAACATCAGCGACATGTGGGAGCGCCTCTACAAGAGCATCTCGCGTGTGAACACGGCCATTGCCCTGCTCAACTCCACCGATGCCAGCAGCTATCCAATGAAGGCTCAGCGCATGGCCGAGATGAAGTTCCTCCGTGCCTACGCTCACTTCCTGCTGAAGCGACTCTATAAGAACATACCTTTCGTCATCAACGAAAACCTCACTTACGACGAGTACAACGAACTCTCCAACACTGCTTACACCAACGACGAAGGTTGGCAGCTCATCATCAACGACTTGATGGAGGCTTTCAACACACTGCCAGAGGTGCAGGCCGATAAAGGTCGCCCAACGAAGGCAGCCGTGGCTGCATTCCTTGCCAAGGTATATCTCTACAAGGCTTATCATCAGGACGACGTGAAGAGCAACCAGGTGACCAGCATCAACAAGCAAGACTTGGAGAAGGTTATCGAATTCTCCAACCCTGCGCTCTACACCAACTACGGTCTTGAGGACGACATCCACAACAACTTCCGCCCTGAAGAGCAGTACGAGAACGGTAAGGAAAGCCTTTGGGCCATCCAGTATTCCCGCAACGACGGTAGCACCTACGGCAACCTGAACTGGAGCTACGGACTCATTCCGCCAAACATCCCTGGTGCAACCGATGGAGGCTGCGACTTCTACAAGCCAAGTCAGAACCTCGTGAATGCTTATCGCACGGGCGACGACGGTCTGCCGTTCATCGACACTTTCAACGGCAAGGACTACAACAAGGCTGAGGACAATGCCGACCCACGACTCTTCCTCACCGTTGGTATTCCAGGACTCCCATACATGTTCAACAAGAACTACATGATGGAGGAAACCAGCATCTGGAGCCGTTCGAACGGACTCTATGGCTACAATGTATCGCTGAAGCAGAATGTAGATCCTGCACTCATCGACAGCTACCTCCTCAAGGGTTCCTACTGGGCAAGGTCCATGAACCGCATCGTCTTCCGCTATGCGGACGTGCTGCTGGAGCGTGCCGAGGCTTACGCTCAGTTGGGACAGACCGATCAGGCCATCAATCTCGTCAACCAGATTCGCACCCGCGCTGCCAAGAGCACACAGATGATTGGCAACTATCCTAACACCTATGGCGTGAAGATGTATATCGCCAACTACAAGGGTGCTTACTCGCAGGAGCAGGCCATCAAGATTGTCAAGATGGAACGCCGCTTGGAGATGGGTATGGAGTGTGAGCGCTTCTTCGACCTCGTGCGCTGGGGCGATGCTGCCACCGTGCTGAACAAATACTATGCTGAGGAACGCGACAACTGCGCCATCTATGGCGAAGCCAGCTTCACAGCCAACAAGGACGAGTATCTGCCTATTCCATTCAGTCAGATTTCTGCTTCCAATGGTCACTACACTCAGAACATCGGTAATTGGTAAATAAAAATTGGAAGTGAGGAGTTAGGAATTTGAAATTCATTTCTCATTCCACATTCCAAATTCCTCATTCCACATTCCAAATTCCTCATTCAAAAAGTATCATCAACATTATGAAAACAAAATTTTTCAACATCATAGGCGTCATCTGCATCATCTGCTCGTTGGCAGCTTGCTCCGACGACAATGTCAGCGACCTTCAGCTGAGCGGTGACTGCATGGTTGAGTACATCAAACTCGACAACTACGAGGGTGTCATCAACCTCCCTTCGCGCAGCATCGTGGTGCGCCTGCCCGAAGTGTACGAAACTTCTGCCATGAAGGTCACAGCACTCACACTCTCCAACGGTGCCGTGTGCGACATTCAGGAAGGCCAGACTCTCAACATGGATGCAGCGAAGGTGCTGCACGTGAAGAACGGCGACGTGAGCCTCAATTGGACTCTCAGCATACTCCACGACGAAGCACGGATCAAGCAGTTCGTGGTGAACGAAATCTATCAGGGTGCCATCGACCAAGTTGCCAAGACCATCACGGTCTATGTACCAGGTTCGGTTGACATCACCAGCTTGGTTCCTACCATCACCATCAGCGACAACGCTACCGTCACTCCTGGTTCGGGTGCTGCTCAGGACTTCTCGAAGCCTGTTCAATACACTGTGAAGAACAACTCCGCTGAGACTGTCTATACCGTCACAGTCATTGCCATCGAGAAGCCAAAAGCCCTCTTCGTGGGTTCTGCTCCAACGATGAACGACCTCGACATGGAAGCAAAGACCGCATGTCAGTGGATGCTGGGCAACATTCCTAATTCCCTCTATGCTTCCTTCGCCGACCTCCGTGCCGGAACCCTCGACCTCTCCGAATGTAAGGTCATCTGGTGGCACTGGCACGTGGATGGTGGTGTCGATGGACACGACGTCTTCTTGGCAAAGGCTACCGATGCTATGGACACGAAGAACGAGTTGCGCAGCTTCTACGAGAATGGCGGTTCCCTCTTCCTCACTCGCTACGCTACCAACCTGCCTTCGTTCATCGGCGCTACTGGCGACGACGACTGGACCACTCCTAACAACTGCTGGGGACAGAACGAAGATGCAGCCGAAGTATGCAACGACCCTTGGTCATTCTACTACTATGGCGGTTCCGAAAACCATCCTATCTACCAGAACTTGGTGAAGGGCGACAATGCCACTGCGATTTACTGCACCGACAAGGGTTACCACATCACCAACTCAACGGCTCAGTACCACATCGGTACCGACTGGGGTGGCTACGACAACCACGCTGCATGGGAAGCTCGCACAAGCGGTAAGATTCTCGGCGTTGGTGGCGACGGAGCAGTTGTGGCTTGGGAATACCCTGCACACGATGGCAAGGGCGGCATCGTCTGCATCGGCTCTGGCTGCTACGACTGGTACTCCTACACCTTCGAGGCAGGTTACACCGAGAACTTCCACCGCAACATTGCCATCATCACTCAAAATACGTTCAACTACTTAATGAAGTAAAAAAGTTATGAAGAAGACTATGATATATTCCGCATTAGCACTCATGTTGTCAGCATCCATGCTGACAGCATGCAGTGACGATGACTTCGGCCCTGACGCACCAAAAGACTGGGCTGGCACATCGACTTACTTCAGCTCGACCGACGAGCAGGGTTTCCAAACCTACTACACCCCTGCCATCGGTAGAGTGGGCGACCCTATGCCTTTCTACGACCAGAAGGCAGGCCACCTACAACTACCATCCTTTCTGGGGTGTGGCTACCAACGACGGAGCTACTTACACCTCGCTGGGCGAAGTGCTGCCTACTGGCACATCATCGCTCGAGCAGGACGCTGCACTCGGAACGGGTTGCGCAGTCTATAACGAGAAGGACGGACTCTACTACATCTACTACACGGGCCACAACCCACAGTGCAAGAACGTGGAGGCAGTGATGCGCGCCACCTCTTCCGACTTTAAGACTTGGACCAAGGACAACCAGTGGATACTGAAGGGCGACGACTACGGCTATTCGTCCGTCGATTTCCGCGACCCACAGGTGTTCAAGGCAGAAGATGGACTCTGGCACATGGTCATCTCCTCCAAGCTGAAGTTCGCTGAGTTCACCTCTCCCGACCTCAAGACATGGACCCACTTAGGCCAGTTCCCAATGATTTGGGACCGCATGTTGGAGTGTCCAGACATCTTCAAGATGGGCGACTGGTGGTACTTAGTCTATAGCGAGGCATACCGCGCTTCATGGAGCCGCAAGGTGAAGTACATGATGGCTCGCACCCTCGACGAGCTGAGAGCTTGCTTCAACGACCCAGGTGCCAACTGGCCAAAGGACGGACATGAAGGTGTGCTCGATAGTCGTGGCTTCTATGCAGGCAAGACCGCCAGCAACGGCACTGAACGTTACATCTGGGGCTGGTGTCCTTACCGCACAGGTGCAACCATCTTCGACAAGAACGTGAACGTGGGTGCAGGTGGCGAACCAAACTGGTCGGGCGCACTCGTCTGCCATCGCATCATCCAGCATGCCGACGGTACACTGACTCTCGGTCAGGTGCCAGCCATCGCACAGAAGTTCAAGAAGGTTCAGGACGTGAAGGTCATGGCATCCAACGGTGCAACCCTCACAGGCACAGGTGGCAAGCTCTCGGGCAACGATGCATTCGTGCTCTACAGTCGTTTGGGCACTTCCAACCACATCTCCTTCACCGTCACCACCAGCAACAACTGGGACAAGTTCGGCATCTCCTTCGTTCGTGGCACCGACTCCGAGAAGTACTACACCATGGTTGTGAACCCAGAGTGGGAAGATGGCCGCAAGGTGAACTTTGAGGAAGAAGGCAAGAACGGCAAGGGCTTCATCGAGGGTATCGATGGCTACAACTTCCAGCGCCCAGCCGACAATGTCTATCACGTCAACATCTTCACCGACAACTCAGTCCTCACGCTCTACATCAACGATGTTTGTGCTTACACCAACCGCATCTACGGCATTCAGAAGAACTGCTGGAGTATCAACAACTACGGTGGCAACATCACCATCAGCGATGTCGCAGTCTTGGAGTAAGAAGAGTGAAAAGTGAAGAGTGAAAAGTGAAAAATGAGCGATTAACAATTAATAGTTAATCGTTAAACGAACACGAAGTGAAGGGTGAAGAACCTTTCGATCGGCAAAGCCAATGGTCGAAGGAACTTCACTCTTCACTTTTTTTTATTCCTCATTTCCTGAAAAGTCTGTTTTTTCCTAACTTTGCCAAAACAATCTTTTAGCAATCGTTAAACAATAACTTGGGATGATTCTATTTAACCCAACTTTGACGCTTTGAACTTGATTTTTCTTGCTAATCAGCGACTTGCACATTCTCGCTATGGTGACTGTGTTCTACAGATTTTGATTTTTC
>CADBXS010000172.1 GCA_902798705.1 uncultured Bacteroidales bacterium
GGAAAGTATGCGGTTTATGTGTCGTACCAAAGTTTTGAGAACTCCGTCAAGGATGCCCGCTACACCATCTTCCATAAGGGAGGCATCACTGAATTCAGCGTAAACCAGCAAATGGGCGGAGGCACATGGGTGTATCTCGGAACATTTGAGTTCGACCCAGGTGAGCACGACTATGGCATGGTGGTGCTGTCGAATGTGAGCAAACACAATGGCATCGTTTCGGCAGATGCCGTACGATTCGGTGGTGGCATGGGCAATATCGCTCGTGGCAGTTTGAGAAATTCAGGAGGCACCACCAGCGGTTTACCTCGATGGGCTGAAGCAGCTCGCTACAGTACGCAATGGGCTGGTATGCCCGACACAGTGTGCGACAAATATGCCACAGAGAACGACTACAACAGCGACATAAACAGTCGGCCATTGGCAACCAACGAATTGGGCGGTGGCTCGGTGTATATGCCGAACAGCAAAGGACGGAAAGTACCATTCGAATTGGCCATGGCATTCCACACCGATGCAGGATTTTTTGCCGATGACACCTTTGTGGGTTCACTCTCCATCTGTTCCACCAATTTTTTCGACGGAAAAACGGATGCAGGCATCGACCGCTACGTGAGTCGCGACCTCTGCAACATGCTACTTGCCAACCTAAACACCGACTTGAAGAAATACAACTGGCAAATCCGTAAACTTTGGAACAGGAACTATGGCGAAACACGTATGCCACAGGTGCCTTCGGTCATTTTGGAAATGCTATCGCATCAGAATTTTGCCGATATGCGAAAGGGCTATGACCCTCAGTTTAAGTTCGACCTCAGCCGTTCGGTCTATAAAACAATCGTAAAATACCTAGCAGAGATGCACAACCGCGACTATGTGATTCAACCACTGCCTGTGAAGGACTTTGCCATTACACTCAACGAAAACAAAAGTGAAGCAACTCTCTCGTGGCAAGCTCAGCGCGACCCACTCGAACCAAGTGCCAATGCAACGCATTATGTAGTCTATACACGAGAGGGATACGACGATTTCGACAATGGTCAAGTGGTGCATGGCAATTCATTCACAATGCGACTCGTGAAGGACAAGATTTACTCTTTCCGTGTGTGTGCCCTGAACAAAGGCGGAAAGAGTTTCCCTTCCGAAATTCTCTCAGTGTGCAACGCATCGAAGAACGAAGGAACAGTACTGATAGTGAATGCTTTCACTCGCTTGTCGGGACCTGCTGAAATCAACACAGACACACGACAAGGCTTCGACCTTGACATCGACCCAGGTGTGCCATACGGAGCATACGCAGGGTTCTGTGGCAAACAGATAGGCTTCAACCCTGCTAACATTGGTTCGGAATCTACCACAGGACTTGGCTATAGCGGTTCGGAACTGGAAGGAAAAGTGGTGATGGGCAACACGTTCGACTACGTTTTCCAGCATGGAAAGGGCATCCAGCTCACTGGAACTCACTCATTCACTTCCTGTAGCGAATCGGCGCTACTGAATGCAAAACTCGACTTTGGCAATGTAAAGATGATGGATGTCATTTACGGAGTACAGAAGAATTTCAATAGCACAACAGCCAACATCATCAACAACTTCTGCCAGGAAGGTGGCCGCGTGTTTGTGAGTGGAGCCAATCTTTTCAAGAACAACGGTTTGCATTGTCCTGCTCTCAAATCTTCTCTCAGCAATGTCGTCACATCAAAGACTGTCAACCAAGTTGCTGGCTCAGGCTTGAATTTTGAGATTTATCGAGAACTGAACGCGGAGAGCTATGCAGTGCCTCAACCCGAAGCCATCAATCCTATGGGCGGTGCATTTGCCATGCTTGCTTACTCCAACAGACTTCCAGCTGCCGTGGCATACGATGGCAACGACTACAAAGCCGTTACCTTTGGTTTTCCTCTCGAAAGCATCAAGGATGCCAGAAGTCGCAACAGGTTGATGGGAGCTGTGGTGAATTTTCTATGTCGATGACGTATGATTCCTTTATTTCAGAAAATAAACGGTTCAACTCAAACAACTATGTATAAGATTCAAACGAATACTTCTGGCACTCGACACATTGATGTGTCGGAAGAAAATCTGCAAACCATCGAGAAATACGCTTTGTTCGATGGACTCGTACCCAGCAATGGCATTGTGGAAGAAGGCACACTCGAAAAACTGAAGCAGAATGTGCGCAGTTTTGTGATGCAAAACGATGATTGCAAGGATCTCATCAACCTCTGCTATGAGGTGCTCTACCACGACAACATGAAAGTCTATGGCCTCCGCGAACTCATCATGCTCTACATCAGCTGGAACGAACAGAAAAGCGAGGACGAAGAAGATGGAACCCAATCCAATTGAACATCATTCCACCCCCTCGCCCTTTAGAGATGGATTGGGGTGAAGACTTTTTTCACACTTAAATTCTATGCAACTCACCGACTGGTTACCCACCACTAAGAAGGAAATGGAACTGAGACACTGGGACTCTCTGGACGTGATACTGTTCAGTGGAGATGCCTACGTGGACCATCCTTCTTTCGCTGCCGCAGTTATTGGACGACTGCTGGAGTTGGAGGGACTACGCGTGGCGATTGTGCCTCAGCCCGATTGGCATGGCGATTTCAGAGACTTCAAGAAGTTGGGGCGACCTCGTCTTTTCTTTGGCATTGCCCCTGGAAGCATGGACTCGATGGTGAATAAATATACTGCCGCACGAAGGCTTCGTTCAGAGGATGCCTATTCGCCCGACGGAAGGCACGACATGCGTCCCGAATACCCTACCATCGTCTATACCAAGATTCTCAAGCAACTATTTCCAGACACACCCGTTGTGGTAGGTGGCATCGAAGCATCCTTGCGACGACTCACCCACTACGATTACTGGAGCGATTCACTCAAGCGTTGCATCCTTTGCGATTGTGGTGCCGACCTTTTGGTGTATGGCATGGGAGAAAAGCCCATGACATCTTTGGGTCGTCTCCTTTCCGACGAACTGAATTCCAATAATTTAGACAGCATCAACACAATGGTGTTCCGCAATCTCATGCTTCGCTTTCCACAGCGACAAACAGTGCTCTTGCTGTCCGAAAAGGAGATTCCAGGAGGCATCAAAGCCGACGATATCGTTCTTCACTCTCATGAGGAATGTCTGAAGAACAAACTGTTTCA
>CADBXS010000173.1 GCA_902798705.1 uncultured Bacteroidales bacterium
ATCTGGGTACAACCATCATCTCCGCCGAGAACGAAGACGACTACAGGTGTTAAATCCTACCCTATTCATGAACCAAAAATAAAATCAAACCAATATGGCAAACGACAAAAACACAAGTAAACAAGAGATACTCGAATTTGAAGACCTTCCCAAGGAGAATTGCATCATCAAAGTCATCGGTGTAGGTGGCGGCGGCGGTAATGCCGTAAACCACATGTATCGTACGAACATTAAAGATGTGACTTTCGTTCTCTGCAACACCGACCGCCAAGCCCTCAACAACTCTCCCGTTCCCACACACCTTCAGTTGGGCGAAGGACTTGGAGCCGACAACGTGCCAGAAGTGGCTCGCAAAGCCGCCGTAGAGTGCGAGGACAACATCCGCCGCATGCTCAACGACGGCACAAAGATGTCGTTTATCACTGCTGGGATGGGCGGCGGCACAGGAACCGGAGCAGCACCTGTCATCGCACGTGTGTCGAAAGAACTCGGTATCCTCACCGTGGGCATCGTCACCATCCCTTTCCAGTTTGAGGGTGCCAACAAAATCGACCAGGCGCTCGATGGTGTAGAGGAAATGGCCAAGTATGTAGATGCATTGCTCGTCATCAACAATGAGCGCCTCCGTCAGATTTATCCCGATGTTTCTGTTCTCAACGCGTTTGCCAAGGCCGATGACACCTTGAACATTGCCGTGCGCAGCATTACCGAAATCATTACCGAAACAGGTCTAATCAACCTCGACTTCAACGATGTGCGCACCGTGCTCAAAGACGGTGGCGTCGCCATCATGAGTACTGGTTACGGTGAGGGTGAGGGACGTGTGAAGAAAGCCATCGAAGATGCGCTCCATTCTCCTTTGCTCAATGACAACGACGTGTTCAACTCCAAAAAAATCTTGCTGAACATTACCTTCTCCGAGGACAAGGAAAACGAGGGACTAATGATGGACGAGATGAATGACATACACGAGTTCATGGCCAAATTCGGCAGAGACTACAAAATCAAATGGGGACTGGCTGTCAATCCTGATTTGGGCAAGAAAGTGAAAGTGACCATCCTTGCCACAGGCTTCGGTCTGGAGCATGTCGACGGCATGAATGTGCAGCAAACCACAAACACGGAAGTCGACTCAGTGCGTCTTGCCGCTGAAGAGGAGCACCGCCAAAACCTGCAGGACCGCCGCGACCAATTCTATGGCCCCACCACTTCGACCTCGCACAAGCGCCGTCCGAATATTTACATCTTCAAGCAGGAAGACCTCGACAATGAGGACCTCATCACGGCAGTGGAGTGCTCACCAACCGTATGCCGCTCTCGCAAATCCCTTGAACAGATCTGCCATATCGCCATGAGCAACGAGACGGACAGCGTACCAATAGCCCATACAGAAGACAGCATCGGCCACAAAATCGTTTTTTAAGCCACAAATCCATAAGAGGAACCGGCGGTTTGGTGACAGCATGTTTACCTTTTGAGTGTTTTTGGCAATAAGTGGTATAAGTTTAACTTGTGCGATACATCATAAACCAAATAACACTTTTTGGAACATGAAACACTGCAACGGAATTGTAATGGATAAGTATATTGGGCTACTTCTTGCGTGTTGCCTGATTGCCGGATGCACCCAGCATAACAAGGGTGTAGAAGAGGAGGATATAACGGAAGATTTCAGATGCACCTGCCCTCCCACCATTTACCTGCAACCCTACAACGACTTCTCACAGCAGGAAGCCAAGGCGCTGATTCCCCATCTGAATCAGTTTTTAAACGATTGCTCGCTTCCGGGTATAGACATAGAGGTGTTGCCCAACATCCAACTTACCGACTCGTTATTGAACGACAAGCGGACCCGTTACAGGGCTGACAAGATGCTCAAATCACTTCCTGAAGAGCAATTTAATGCCGTTATCCTGTTGACACATCAAGATATTTCCGTGACCTATAAAGGCAGGGCCGACTGGGGTGTACAAGGATTGGCTTTCCAAGGCAAGCACGTCTGTGTGGTTTCCGATTTCAGAGTGAAGAACAAGAAAAGAGACAATTGGAAAGTGGTTTGCCACGAACTGTCGCATGCTCTCTTCAACCTACCCCACTGTCCCAACGACGACCCTCACTGCATCATCAAGGACGCAAAGGGACATCCAGACTTTTCGAACAAAACACGTCTTTGCAAGAAGTGCGCTGGGAAAATTAAGATATAGAAACTGTTAATTGAGTGAAATTTACGCAAAAGAATCGTGATTATGTAATTTTTACGCAATAATATTTGGAAAACAAAAAATAAACACCTACCTTTGCAACTGCGTAAATCTCACACAGCGAATAGTATGAGGACTACGAATGTTTAACAAGAGTTGTTATATTAAAACATTTCAATCATGAGTAAATTAAAAAGTTTTTTCAATCAATTTGGCAAGAACGAGCCAGAAACGGAGAATGACAATGCCGTCGATTCAGGGAATGACAAGAATGCCCCTACTGACGACAACAAGCAACCGGAGAACACAGAAGAGAGAAAGAATAGCACTGGCAACAAGGCCCACATCTACAACCTCATCATTGTGGATGAAAGTGGTTCGATGAGTCATTTGCGCGAAGCCACCCTCTCGGGCATCAACGAGACCATCAACACCATAAGGAGTGCACAGGAGGAGTTTGCCGAGACACAAGAGCATCGACTGACACTGGTGACATTCGACTCAGGTGCGAACCGCCCTGATGTGCGCACGATGATCGACAACCAGCCCATTGCAGAAGTCAGGGAATTCAGTGATTACATGCCGCATGGATGGACACCCCTCTATGATGCCATGGGACAGTCGCTGACCAACGGACGGACTGGAGAATGCGTCTCGTGAATGGAACGCAAGAACACTTCGCCGACTGATAGAACAACTGAAAGAAGAAGGGTGGTCGTTCTCGTATATGGGTTCTGCACACAATGTGAAGGAAGTGACCGACCTGCTCTCTATTGACAACGTGGTGGAGTTTGCTCACGACCAACGAGGCGCAGGCAACACCTGGGAACGCGAGAAATCATCCCGACGTGCCTATTACTCAAAGATGTCAAGTATGTATTCCTTAAATCCTGGCATGTCGAAAGAAGAAATGATACAAGAGAAAAGAAAATACGCCAGCGAATACTATGGACGGCGAGTGACTCCTGACCACATCGACCATCTCGAAGGCGACGAGATCTTCGTCTTTGGCAGCAATGTCCATGGACACCACGGAGGAGGTGCCGCCGCGTTTGCCATGGATAGGTTTGGTGCTGTCTGGGGACAGGGCGAAGGACTACAGGGACAGAGTTATGCTATCCCGACGATGGAAGGCATGCAAAGCATGAGAGAGGCCATCGAACGATTCAGGATGTTCGCCGACCAGCACCAGGAACTCCGTTTCCTTGTCACACGCATTGGATGTGGTATAGCCGGATATACCGTCGATGAAGTCGCACCATTGTTCAAAGGGTGCATCTACCTGGAGAATGTCTGTCTGCCATCCGATTTCTGGAAGATACTGGGACTGAAGATGGATATTTAATATACCACTTACATACGTTATCACCATTTTATAATAGACACTGATTCTAATTATCAGAAACACTCCTTCCTGTGATTTACCCAATAGCAGGTCTTGCTATTGGGTAAACACTTTTATATCATCAACGTTCATACAAGAAACGTGGGGTTTCATACAATAGCAGCATAGTGGTGCAAGAATCTGTTGAATAAGGTGTTATCTTTGCAGCGAACCTTTTAAAACAGAGGACTGATGATGACAATCTATGAACTTTTTTCTACTGGACTTTTGTTAACGAACTTTAATTGTGTAAATTTTACGCAAATAAATGTTAATTGCGTGATTTTTACACAATAAATATTTGTAAGTTCAAATGGAATAATATAATTTTGCTGCGTAATTATTACATAATAAATAATAAATTATGAGAGAAGGAATGGTGATAATTAATGTGAGTGGATTTGAAGAGAATAAAAAATTTTCTCCGATTGATGAGAGGAGAAAAATTCTCGAGGCAAGGAAATCGCTTTTCAGAAAGTTGGTTATTCTGGAAAGGGAGAATGTGTTGGGTAAGTTGAAGGTGAGGTTTAAGGGGTTGAAATTTGAGGATTTGGAGGAGATTTATGATGATGGGTGTTTGGTGTTGTGG
>CADBXS010000174.1 GCA_902798705.1 uncultured Bacteroidales bacterium
TCTCGGCGTAGGTGGTTACCCCAAAGGTCGTATCATCGAAATCTATGGTCCTGAATCATCCGGTAAGACCACTCTCGCTATTCATGCCATTGCAGAGGCACAGAAAGCTGGTGGCATAGCTGCCTTCATCGATGCCGAACACGCTTTCGACCGCTTCTATGCTCAGAAATTGGGTGTGGACATCAATAACCTCTGGATTTCGCAACCCGACAACGGCGAACAGGCATTGGAAATTGCAGACCAACTCATCCGTTCTTCGGCTGTCGATATACTTGTCATCGACTCCGTAGCTGCACTCACACCTAAGGCTGAAATCGAAGGCGATATGGGCGAGAACCGTGTGGGCTTGCAAGCACGACTCATGAGCCAGGCACTGCGCAAAATCACCGCATCTATCGACCGCACCAAGACCACCTGCATATTCATTAATCAGCTACGTGAAAAGATTGGTGTACTTTTTGGCAATCCAGAAACAACTACAGGTGGTAATGCACTGAAGTTCTACGCTTCCGTTCGTCTCGACATCCGTCGTGTTTCAGCCTTGAAGGATGGCGACCAAGTGTATGGTAATTCTGTTCGCGTAAAGGTTGTGAAGAACAAGGTGGCTCCTCCTTTCCGCAAGGCAGAATTTGAGATTCTCTTTGGTTCGGGCATCAACAAACTGGCAGAAATCGCCGACCTTGGCGTGGCAACGGAAATCATCAAGAAGAGCGGTGCTTTCTTCTCATACGAAGGCAACCGTCTGGCACACGGACGCGATGCCCTTCTGAAACTCCTTGCCGACAATCCAGAGCTGGCAGAGGAACTCGAAGCCAAAGTGATGGCCAAGCTGACAGGTCAGGAACTTGACAGCATCGAAGAAACTGAAGAGTCTGTTGACAAAGAAACAACGGAAGATTAACAACATCACTCTGCTCCCTTGGTTCCACGCATTGCAATCATAGATCAGAACACGCTCGAAGCAACAGGGCTGAAGTCCATCATCGACAATATCATTCCGATGGTGGACGTCAGCCTTTTTTCATCACTCGACGACATGCTGAAAGAAAGTGAAACACCCTTCTTCCACTATTTCGTGTCGTCGCAAATCTTGCTCTCGAACGCCGACTTCTTCCTCCAGCACCCTCACCAAACTATCGTCCTCACCTCGCAACCGATGACAAGTCCGCAGTTCGAGCGTTTCCACACGCTCAACACGGCACAGATGGAGCACGACCTCATCAAGTCGCTCCTCCTTCTTCATCAGCACGGGCATGGTTCACCACAAGGTCATGGTTTCCAGCATGGCAACATGCCAGAAAAAGACATTGTGGGTCCCGACATCGACATCAGTAAGCGTGAGGCAGAAGTGCTGGCACTCGTAGTGCGTGGATTCATCAATAAGGAAATAGCCGACCAACTCTGCATTTCGCTGCCAACGGTCATTTCCCACCGCAAGAACATTTGCAAGAAACTACACATTCATTCCGTCTCTGCCCTCACCATCTATGCCGTGACGCATGGCATCGTGAGCATCGACGAGATTTAGGAAAAGTTCCATCCCCCCAAAAAACAATGTCAGACAATTACATCGTTTCCGCTCGAAAATATCGTCCAACGACTTTTTCCAGTGTTGTAGGACAATCATCCCTTACAACCACACTGAAAAACTCCATCGCTTCGGGACGTTTGGCCCATGCCTACCTCTTCTGCGGACCGCGAGGAGTGGGAAAAACCACTTGCGCCCGCATCTTTGCAAAGACCATCAACTGCCTCAATCCGAAGCCAAACGGTGATGCTTGCGAGGAATGTGAATCATGCCGTGCCTTCAACGAGCAGCGTTCCTACAATATTCACGAACTCGACGCAGCCTCCAACAATAGTGTTGACGACATTCGCCAACTCATTGAGCAAGTGAACATTCCTCCACAGGTGGGCAAATACAAAGTGTTCATCGTCGATGAGGTTCACATGCTGTCAACAGCTGCCTTCAACGCATTTCTGAAGACACTCGAAGAACCACCTAAGCACGCCATCTTCATCCTTGCCACCACTGAGAAGCACAAATTGCTTCCAACGATTCTCTCCCGTTGTCAAATCTACGACTTCAGCCGAATGACAGTGCAGGACATCGTAGGACACCTGGAGAACGTGGCAAAGCAAGAAGGCATCACATACGAACCTGCTGCTCTCAACGTGATTGCGCAGAAAGCCGACGGCGGTATGCGTGATGCCCTGTCCATCTTCGACCAAGTGGCATCGTTCTGCCAAGGCAACATCACCTATCAGCAGACGATTGCCGACCTCAACGTACTCGACTACGAATACTACTTCAAACTGGTCGATTACTTCCTGACAGGCAAGATTCCAGAAATCATGCTCACCTTCAACGACATCCTCTCGAAGGGATTCGAAGGCAGTCACTTCGTGGGTGGACTCAACACACATTTCCGCAACCTGCTCATCAGTCGCGACGAAGCCACAACCCAGCTGCTCGAAGTGTCGGACGACATTCGTCAGCGCTATGCCGAGCAAGCCAAGCGTTGCACACCAAAATTCCTCTATGCCGCCATTCGCAAATGCACTGACTGCGACCTTAACTACAAGATCAGTCAGAACAAGCGACTCCTCGTGGAACTCACACTCATCGAGATTTCACAGATTGCCACGGGAGAGGCTGACGGCAACCCTTCCGGGCTTCGCCCTACGAAGATTCTTAAACCCATTTTCACGAAGCAGGGCAACACAGCTCCAGCTTCCACAACTGCCAGCCAACCAGCCA
>CADBXS010000175.1 GCA_902798705.1 uncultured Bacteroidales bacterium
TGGATGACAGATAGTAGCAACTTTATTGATGCTACTAAGTTCCGCCATACGATGGATTTGATAGACGCAGAACTTGGTCGTTCGCGTGAAGACTTCATAGTTCATTTCAAGCAAACCTATTCTGATGCCTACCCACCTGCATGGATTCTGGCAGAGGTACTTCCCTTTGGTGTCATCACCAACATCTTCAGCAACATCAAGACTGCTCGCATCAAGAAAAGTATAGCGCGTAAGTTTGGACTACAGGTGGCACCTTTTGAATCATGGCTCACCATTGTTGCCCTGACACGCAACTCATGCTGCCACCATGCTCGCGTATGGAACAAGCAGAATACCATCCGTCCGATGATACCTAATCGAATGACGGGGAGATGGATTATTCTGCCCACAGATGCACTCCGTATCTATTTTAACCTTTGCATCATCAAGTATTTCTTAGACATCATATCTCCACAAAACGACATGAAGGCAAAGATTGATGCCCTACTCAGTTCCTACTCGTCCATTGACATCAACGCAATGGGCTTTCCGCGTGGTTGGGAGAGCGAACCACTATGGCAATAGACACAATTATACAAGGCGGGCGAGGATGATAATCGGACATCTTCGCCCGATTTAGTTGAAAATACGCCCCAAAATAAAAGAATTTTGAGTTTGAATTGAAAATAATCACATTTCCGCTTTACATTTTCTTCGTCTGAACTGTATAATAAGTGTATGACACGAAAAGAAATCGAAAGTCTGTTCAAGACACACTACACGCAGATGTATCATCTGGCACTCACGTTGCTCTTCGACGAAGCGGAGAGCAAGGACGTGGTGAGCGATGTGTTCGCCAGTTTGATCAGTGGCAAGACGATGATGCGAACAGACAATGCAAAAGCTTTCCTCTTGGCATGCGTACGCCATCGCTGCATGAATGTGTTGCAGCACAAGCAGGTGCATGAACGCTTTGCACGCCTGCTTACCGAGGACACTGATGCACTTGTCAGCGGCAATACAATGGAAGAGCAACTGCAGATGGAAGAGCTGATGCGCTACGTGAGGGAGAACCTGTCACCGATGGAGCAGAACGCTTTCCGACTGCGTTACCTGAAGGAGATGACCTGTCAGGAGGTGGCGGAAGCGCTGAACGTCAGCCGCCAAACCGTCCACACCCACCTGAAGCAGTCAGTGGAGAAAATAAGGAAGTTTTTTAATTCAAGTGAAAAGCAATATGATGACTGAAAAACAGCGTATAGAGTGGCTTCTGGAATTACAGGAACACCCCGAGCAACTGACTGACGAGCAGTTGCAGCAGATACTCGCCGATGACGAGATGCGTCAACTCGTGCAGCAACTTGGATTTGCCAAGCGTGCCTTCAAGCACGACGCGCTTAAAAACGACACCCCAGATGTGGAGGGCGAATGGGAGAAGTTTGCAGCCAGCCATTCAGAAGAGTTGGAAATCCTCGACGAAGGAGAATATAAGCCCCGTCTTCGCGCTTACCTCGCACCTCGCAAGATTGCGGCATCTTTTATCGGTGTACTTTTAGCTTCGGGCATTGCCTTTGCCGCCATCCAAGTTGTGCGAAACATCAGCACTCCCAAACCACAACTGCCCTCTACGGAGCAAGTGATAGACACGAAGCCAGTCACCTCCCTACCCGCAGATACGGTTAAGGCCGACACAATTCCCATTGAGCCATACGTTTTCAACAATGTGCCGCTCGACTCCATGCTCACAGCCATTGCTACAGCCCACGGCGTCGGGGTGGAGTTTGAGAATGAAGCGGCTCGTGAGCTCCGTTTCCATTTCGTTTGGAAGCGTGAAGACAGCCTCTCGCGTGTAGTAGAAAAGTTGAACACCTTCGAGGCCGTGAACATCGTCGAGGAGGACAAAACGCTGGTAGTAAGATGAGAAGCACGCTATATACTTTAACGCTCATGGCCTGCATCCTCTGCATGCCCCTTGATACGTTCGCCCAAAGGCTACGGGTAGGCGAACGAAGTTCGGGAATGCGCATTAGCCATACCTATAATAATGTGTCGCTCAGCGAGGCCCTACTCCAGCTGAACAACGAGCAGAAGGAATACGTCATCAATTTCCTCTACAACGAACTGGAGGACTTCCGCATCACAGCCACCATCAAGAATAAGAAACTGCCCGATGCCATCCAGCAGATGATAGGCTTCTATCCAGTTCGCATGACCGTGAAACCCGAGGACCACGAAATCTATGTGGAGTGTACCCACAAAACCGACCGCCACCTGACAGGCACCATCATTGATGAACAGGGCCAGCCTGTGGCCTATGCTAATGTGGCCATCCTAAATCCTGCCGACTCCACCCTGCTTGGCGGTGGAGTGTCGAACGAAAGCGGCTACTTCGCCATTCCATACGAACAGCCCACCGTGATCGCCCGTATCTCCTACGTCGGTTACAAGACCGTCTACAGACTCTGCGACAAGGCCGAGGTGGGGACAATTCGGATGCAGCCAGATAACTATACATTAAAAGGAGTTACCGTTAAAGGTCATAGGCTGCTATATACTTCAACAGACAGGGGCCTGCAGGTCTCGATTCAAGGCACTCCTTTGGAGCAATTCGGTTTTGCCAACGAAATGCTCACCCATCTGCCCTTGATGATGAGCAACGGCGAGATAGCAGGTCATGGAAAGCCGGAAATCTACATCAACAACAAGAAAGTGCGTGACGAGGAAGAACTTGACCGCTTGCGTGCCGATGAAATCCTCTCCGCCGAGATTATCACCAACCCC
>CADBXS010000176.1 GCA_902798705.1 uncultured Bacteroidales bacterium
GGTGTCGCCCACATATCCTCGAGCATAATCGGTTTCCACCTTGTTGCCTATTGCTTTTCTCAATCCATCGAGAGGCAGTATCTCAAATTGAGCCTTTAACGACGAACTTCCACCACCTACTGTCATCATCTTGATGGCATTTTCCCCCACAACGAGGATACGCTTTGTATCATCGAGACGCAAAGGGAGTAACGACATGGCAGCTCCATTCTTTTTCGTTTTGACTTTGTCATTTTTCAGCAACACAATTCCCTCCTCGGCAATACTTCTTGCCACCTCGTAATGGCTTTCGGAGCAAAGGAATCCATAGCCCTTATGCTTGTTCATCGTGGTACGGAAGAAAAGACGCAGTACGCGCCGCACTTTGTCGTTCAATTCGCGTTCCGTATATTTCCCTTCACGAATGAGTCGCTTGTAGGCATCTGCCAAATAATAGTTGTCGTAAGCATTGGTCTTTCCCATGGTCAGTCCATCGGTCCATGTACCAAATTCCAGGTCCAATCCGTTTTTGATAGCCTCTTCGGTATTGTGAGCGCCACCCCAGTCGGAGACGACCACACCATCGAACTGCCAATCGCGTTTCAGAATCTGATTGAGCAAGATGTCGTTGTGGCAGTTGTGCTGATTGCGATAGAGGTTGTAAGCTCCCATGATACCCCAAGCATGACCCTCTGTAACCGCTGCACGGAAAGCAGGAAGATAGATTTCATGGAGCGTACGGTCGTCAACTATCACGTTCACTTGATGTCGAAAATCCTCATCATTGTTCAATGCATAGTGCTTGACGCATGCTGCAACGCCTTTCGATTGCAAGCCCTGAACGTATGGCACTACCATGCGGGAAGCCAACCAAGGGTCTTCTCCCATATATTCAAAGTTGCGTCCATTGAGCGGTGTGCGATAGATATTGACACCAGGACCCAGAATCATGGACTTGTTGCGATAAAGCGCCTCTTCCCCGAGGCTTTCACCATAGAGCCGTGCCATCTGAGGATTCCACGTGGCAGCCAGGCACGACAACGCAGGGAAGGCTACGCAGGAGTCGTTGGTCTGTCCTGCTTGCTCCCACTCATCCCAAAGCACGTCGGGACGCACACCGTGTGGTCCATCGTCAGTCCAGAAGTCGGGGAAACCTAAACGCTTGATGCCAGCGCTGGAGAACTTGGATTGTGCATGAATCACGGCAATCTTCTCGTCGAGTGTCATGCGGCTCAATGCATCTTCAATTCTTTCCTCAATGTTCTTCGATTCATCGAGGTATATGGGCTGCTGAGCGAACACAGTCTGTGCGGCAACAGTCAGCACGATTGTTGCTATTAGATGTTTCATCATAACGTGTTGATTAAGAAAAAGCCCCAACCCCTTCCTGCTCCCTCCTCCTTGGGGGGGAGGGGCAGAGGGGTTGGGGTGAGACTCTTATTTTTTCTGGAATACGCGCAGGTAATCCACTTCCATCGTAAGTGGGAGAGCACCCTCGTCCACTCCGTGCATGCCTCCCCAACTACCTCCCCATGCGAGGTTGAGAATAGGATAGAAAGCGTAGTGGAACGGCCACTGGTTGTGGTTAGAACCTATCACAGATTTCTTCACAGACAGCTGAACCTTGCCATCCACGTATGTTGTAATTTCATCGGCAGTCCAAAGGAGAGCGTATGTGTGGAATTCTCCTTCTGCCTTGTCGATGGTCATGGCGTGTGTCTTCTGTGTATTCTTGGTGTGGTTGTAGTCCTGTGTATGAATCGAAGAAGATACTTCGTTAGGAACGCATCCCACTTCTTCCATGATGTCGATTTCGCCGCACATTGGCCAAGGATTCGTGCTCCAGTCGTTACCCACAGGCATCATCCAGAAAGCGGGCCATGTGCCTTTGCCTGCAGGCAACTTGATTCTTGCCTCGAAATAGCCATAGAGCCATCCTTGATTCACCTTTGCATACACGCGTCCCGAATAGATTTTCCCATTCTCTTTCAGGCAATGAATACGCAAGGCACCGTTCTTCAGCTCTGTCACAAGGCTGCCACCAGGGGTTTTGTGATTCACATAGTTCTGTAGCTCGTTGTTCACCCAACCACTGTTCTGCACTTCGTGTGTCCAGTGGTCGGCATTCAGTTCCAAGCCATAGTCGAATTCATCGTTCCACACGAGCGAATATCCTTCGGGCGCATTGTAGGCGGATTTCTCCGCAGCAGCCTGACTCACGGAGATGCTCTTGCGAGCAGATCCTGACATCATTACCACAGCACCCGAACGAGCTTTCACATCTGGATTGGCCGATACTTTCACGCTCACGCTTCCTGAAGATGTAAGGGTGTTCTGCGTTTCTACCGAAATGAAGTCCTCTTCAGTGTATGCGCCCCATTCCTTACCCGTGGTCGTGATGTTGATGGTGTAAGTACCCCCTTCGGCTGGAACACTGATGCTCTCTTGCGAAGCTGTAATCGTGATGGTAGCAGGTGTCAGGTCTTCATCATCTCCCCCACCGCAGCCTGTGAAGGCTACGGCGAGAGAAAACAAATATGTGAGAATCATGTATCGTTTCATTGTTTACTTTACTTCCTTTAAGATAATTTTGCTGATTTTGACATGTGTGTCAGCAGGAGAGCCACCGAAGTCGAAGAACAGACGGAGAACATCCGCATCCTTTCCTTCTTTCAGAGTGGCGTTCTTGAGGGTGTAAATGTAAGGCTCATCTCAGGCAACGTAATCTCGTAGAGGTCGTCCTGGTGAGTAGCCTCAGGCTGAGTAGGGAGCGCGGTCCAACTGTTGTCGGCAAACCAATATCCGTAGGAATCGAATGCCGAACCGTCGTCAACGGCTTTCCACAGGTTGTCGGCATCATTGTAGTTCAAACTCAGCACCTCTTCGAAGTATATCTTGCTAATCTTCACATGAGTGCCTGCTGGAGAACCGCCGAAGTCGAAGAACAAGCGGATAGCATTTGCATCCTTATTTTCTTTCAGCGTGACTCCCTCTCTCTTCAAGATAAACGCTTCGTCGGCCTTCAGGTCGTTGCGCTCCTCAATGAAGAAGTTGGTGTCGCCTTCGTCGGTCAGTTTGAAGGTCACGCCTGGACAATCCTGGTCTGCTTCCATCACGAGGCAGAAGTTGTAGGTCTTCTCGGCACTTGCTGTCAACTTCGTGTCGATGTGGAATTGTCCTTGCCACTGGCTTCCGCCCATGCCCTCAGGCAACGTAATCTCGTAGAGGTCGTC
>CADBXS010000177.1 GCA_902798705.1 uncultured Bacteroidales bacterium
TTCTCTGCATTCGCGAGGTCTTCGGGAGTATCAATTCCGATTGTTTCGAGATTGGTGGTGCCGACTTTGATTCTGTAGCCGTTTTGTAGCCAGCGGAGCTGTTCGAGACTCTCGGCTATCTCAAGACTTGACTGTGGGAGGGAGGTGACTTGCCTGAGCACCTCGCGACGGTAGGCGTAGAGTCCGATATGCTTCAGAAATGGGTATTGTTCTGGCCATTCCTCGCTCTCCTTGCCACGGATGAAGGGAATCACAGAACGAGAGAAATACAGGGCGAAACTACGGTTATCAATAACGATCTTTGGAGAGTTCGCATTCTGAATGACTTCGATATCTTTCTTGAATGGAATGCCTAGCGTAGCTATCTGAGTATTAGCATCATCAAAGCAACGGCAAACCTCCTCAATCTGACTGCGGTCAATGAAAGGCTCGTCACCTTGGATGTTGATTACCGCATCGTACTGTTCTTCAAGTATCTCCAATGCTTCACAACAACGATCGGTGCCACTTTGATGTCTCGGGTCGGTCATCACATACTTGCCTCCGAACTTCAGCACTTCGTCAGCGATACGGATGTCGTCGGTAGCCACCACCACATCATCTAATTTCGACTTCCACGCCTGCTCACAGACCCGTTGTATCATCGTCTTTCCCTTGATCATGGCCAAAGGCTTACCTGGAAAGCGGGATGAGCCATAACGGGCTGGTATGATTCCTACTATTTTCATTATCAAGAATTAGAGAATTTAAGATGTATCTTTTTGAATTATAATGAATTTAAGATGAAAATTGCGAACATTTTTCATTAGAACAACCCGTTGAGCGAGCCTTCAATACGGTCGACGACTGTACTCAAGTCCTCGGGATTTTCAAGTTCGATATTGTCCGTGTCGATGATGAGCAGTTTGCCTTCATTATAGCCCTCGATCCACTTCTCGTAACGTTCGTTGAGGTTGGTCAGATAACTGATGCTGATGCTCTGCTCAAACTCGCGGTTGCGCTTGGCGATGTGGCGAATCAAGGTGGGCACCGAGGCACGGAGATAAATCAGCAAATCGGGCGGTTGAAGGAACTTCGTCATCAGCTCGAACAGCGACTGATAGTTCTCGAAATCACGGGTTTCCATCAGTCCCATCGAATACAGGTTGGCAGCGAAGATATGGGCATCCTCATAGATGGTGCGGTCTTGTATGACATCCTCGCCACTGTTGCGGATGTTCATCACCTGACGGAAGCGGCTGTTGAGGAAGAAAATCTGGATGTTGAACGACCAGCGTTGCATATCCTCGTAAAAACTGTCCAAATAAGGATTGTGCTCAACCTCCTCATAATGAGGCTTCCAGTTGAAATGCTTGGCGAGAAGGCCCGTGAGGGTCGTCTTTCCCGAGCCTATATTGCCTGCTACTGCGATGTGCATATTGCAATGTTTTTAAGGGTGAAAAGAAGTTGCTAAAATAAGCAAAAGTCCGTAATGTTGTCACATTTTTTTTGCAAAAAAGCAAAAACCGCTTTCATGTCCTTCTTTAAAAACAAATCAATCAAGGAGTTAATTATTTTGGCGCTTTTTTCAACAAGTATATGCCCAACACGCTGAAAATGATGTTGGGAATCCAGGCGGCAAGCGCTGGCGACAATCCACCTGAGATGGCGAACGTCTTAGAAACCTGCATAAAGAGAATATAGGAAAACGCGATGGTGATACCAATGCCAAGGTGCATACCAATGCCGCCTCTCACCTTGCGACTCGACAAAGCTGCGCCAATAAGCGTGAGAATAATGACCGCTGCCGGTGACGACATGCGTGTGTGCATCTCCACCTCGTAGGCTTTGACGCCTTCCGAGCCTTTCTCCTTCATGCTTTGGATGTGATCGTGAAGTTCGAAGAAATTCATCTCCTCAAAGTCCTCTTTCATCTTATACAAGTCGGTAGGATAAAGATTAAGGATGGTGTCCAAATCGCGACCTTTCACCAAGGTTTCGTCTTTCCCATCCATTGTACGAATGGCATACGGGTCGATTTTCCAACTGTTGGGAGCCAATGTGTCATGATAAATTATATCTGATAACACTTTGTATTTCAACTCATTATCATCATATTTCTCCCACGCAAACTTATAGCCATACTGTTTCGAAATATTGTAACTTTCCACATACACGAACTCGTCTTTCCCAATCTGCACATGCACATTGCGTCCCGCACTTTGGCTCAATTTCTCCATATACTCATCCTTGAACTGTCTCCTGATTTCGTTAGTCTTGGGTATCAAGAAGTTACCGAAATACAACGACATAATAGCGATAGCCACGGCAGCCATCATATAGGGAACAAGGAAACGCCAAAAACTGATGCCACTACTCAAAATCGCCACTATCTCGGTGCGAGCAGCCATTTTTGAGGTGAAAAACACCACTGCGATGAAAGCGAAAAGGTGGATGAATAGGTTTATATAATAAGGTATCGACATGACATAATAGTCGACTACCACCCTTTCCCAGGGCGCATTGTGCTTCAAGAAACTGTCGATGTTCTCCGACAAGTCGAAGATGATGACGACCAAAATCAGCATCGAGATGGCGAAGAAGAACGTCCCGATGTATTTCTTGAAGATATATGCGTCGATTTTCCTCATTTACAACTTTTTTTGACG
>CADBXS010000178.1 GCA_902798705.1 uncultured Bacteroidales bacterium
AACACCAGTGTGAAGTTCGTCACTTTCAACGGTACGGAGAAAACCTACATGGCTTGGAACTACACATCGAAATACGAGCAGTCGCTCTATAGTCGTCGCTACAATTCCTGTGGACTCTATTATGACGCAGAGGGAAAAGCACATTTCTATGAAGACCAGTACGACAACTACCATCAGCAGCATTATCAGTTGCATTGGAATCAGCTGATGGGAACGGATTGGAAACTGAACGTGGCGCTCCACTACACGCACGACAGCTACGACTACGACCAGATGAAGAGCAACAAGAAGCTCTATCAGTGGTTGCTGACCGACGACAAGAGTATGCGTGCCAACATCGTGCAGCGCAAGGAAGGCGTGAAGGACTTCTACGGTGCCATCGCATCCCTCAACTACGACAATCACGAGGGACTGTCAGCCAACGTGGGTGGTGGTTGGAATCACTACCAATCCGACCGCACAGGCCGTGTGCTCTGGGTGGGCAGTCCTTACTACAAAGGTGCTGAAAGCGTGGCATTGCCTTTGCCAAACCTTCTTCCTGGATTCAAATATTTTGACAACGACTCAAAAAAGACTGATGCCAACTTCTATGGCAAGGTGAATTGGGAATTTGCCAAGGGACTGAGTGCCTTTGCCGACTTGCAGTATCGCCACATCAACTTCCAGATGGATGGTCCAATAGGCGACATGGATTCGAACGACAAGATGATTAACATCAAGTTGAACAACAACTTCGATTTCTTCAATCCTAAGTTCGGTCTTAACTACGAAATCACACCTAACCACCGCGTCTATGCATCATACGCCATAGCGCACCGTGAACCAACTCGTGACCACTACGAGGAACATTACGGCGAGGAAATCAAGGCAGAGCGCATGGGCGATGTGGAATTGGGTTATCAGTTCCAGAGCGAACGCTTCACCGCAGGCATCAACCTCTACCACATGCACTACAAGGACCAGTTTGTTCTGACAGGCGAATTGGACGACGAAGGTGTGGCCATCACCAAGAATATCGACAAGAGCTACCGCATGGGTATTGAACTGGAGGCAGCTTGGAAGCCAGTGGATTGGTTCCGTTGGGATGCCAATGCCACCTTCTCGAAGAACCGTGCCAAGAACATGATGGTGACGCTCGACGACTATTCCACTGTTGTGAATGTAGGCGAAACTCCGCTGAGCTTCTCTCCTGGATTCATCTTCAACAACATCTTCAGTTTCGACTACAAGGGTGTGTCGGCCATGATACAGAGCCAGTACATAGGTGAGCAGTATCTCACCAACTACGGCGTGAAGGAAATGACCTGCTGGAGCGACTGGGCCATGGACGATGCGCACAAGACCACCGAAACCCTGATGCTGAAAAAGCACTTCACAACGAACATCGACCTCAGCTATCAGTTCTCCATTCCTCAGTGGAGCCTGAAGTCTGCACGAGTAGGTGTGACTCTCTACAACGTGTTCAGTGCCAAGTTCGACAACAACGGTTGGGCTGCTCCTCAGTTCCGTCAAGACAGCAACGGCAATGTGTATGCTGTGAACACATGGGGCCTGCGCGACTCCGAAGCTGTGGGCTTTGCACCATCCGCTCCATTCAACTTCATGGCGCACTTGGACATTAATTTTTAATGAAGAATGTAGAATGAAGAACGAAGAATGAATTTCACTCTCTTCATTACGGTTTTCAACAGCAAAGTATTTTTCATTCTTCATTCATCATTCTTCATTTACCGTAAGCTTCGGTTTTGCCGAAGCCACTCATTATGTCCTTTTATATGCTTGACTTCTTACAAAATCACTGGCTCGACATCGTCACTACTTTCTTAGGCTTGCTCTATATCCTCTTGGAGGTGAAAGCAAGCATTTGGATGTGGCTCGTAGGCTTTCTGATGCAGTCTTTGGGCATCGTGCTCTATTATCAAAAGGGACTCTATGCCGACTGTGGCATGGAATTCTACTATCTTGCCATGACAATTTATGGCTTTGTTTCGTGGAAATTCGGAAAGAAACTTTTCAAAAAAGCAGCGAAAACGCAAGAACTGAAAGAGCCAAAGACTCAGGAAGAACTACCCATCACCCATTTCCCAAAGGAAAAGATTCTGCCTTGGCTCCTTGGCATCACTGCCCTGTGGATGTTCATTTATTGGTTACTGCTCACGTTCACCAATAGTAATGTGCCACTTGCAGACAGTTTCACAACAGCACTGAGCGTTGTAGGCATTTGGGCATTGGCTCGCAAATACTTGGAGCAGTGGTACATCTGGATAGCTGTGGATGTCGTGACCTCCGTACTTTATTTCTATAAGGACATTCCCTTCAAAGCCTCGCTCTATGCGCTCTATGTGGTGATTGCCATCTTTGGTGTCATCAGATGGAAAAAGCAGATGGAAAAAACAAAGTAGAAAGAAAAAGTAAATAAGTAATGATAAAAAAATAACTTCGTACGATTGAAATCCATTCATTTGTATATTTAAAACCACGAATTACTCGAATTAAACGAATAAAAAAATAGATTATTTCATTAAATTTCACGAATAAAATGCTGGCATTTTTCAAATTAGAGAAATTAGATAAAATTAAAAACTGAAATTGGAGAAATTTTAACGATTACTAAACAATAACCAGCTAAACCTTCTTTTTTTACTTCTATATTTTCTGTTTATAATTTATATCTCTATCTTTGCAGCACAAAGCATTTACTATTAACACCTAAAACTCACATGAAAAAGACCACATCCATCTTTGGCATATTGTTGATGTGCTGCATCAATTTGTTAGCCACCTCTTGCAATAACAAAGGCAACAGCACAACAACCGACGAGAATTCAACATCCATCAAAGCGGACACCCCATCCGATGAGCAAACAACAGTCGCTGAAGAAATACGCGAAAGTACCCTACCCGACGGCTGCATCAGCATCGTATGGAAGATGGACTCCGTAGAAATTGACGTGGCAAACAACCTCCACGACAAGGTGAAAACCAGTGGTGCAAGCACTCATGTGCGAGTGCTGGTTGACGAAAGTTATCGAGAGGATGTGCAGTTGGAAGTGAAGGGAACGAGCAGAAATGGTTCCCTCTTCATGGATGGGAAATGCCCACTGAAACTGGTATTGAACGGACTGAATCTGACGAATCCCGACAGTGCAGCCATCAACATTCAGGATGGAAAAGCCATCAATGTGGAACTGGCAAAAGACTCGAAAAACGAACTGACCGACGGATTGCGAGGAAAGGACGATGACAGCGACTCCCACAAGGCTGCTTTCTTCGTTCACGGACATGCCACCTTCACAGGCATGGGTACGCTCGAAATCAACGGAAAAGTGAAGCACGCCTACCAAAGCGATGAATACACAGTGTTGAACCACGCAGGCGGTACCATCAAAGCTACGTCTGACAAAGAAGATGCCTTCCATGTGAAGCAATACCTCCAAGTTCAAAGTGGAACACTGAATACAATAGCTAAAGAAAGTGGTATTGATGTGAGCAAGACCAAGTCAGAAAATGACGAGATGAACGGTCAACTCATATTCGAAGATGGCATGGTTTGGGCAATATCCAATGGAAAAGCAGGAAAAGCTGTGAAAGTGGAGAGCGACTTCACCATGAAAGGTGGAAAACTCGCTGCTACGGCATTTGGCGAAGCATACTACGACGGCAAGAAAAAAGACATTGCCAGTGCTTCTGCAGTGAAATGCAACAAATTGCAAATGTCGGGTGGAGATATGACACTCTTTGCCAAAGGCGATGGTGGAAAAGGCTTGAATACCGATGGAGACATCAACGTGACAGGAGGAAAACTGCATGTTGTTACTACAGGAGGCAAATTCGAATTGGATGAAGAAACCGACACCAAACCTCATGGCATCAAGTGCGATGGAAACATCACCCTGGCTGGTGGCGAAGTGCGCGTAGCTGTAGAATCGAAAAAGGCTACAAGCATCAAGACCGACTGGAAGATTTTCACCAACGGAGCCAACGTCATGGCTGTCGGTGGAAAATCGTTCAAGACCTCCAGCAAATCCACACACGAAAGTCCCGTAATGCAGCAGCGGTTATTGTATGATGTTAGGACTGCCGAGCGAAAGAACGATTGGTTGATACGTTGTTTGACTGCGGCCTCGCGTTCAAAATAAGAATTCGTATTAAAATAACTTGGTATGATTTAAAACCATTTACCACGAATTTCACTAATTAAACGAATTCTTTAAGGATAATTTATTCCTATTTCACGAATAAAAATGCAAGCATTTTTCAAATTAGAGAAATTAGAAATTATTAAATCTTAATTCGTTTAATTCGAGTAATTGGCTTACGCCGAGCTGACGGTTCGTGGTTTAAAATTAGTAACTATTCAGCGAATAATATCATGGAGTGCCCTGTCGGGCAGAAATCCTACAAATCAATTCAAATCTGTCAAATCTTTTTATTTTTCGACATAGAAAAGAAATTTGTTTTATTTGTAAAGATTTGAAAGATTTCTCGCCGCAGGCGACTCTAAAAGATGATTCGCTGAATAGTTACTAAAATTATCCCAAGTAACAATTACAATTAATTTAGTATAAATGTCACGAGATGTCTTAGGAAAGAAATTCCAACTTATTATCATCTTTACTAATCAATCAAATATTGCTATGAAACAGTTTATGTTTTCAGTTCTGTTGCTGTTTGCCATGATGGTACAGGCACAGACATCACGAAAGTTTACAATCGATTTAACCGAAGACGGAAAGGCGCAAATGGTGGCATTCCTACCAGAAAAACCTTCAGGAAAAGCCATAGTCGGAGTGCCAGGCGGTGGTTATTCCGTACTGTCGAATACGCATGAGGGAACCCAATGGTCAGATTGGCTCAACCAGCGTGGCATAGCCTATTTTGTAGTGAACTATCGCTTACCAAATGGCGACCGTTCCATCCCTATCAGCGATGTGGAGAAAGGAATCAGCATTGTACGCGATTCCGCTGCCATTTGGGGCATTCATCCACGCGATGTTGGTATTATGGGATTCTCCGCAGGTGGACACTTGTCATCGGTCATCTCCACCCATTCTCCTTACGAAGTCCGTCCCGACTTTTCCATCCTGTTCTATCCAGTGATTTCGATGGATGAGCGCGTTTCACATGTCTATTCTTGTCGCAACTTCCTCGGTGAGGACCAGAAGAACCCCGACATGGTGCGCGACTTCTCCACTCAGAATGCAGTGAAGCGCCACCTCACCCCTCCTGCCATCATCCTCATGTCGAGCGACGACCGTTTGGTGCCACCTGTGACCAACGGTGTTGAATACTACAAAGCCATGCGCAATGCTGGGAATGAATGCACCATGTATATCTACCCAACAGGTGGTCATGGCTGGGGATTTGGTCCTTGGTTCAAATACCACGACCAGATGCTCACCGAGCTCGGCAACTGGCTCGATGCTCATCCCGCACCAAAGAAAGACGCCATCCGCGTGGCTTGCATCGGCAACAGCATCACCGATGGGCACGGCATCGAACTGGCACCTGTCAGTGGCTATCCTGCTATCCTCCAGCAGAAGCTCGGCAATGACTACTGGGTGAAGAACTTCGGTGTGAGCGGACGTACCCTCCTGAATCACGGCGACCTGCCTTACATGAAAGAAACCGCATGGAGTGACGCACAGGCTTTCAATCCCGACATTGTCATCATCAAGTTAGGCACCAACGATTCCAAGCCTCAGAACTGGAAATATGCGTCAGAGTTCAAGCAAGACCTACAGCAAATGATCACCACACTTTGTCCAAGTCTGGCACAGTCCTCGAAAAAGGGCAAGAAAGCAAAAGCAAAACAGCCTGTCAAGCCTCAGATTTATCTCTGCACCCCAATTCCTGCACTCAAGACTTCGTGGAACATCAACGATTCCATCATTGCCAACGGCATCATCCCTATCCAGCAGGAAGTAGCAAAGCAGTACGGATTGCAGGTCATCGACCTTCATACACTCTTTGCCAACGATGGCGACAAGATGCAGACTGACGGCATCCATCCTGACGAGAAAGGAGTGCGTCGCATCGCTGAAATCATTGCCGACGCATTGCAGAAGTGACATCTGTCACAATAGAAAAAGCACAAACTCTATTGGTATTCAGCTATTCCACATACCAATAGAGTTTTTTGTATTCATTTTTCATTGAATCGAAAAAGCGACTTTCTTTCCATTGACAATATAAATGCCTTTGGAGGGCTTGGAGACTCGTTGCCCACAAAGATTGTAAACATCATCGTTTTGCATTCTTGGCTCTGCATCAAAGGCTTCTATTTCCTCCACAGCATTGACGGTGGATTCGGTTCGTTCGTAAGGACCAAGGTCGCGTGTCGTTCCAGTAATGGTGCGCTTCAGGAATGGG
>CADBXS010000179.1 GCA_902798705.1 uncultured Bacteroidales bacterium
AATTATGTCGGATTGATTTTTGAATTGATTTGATTGGATTTTTGTCAGTTTTTGAGGGCGCATAGCGAGCTATGTAACCGAGAAAAGTGGCAAAAAGACATCAAATCAAACAAAAAGCAACCGAAATGAAATAAAACAAATTGGTAGTGAACTAAAAAAACAGAATTTTTAGAACCTACCTAATACTAATAATAGTAAAGGTTCAGAGGAGTAAACCTGTCGCCCATGAAGAGCGGGTGCTCGACGTCGATGGCATCAGCGCCTTCGAGTCCGAAACGGTAGGTTCCGTTCCAGCTGACTACTCCTGTTGAGCCGACGCCTTGTCAATCACCCATGCATACTTGTTTCTCCATCGCCATGCAGTGGCGCGCGACATGTCCATCAGCTTCTCGATTTGCGAGGTGGATAGACCGATGCGGAGCAAGTGGCAGAAGCGCAACTGCTCCTCGGTGATTCGCTCTCCCAGACGCTGCACCAGTCGGTCCTTCATGTCGGGGTACAGTTCATCTACCGTGTGGTGCAACAGCTTCCAGTCGTCCGCCTGCATCGTGTGCTGTCCCTCGGAGGCTTTCCGAAGCAACTGGAGGACATCCTCGGCACGCGCCTCAAAATCCGACTGGTGCAACATTTGCAGGATATGCCTGTTCTGTTCCAATCGGCTCGCCACCTCGTCCTTTGCCTGCGCCAGTTCTGCTTCCGAGCGCTCCAGCTCCTCATGCACCGCTGCCAGCTCTACCCTGTTGTCTTGGATGCGCCCATTGAGTTCCGACAGCTCCGTCTGCTGATGCACGATTTCCTCCTGTAGCCGTGAGTTCTCCTCTCTGGCACCCTTCAGCTCCTTCGTCTTTTCCAACAGCTGACGCAAACGGCGGTTCCGTCGATGCGTAAAGGCGGCAAGCAAGCCGAAGACCACCACCAACGACAATGCGGAAACGCCTATCAACCACATTCGGTAACGGTCCTTCTCTTCCTGCAACCGCAGTTCCTCCTCTCGGTTTTTGAAATACTTGTAACGGTTGTTCGTCGTTGCAGCCTCCTGCTGACGAACCTTGAAGTCCAGCGTGTCGCTCAGTTCCACATATCGCATCGCATAGCGGCGTAGCTGCTCCTTGTCGCCACCGTAGTAATAATAAAATCTAAACAGAATCTTGGCAGCACTCTGCTTGTCAAACATTGTAGGCCCTTCCTCCAATGCCTTGTTATAATAGACAAGTGCAGAGTCCATCTGCCCAATCACTGAAAGATAGAGGCCAATATTTATGTACAAGTCTGGCATTACAGATAATTTCTTATCCACACGAATCAATTCATAACATCGCTTAGCTTTGTCTATCTGCTTGTACATGATAAAATAATAGAGTAAAGATACAAGTTGTTTATAATACTTCGAATAGCTATGGGTACGTTCTATATAGTTCAGAGTGTTTTCAAATGAAACCAAGGCTGTGTCAGAATGGGTATCCAGATGAAAGAGAGAAGTTCCTTCACCCATTATGGTAATTGCATCAAGAATATTCAGTTTCTTTGCCACATCAATCTCTTTCCTTGACATGGCAAGGGCATTAGTATAGTCCTGAACATTATAATATAATAAACCCAATTGAGAATAGGCATTCCTCAATATCACGGAATCTATTTCTTCACCCTTCCCACAACAATCCACACTTTTCAGAAAATACTCCAACCCTTTCGGCGTGTCCTGCAAGTCACGGTACGCACTGCCTGCGTAGTAATACGCCTCCTGCTTCTCTGCCATACTGCCATGCTTTTCGAAGTATCGAACCAGTCGCATGATAGGTGTGGCAGACTTCGACAAGATAAATGCCTTGTCCTGAAGACGAATGGACAGCAACTCATATTTGTTCCATATATATCGGTCTGCTTTGTCCATCTCATTCTGCAACGAGTCCAGCATCTTCATGGCAAGTTTTGGTTCCTCGTTGCCTACTTCCTTGATTTCCTCTAACCGACTCAGCAATGCCTCGTCATGCCCCACACATGAAGATAGGACCAAAGAAAGAAACAACAACACAACGAGCATCCGCGAATCAAATCGTATTTGCATCATCGCTTTCATAATCGATATTTTACGTTCTATTTTCATGCTGCAAAGTTAGCGCTTCTACCACTATTCACAAAAATTCAAAGAGTAATTCTTGCTTCACTTTGTTTCAGCACTTTTTTTGAAACACATTGAGACAAGCACACACAACTATTTGTTAAACAGGCATTTATTCGAAGAGGCTCCATCATGAACCTTCCAAAAGTCCAATTTTGTGAAGCAACATGAGACATGTTTTATTAATCCATCAATCTTCAAAAAACATACTTTTGCAGCGAAATCAAAAACCCCAAAAAAGTATCTAACATGGAAAAACTTAATCTCGTTGCATTATTGACAGCTCTCTTCAGGTAGGTTCTAAAAATAATGTCGGATTGATTTTTGAATTGATTTGATTGGATTTTTGTCAGTTTTTGAGGGCGCATAGCGAGCTATGTAACCGAGAACCTTCAGCTCGGCGTAGCCAAAAGTGGCAAAAAGACTACCTACCTTCAGTATGTCATCAACCCTCGTGAAAGCAAATACCTTAGAAATGGAATGAGTACAATTAGATTCAGCAATCAATTCACAACCAACGCCATTGCAGCAGGAACCACATTTAATTCCAACACCACCTATATCATTGATGGCGACTACACCCTTGTGAGTGGGTCCTACATGTTTGACAACTGTATTCTCATCTTCGAAGGAGGCAGTTTGTATGGTTCTTCTTCCACTACGCCCTCCCTCATTCTGAACAACTTCACCATAGAGGGCAGTGGACATATCTTCAAGGGAAGTATAAATCTTGGACCTTATGGCAATTACGCCTCAAGGCTGCTTAATAGGGAGATTAAAGCCGAGTGGTTCGGCGCACTTCCCTACCAAAGTGCCGACGTGACCAGTTTTATCAACAAGGCGATAAAGGCATGCTATGCTACAGATGTCCACACGCTGTCCTTCGCCAGCGGCACATTCAAGGTTTGCCAGTCCAGTTCTATCCTCATAGGCCAAGCCACTTCAGAGCAAAGTGTTGAGAGCACACGATACTGGGAAATCCGCATTAAGGGGACAGGCAAGTACCCAGGGAGGGGGACAAGCTTCCTGATAGGCACAGGAGGACACTTCATCGTCAACTCGAGGAACAGCAACATGGGCACCTACAGGGGAGGAGGCATCACTGGCTGCTGCTTCAAAAACGCTCCAGAGGCAACAGCACCTATGGGAATCGAGATGCTCCACGCCAACACCTACAACATCTCCAACTGCTTCTTCTCGAACCTCAGCACCGCCCTCTTACTCTCTGGCAGCTGCTACTACGCCGACATTGCCGAATGCTTGTTCGATAACTGCAATGTCGGTGTCAAGTCCAAAAGTGAGAACGGTATCGGCCAGCCGAACAACAACACCATCCGCGGCTGCATGTTCACCCACTGCCAGACAAATCCGATTGACGCCTCGCATTGTGAAGGCTGGCACATCATCGACACCGACATCGAGGGGAGCAACGGAACGCTAAAGCTCGGCTCCTACAACCGCATGACGAACGTGAGGATGGAGAGGAACACCGACTCTGTCGTCTGGCTGGAATGTGAAGAAGGGTGTACGGTTGACGCGAGCATCCACGCTGCAGGGCAGGAACATCAGAACTGGAAGTGCCAGTTCAACGGCGACTGTAACCACGCCACTCTGCGCTTCCATTTATACAACCCCCTTGGATTCATTTCATACGGAAAGGGGAACTTCTTCGACATCACGAACAGCATAGGATCAAATCCTTATTACAGCCTCTCCACGAAGATGGTCTTCGACCCATCGGACACGTTTATACTGAACGGATATTCCAACAAGGAGGACTACACGGGCAGGAACCTCATCACGTCCACCTATATCCACACGACATTCGACAGTGGCACCTCATCGCATGGAGTTGCTACGGCAGACGGCACCTGCTATCCATTCGACCGCGAGGTGAACAATATCGTCATAGACAACTCCCAGGTCACCACCGACCTCTACAAGACACTCCTATTCCGAATCAGTCCTGCATCCACGACAACTTCCGTGACAGCGAGAATACTGGAAGAATTTAAGATTGTCCCCAAAGACAAGTGGTTCCGCCTCGTACTGGCGATGAACAAGCCGTCAAATACAGACAGCTCCCAATGGCTGTTTGAAGCATACCGCCTCTGCACGGTGAATAGTGGAGACACCATAAAAACCTACATTAGGGATGCTGTTGTCAGCACTATACCACTCTATGACCGCCCTGTGATGGCAAGGAGCGAGGGTGAAACGCTCTCACAGCGTGGAGCGGACGGCATCATCCACCTGCAAAGCACCATCCTCAACAGCGTCCTGACGGACTTCTGCCTGAAGAGGAGGGAGACTTACCAGTACATGAACAGGCTCGGCAAGCACTTCCACAAGACTTCCTCCGGCATCCTTAT
>CADBXS010000180.1 GCA_902798705.1 uncultured Bacteroidales bacterium
CTGACCATCCACCTCGTTGTGGAATGCCTTGAGTTCCAGCGACATCTTGTCTATCCACGAGCCCCCTTTCTGCACACTCAGCGTGTTGTCCAACTCCGTGTCGAAGGTCAGCATGTGCAGGTGCATTTCCTCACCATCTACGTTTTCCACCGCATTCACCATGTCCTGAATAAACTGGGCGTTCGACGTTCTTGCCGGATGCACCCTGACCACCACCTTCGGCTTCTTGGGCTTCTCCTTGTTGGCACCCTTCGTGCGCATCTGTTCACGATAGGCGTTGATGGCATCGCGCCCCAACTTGTCGGCAGCGACTATCGGTGCTGCAAGCAACTTAAAGAGCCTGGTTGCAAACGACTTTCCACTGGCAGGGTCGCCAATGATCAGTGCCGAACTGTTCAACCTGCGCAACTCCTCTGGTCGATGGTAGAATCGGTAGGTGCATCGGGTCATCAGCGTCATCTCAAAGGCACCAGCCACAAACAGCGCTGCTGGATATTGATTCCTTTTCAAGCCCTTGCAGATGTCACGGAGCACAGGGAAGTCGTCAAACAGCGCTTCTATCTGTGCGCCCCACATTTCCAATTGCGTCTTCATCTCACACTCGTTACCTATTGAGGCTTTCTGCGCTTCCCCTGTCGTAATCTCCTTGTACGTCTTACCAGTTGCCTGCAGAATAGCTTTCTGCATGGTTGCAGACGGCATGTTGTTAACATACTTTGTTTCTTTCTTCGCCACACATTCAGCGGCACTCTCCACGGTTTGTTCCACATTTTCGTTTCGTTCTTTAATAATTTCCTGTACCCATGATTGCTGTTCCACTATCTGCTGCACCTGAGCCTTGTCGCCATCCAGCATAATCAGCAGGTCGGTGGCCAGCTTCAGCGATTCCGCATGCCGGTTGCTATCCGCTGCGCAAGGCAGCTTCGCGCTGTACCTTGCATCGATAATCGCCTGCACATCATATCCTCGCCACTTTGTTTTTGAACACGAATTGCACGAATTACACGAATCTTTTTCCTGTGCGCAGCCATTAGTGAGATTAGTGAGATTCGTGTTCGTTAAAATCTTCTTCGTGTTCGTTCTCTCAGCCGCGCTATGACCGTCCCGATATACAGCATCATATCTCTCACCAAACTCTTTGTTCTCATACGTAAACAGTTCCTTGTCAATATACAAAATATCACTCTCCTTGCAGATGAAGCTCATTCTGGATGCGTCCTTGCAACTCTCATCCACCTCCACGCCCAAGACTTTCGCCATGGCGTGCTGATTATCAATCAAGTTGCCTTTGGCTACATCCGCTTTAAAGACTATCTTTATGCCCTGTCCTGATGGTGTTACGTAGATCAGCACAATGCCCAGCTTCTTGAAGTCAAGAGCCTTTTCCACCCATCCTTGATACATGGTCAGAGGATTCTCAATGTGGTCAATGTCCATCACTACAAGTCCCGTCAATCGTGTTGCTGCTTGCTTTCGCCAAGCCCCTGTCTTACCACTCTTCGATGTCGTTTCGTCAAACGTAGCCTGGAAGATGAATGCAGGCAGTTTTCGCTTCAATGCTGCATCGTGTGTTTCCCGATACTTGTCAATGTTCTCGTTCCACTGCTTCGCCCTGACGAGCGCATAAAACTGCGCTTCGTCCACGGGCAAAGTAGGATTTACGAAATTCTTCTGATAACAAAATCCCATACTTTTCTTGTGTGTTTTTGGTTAAATACTCTCTATCAGTTCCTTGTCAAACAAGGCCGATTTAGCTTCTTTCGTCTCACGGTCTATAATACTCAGGATTCGTGCCAATCCCAGCTTCTTATAGACACCAATGTACAGCTTGTACTTCTCCGATGACTCCTTCACCCATCCGTTCTCCAACTGGTGTACCAACTCGTTCTTGGGTCGATTCTTCGGAGCCTTGCGGAAATAAGGCTTAAAGGTTGGTTTTCCATACTCGTCCATATAAAGGACACCTTCTACTCTCTTGCCATCCATCAGCATTGCCAGCAATCTGATGGCATCTAATACAAAGATATATTTTTTCATACTTGAGATTTTTGCTGAGAGAAGTGTTGAGATTGGGCCCTACATCTGTTTCCAGATGCTCAATTGATTCCCTCTGCTTCACTCAAGGTTTCTAAAATTTAATTTTTAATCTTTAATCTTTTATTTTTTTATTCTTTTATTTTTTAATGTAGTTCTACTTTCGTAAATTCCAGTTTCCTTACTACGCCACCCGAAAGACCTGCGTTCATCAAGCCCTCGCTCATCTGCCATTCTTTGCATCGATAGTTCGCTTCCACATCCTCCATCTTCGCTGCACAGAGTCTTACTCCATCCGTTTTGATGCACTTGTGCTGGCAGCTGGCGCAGCATTTCCTTACTTTGATGCCTTGTTCATTTCTGACGCTTATTTTTCTCATTCCAGCCATTGTTCTTCCTCCTCCTTATTTTGCTAGTTCCTTTTTCAGGTTCTCTATCTCCTTTTTCATCTCCCTCTGCTGAAGTTTCAGTTCCTTGCGCTCTTCCTTCAGTGCTGTCACTTCGGCTTG
>CADBXS010000181.1 GCA_902798705.1 uncultured Bacteroidales bacterium
GTCGTCGTCATCCTACTGATGTGCCTCGGCAAAGCCGACAAAACCACGATGTTCTACCTTTTCGTGGCCGGGAATGTGCTCTACTACGCCGTCGGAATCGTCCTGGCCATCGTGTTGAAGGACAACCGCGCCTTCTGCAAGTACATCTGCCCGATCACCGTCTTCCTGAAGCCGATGAGCTATTACTCACTGCTGCGCGTTAAGTGCGACGAGGCCAAGTGCATCCATTGCGACAAGTGCCTGAAAGTCTGCCCGATGGAGGTGGAGGTCAACAACAACTCGCGCAAGCGGAAGAACGCCACCGAGTGCATTCTCTGCCAGCAGTGCAAGAAGGCGTGTCCGGTGGGGGCGCTGAAATAGTTTCTCCCGCAGACTTCGCAGAATAACGCAGAAAAAAGGTACGCGTTAATCTGCAGGTTCTGCGTAAATGTGGAAGTCCTTAACTGTATTTATTCGGTAATTCTTCTTAACAAGGTCATCCATTTGTCCATCCAACCCGCCAATGGAGCGGGACTGCTAAGCATTCCGCCGTTGTTTTGGAGGTTGAGCATAGAGAAACGCATTCGATACCGAGGACTATATTTTTTCGTATAAACAGCGAGGCTATTGCCGCTGATATTGTTTTCGGCTTTGACCTCCACGGGTATGATTTCATCATCCCATTGGATGACAAATTCCACTTCTGCCGTTCCGGGGGATGTCCAATAATAGGGTTTCTGATCGTCCAGAAGAGGCATGATGGACTGAAGCACTGCGTTTTCAGCCATGGCTCCTTTGAACTCTGTATAGTTAGCGATAGGATCTGTGACAACCGTTGCGGGCAGATGTGCCAAACGACGGAGCAATCCGCAGTCGCAGGCATAAACCTTGAAAGCGTCTGTTTCCTCGTATGCGGAAAGCGGCATTCCAGGCTTGCTGACACTGAATATGCGATGAATCATCCCCGCATCTTCCAACCACAAGAGGGCGTCTTCGTAGTCTTTGGAACGTGCGCCCGTTTTGATGACCTTCCATACGAACTTTCGGTTTCCCTTCGACAATTGGGCAGGCAGCGAGTGCCAAACGGCATGAATGCGCGGAATCTCGCGTGGCTCGGCATATTTAGCAAAGTCAAGTTCATAAAGATCAAGAATGCCTTGCAAAGTCGATTCCACCTCGCCGACACCCTTGTCTTCAAGCAGTGACACAATGGCTTCCGGCATGCCTCCAGACACTTGGTAGCGCCTGTATTCTGTACGTAACTTGTTCATGATGATTTCCGGCAAATGGCGGATTTCGTCCAATGAGTTGATATATTCGTATGTACGCACATCGCTGGCTCGTAGGAACTCCTTGAAGGTGACAGGGAACATATTGATGATTTTCACCTTACCGACAGGCACCGTCATCCTGCGCTTTTTCACCGCCACACCCAGCAACGAACCTGCCGCAATGATGTGATACTGGGGTGCTTCATCACAGAAATACTTCAAACTGTTAAATGCCTCTTCGCATTCCTGTATCTCATCGAAAATCACCAGCGTCTCTCCAGCAATGATGGGCTGTTCGCAATAAAGCGTCAACTCCTTGATCAGGCGTTTAGGATCCTTCGTGATTTCAAACAACGACTTCAATTCCGGTTGCCGGTCGAAATCAAACTTCACGCAATACTTGAAACACTCCTTGCCGAATGACTCCATAGCCCACGTTTTACCAATCTGGCGTGCGCCTTTCAGCAGAATCGGTTTCCTATCAGGAGCCTCTTTCCATGCTTTGAACAGGTTGATGATATCTCTTTCTATTTTCATATACTACATTGGAAAGTTCGATTTTGTGTATTACCGCTACACTTTTCCTAACTTTCGGCTGCAAAAATACAAAAAAATTCATTCACTCTACCACACAAACGGAATCACCTTGTAGCGAACTTTCTGTTTGTACTCCGTGTATCCCTCAAGTCCCTGCTCCAAGACGGCCTCCTCGTTGTGGATGCGCTTGGCGATGATGGGGATGTAGAGCAGCATAATCAGAAACGACCACGGGGAAGCCAGAACCAAGGGCATAGCGAGGAAGAGGACCAGCGTGGCGGCGTACATCGGATGCCGCACAATGCCGTACAGTCCCGTGTCCACCACCTTCTGATGTTCCTGCACCTCGATGGTGCGCGACAGCCAGACGTTTTCGCGGAGCACCTCGGCGTAGAGTACGTAGCCGATCAGGAACACCACGGATGCCACATACACCGCCCAATTCGGCAGCAAGCACCATTGAAAACGGTAGTTGAGGCCGGCCACCACGAACACTGCGAGGAACATCAGGCCGCTTAACGCGACCACCCACTTCTGTTCCCCCTGCTTCTCCTTGGCATCCAATCGTTTGCGCAACAGTTCGGGCTGGCGGAGCAACAGCACCACGCCCGCAATAAGCATCGGTCCGAACAGCAGAGCGATGAAAAGCCATCCCTGCCAGTAGGCGAAAGTGCCCGCCGGCACAAACAGCAATACCCCCACCAGCACTAATCCGGCGAGGAACTTTGTC
>CADBXS010000182.1 GCA_902798705.1 uncultured Bacteroidales bacterium
CTCAGTCATGATGCCCGCATCACTCCTTCAAAAACGAACAAAAACATCTCCAAAATATGAGTAAATCGTACCAACTTATTTTTTTATCATTACTAAAGGCATGTTCTGAAAACACACACAAGCAAATTGTGTTTTTCTCAAGAATAATAATTATTTTTGTGCCCAACATCAAAATGAACTTCTAACTAATTATCATCCATTATGAAGAAAATCATCATTATCGACGGAGGCCCACGAAAGAACTTCAACACGGCCTCGATGCTGCAGAAGGTAGGCGAAGGAGCAAGTTCTGTAAGCAATGAAATAGAAATAAAATTGGTGCGTTTATATGAACTTGACTACAAAGGTTGTATGTCGTGCATGGCATGTAAAATCAAGGGCAAGGCATCCAACATTTGCAAGTTCAAGGATGCGCTGACACCCCTTTTGGAAGAAATCGCTCAGGCCGACGGACTGGTACTGGGTTCACCCATTTACTTTGGTGATGTGACAGGACAGATGCGCACGTTCTTGGAGCGTTTGGCATTCCCTTGGCTTTCCTACAACGACTATAGTATGACAGCTCCAAAGCGTATGCCAGTTATCTTGGTAGAGACCATGAACGGTACACCAGAAATGAACAACAGTCAGGGTTATGGTTCGATGGAACCTTGCATCAAGGCTGCCCTTGGCGAGCCGGAACACCTGATTGCCTACAACACCTATCAGGTGAAGAACTACGACCGCTATGAGTTGGCAGGATTCTCGGAAAAAGCCAAGCGGATGTATCGTGATGAGTTTTGGGAGGGTTATCTGCAAAAAGCCTTCGATGCTGGCAAGCACATGGCCGAAAGTATTCTGAAATGAAAAAGTGGGAAGAATGAAAATCATAGACGACAACCTACTTGCACAGTTGGCAGACGAAGCCAAGAAGTCGCCTCGTCTGAGAAAGAACTACAACTTTCACGAAAGTCTTGACGACAAGTGCCATCGCTTCCTCAATGCCTTGGAGCCTGGCACACAGATAGCCGTGCATCATCATCCCACCAAAGCCGAAACATTCGTGATTCTGAAGGGGAAAGTGAGAGTCACTACTTACGACGACGATGGTGAGGTCTTGGAGTCATGCGTTCTCAGTCAAGACAGTGGAATGTATGGTGTTGACATTCCCAAGAACGTATGGCATGGCGTGGAATGTCTGGAGCCGAGCGTGCTGATGGAATGCAAGGAAGGACCATTCGTGGAGCACGAGGTGGAAGGCATTTTGAAAGTGAAAAGTGAAAAATGAAAAGTGAAAAGTGAAAAATGAAGAATGAGAATTTAGCAGATTGTTTTCTCTTTTAGTTTTTTCGGAATAGATGAACAGGATGATTAGAAAAGCCCTGCCGACGGACTTGGCCGAAATTATGGAAGTGATGGAAGCTGCCAAGAAAATCATGCGGCAGTCGGGCAATATGTTCCAATGGGTAGAAGGCTACCCATCGGAGGCAGTCATCATGTCCGACATGGAAAAGGATGGTGGTTTTGTCGTTGAGGATGATGGCAGGATTGTTGGTTACTTCGCTTTTCTGCCATCCCCCGAACCCACATACGCCAATATCTATGAAGGGAAATGGCTCGACGATGAACAGGCTTATCACGTCATCCATCGCATAGCCAGTTTCCCCGACGCACATGGCATCTTCAGCAGCATCATGGAGTTCTGCTTCTCCCTCGATGCCAATATCCGCATCGACACCCATCGGGACAACACCATCATGCAGCACAACATCACCAAACACGGTTTCACCTATTGCGGTATCATCTACTTAGCCTCGGGCGACGAGCGACTGGCTTATCAGAAATTGAGATAAGCCATTGTCAATAGGCATAGATCAGTCCATACTTATCATGCAAACGGCGAAGTGAGCCATCCGACTTCATCTTGTGAATCGTGTTGTTCACCATCTCCAGCAAATCTTCCTGTCCTTTCTGCATCAGCACACCGATTTCTCCTTTCGTGAAAGGACTGTTCAGGAGGGGTGCAGCGAGGCGGCTGTCTGTTTGCACATAATAAGGAGCCTCCGTTATCTCGGTTATCATCACGTCGGCATCTCCCTTCGCAATCAGCGAAGGGATTTCTTCGTTCCGTTGATGAACAATAATCGTTGCATGAGTAAGGTTCTCGTTGGCAAACTTCTCGTTCAGTCCACCAGGATTCACCATCACACGCACTTCTGGCTTGTCCAGGTCGGCCAAAGAGTGGAAGCGGTCGGCATCCGATACTCTGCAAAGGATGGTCTTGCCATTACCCAGATAACCTTCGCTCATGAGCATGGTTTCACGTCGAGTATCGGTGATGGTGATGCCACCCATAGCCAAGTCGAAAGTTTGAGGCTCTGCCAACACATCTGCCGTGAGCGTAGGCCAAGAGGTTTTGACAAATTCCACACCCACTCCCAATGTGCTGGCAATCTCCTTGGCAAGGTCAATGCCAAAGCCCCAGTAGTCGCCCGTTGCAGTCTCATAGAA
>CADBXS010000183.1 GCA_902798705.1 uncultured Bacteroidales bacterium
TGCGTGCTTTCTTGGAAGCCTCTTCGCTGTGGGCCGACCATATCATCATCGCCGACCAGATGAGCACTGATGGTAGCCGAGAGATTGCCAAAGAGTTCCCCAAGGTAATTCTAGTTGACAACGATCGTAAGGAGATGCACCAGGCAGCCACTAGACGTTTGCTTTTTGAGGAAGCTAAGAAGATAGAGGGAGATAAGATCCTGTTTGCCATAGATGCTGACGAGTTTCTCGCTGGCGACTTCGTCAACTTGCCGGAATGGAAGACCATCATGGAGTCGGAGCCCAACGATGTGTTCTTCTGGCGCTGGCTCAACCTCAGCGGAAACGATCGCACGAAATGCGTTTTAGGGCCTCATTATTATTGGGCAGTGCATGCCTCCGATAGTTTGTGGGACGGCAAGTTCCCCGACAACTACATTCACGAGTGGCGCCTGCCTTGGCCACCCTTGGTCAAAGAAGGCAACAAGCATGAGTTGAATGGTATCTTCTCCATTCATCTAGCATGGGTCAACCAGGCCCGTCAGCGCAACAAGGAACGGTTCTATCAGGTGTCTACAGTCGCAAAAGAGCCGAAGAAAAGCAAAATTAAGCTGTTTCGCCATTATCATGGCGTGACGACTAGGCGAATTGAATCTTTAAAAGAAAACGCCTACGATTTCTATCAAAGCAAAGGTCTAGATATTTGGAAGTATGTGGACTTGAACGACGAGGGCTCGTATTATACGTCAGAAGTGCTCCGATATTTTGAGTGTGATGGACTTCGCCGTTTTGCCATGCTCGACATCTGGGATGAGGACTGGATGCGACGCAATGCAGTGAAGGATCCGAGGAATGTATTTCATAGGATTTTGCAGGGGTACTTGCGAAAGACAACACCCCATGCACAGACCTTCTGGGTGCGAATTATAGATAAAATACTGAAAACAATAGTCTAAAACAATATATGTCAACAGCAATAGAATTCAATAATATCAGCAAACTGTACCGCTTGGGATTGGTCTCAAGCGGTACGCTGAGCAACGACCTGAAAAGGTGGTGGACGATGAATATCCTTCACAAGGAAGACCCCTTCCTGAAGGTGGGCTCGGTGAACGACCGGTCCAAAGCCGCCGATAGTGAGTATGTGTGGGCTTTAAAGGATATTGACTTCAAGGTGGAACAAGGCGACGTGGTGGGCATCATCGGCAAGAATGGTGCGGGAAAAAGTACTCTGTTGAAACTGCTATCAAAAGTGACGGGACCGACTACGGGCACCATTAAGGCCAAAGGACGAATTGCCAGTTTGCTTGAGGTGGGTACGGGTTTCCATTCAGAGTTGACTGGTCGTGAAAATATTTATATGAATGGGACAGTACTTGGGATGACCAAAAAGGAAATCGACAGAAAAATGGATGAGATTGTTGGTTTCTCTGGATGCGAACGATATATTGATACGCCTGTAAAGCGTTACAGTTCTGGTATGACGGTTCGACTTGGTTTTGCAGTGGCTGCACATCTTGATCCTGAGATTCTTGTGGTCGATGAGGTATTGGCCGTTGGCGATGCTGAGTTCCAGAAAAAAGCCATTGGCAAGATGCAGGATGTCAGTCAAGGTGAAGGTCGTACAGTGTTGTTTGTGAGTCATAATATGACTTCGATTAGGAATTTGTGTAGAAGGGGTATTGTGTTGGAGAATGGTTCTGTGTGTTATGATGGTGATGTGAACGATGCCGTTGATCTGTACATGAGTCAGAATTCTGTCGATGAATTTGGACTGATAATAGATGCCATAAAAGAAAAATCATCGTTTCTTGAGATTTCCTCAATCAAGATAAATGGTACGGAGAAATCTGTAAGTACAATTGTGTCTAATCAGGAGTTGCTTGAAGTAGAAATTGAAGGGGAGACTTCTGAACCTTTCGAATATGACGTTATTCTTACATTTAAGACTACCTCTGATGTGCCTTTGGCGTCGTTGGCAGAAGGACATTACAAAGGTAGAATCTCGCACATGAATGTGGGTCCATTCAAAATCAAAAAGCAAATTGCATTGCCTAAATATCTCGGGAAAGGCGATTGCAAGGTTGATTTGGTCATGCATCATCCCAATGTGATGTATTTGCTTCAATGCCCTAATTGTGCTATTTTTCATATGGAAGGCGGTTATGATGGGTTTGGCAGTCCGTTAAGTCTTCCTTATAGGGGATTCTGCGGTTTGGAATCGAAATGATAATCACGGCTTTATGAAAGAAACTACTATAATTATTGATGGTGCTCCTTTTACCTATTACGACGAAATCGATGATATTTCCTACGATACCATATCTCCAATTTCAAACGATGAAGCGAAAAAGTTGCTTGAATTAACAAAAAAGCTTTTTACTCAAAAAGGGTTAAGGTTCTCTCTCATTTT
>CADBXS010000184.1 GCA_902798705.1 uncultured Bacteroidales bacterium
TGCCCGAGATGCGGTAGTCCATCGGATCGTCGTCTTTCACCACCATCACGCGCCATGCGCTGCCCGTGCCGCCTCCAACTTTCAGGGCGTTCATGTGGGCGTATGAGCCGATGCTGGCCAAATCGATTTCGAAGACTCCATTGGTGATGGTGCCGTTCTTCTCCACGAAGTCAGAGGAGGTATCAGTAGGACGGTTGAAGAGGGCACGGACTGTGAGGCCGTTGTCACCATAGACACGAAGCTTGCTGTAGGCGGAAAGGTCAACGTAGCGCGTGGCGAGGACATTGCCGTTGCCGTAGATAGTGCCGTAGCCGGCGATTACTTCGTCTATGTTGTACTCCATGTCGTCATCGTTGCCAGTCCTCTGTGCATCGGCACCGATGCCGTTCCAGATGCCGAATGCCCAGCGGTCGAGAGACTGCTCATGCTTCTGCTCGGCACGCATCACGTCAACCTGAATGAGAATTTGGTGTAATGTCATCGTCTTGGCATTCGTTCCATCATTCGTTCCTGTCCAAACGAGAGTACCAATCGACGAACTATTTCCTTGGTAGCTGTTGTAGTTCAATTCATATTTACTGCTATAGAATGCTCCGCCATCTGGGTTTACAGAATTACCTGCTGTATTCTTAATCATCAGTGTGTTGAACAAATCATCTCCCTCACGCGACATCTTCACCTTCGATACATTGGAGAAGTCGGCGTTACCGAATGCCAAAGTGAGTGTACCCGTCTTTCCAGCAGGGAGCGTCAGAACTCCTGTGGTGGTGTTGTACTGCAAGTCACCTCCTATCGTCAAGTCAGTAGGGTTGGCTACATATCTTCCTGTTGCAAGGTCGTAGTCGAAATTCGCTGTCTTCACAGAAGAGTTGTTGACAAACACCAATGTCGTCACGCTTGACGCTTCGATTGTGACTGAAGGCTGTGCTGTTGCATTGGCAAAAGAGAGGGTTTGTTCCTGCAGATTTTTAGAAGAGGATGTCACCACCTGCTTGCCACCTTTCGTATAGAACGGGAGTGAAACGGTGAGGTAATGCGAATTACCGCTGGAATTGATTATCACTGCGAAAATAGTGTCTCCTGTCTGGGATAGATAGGTTGAGCCACTGAGAACAGAACTCGAGAAGGAAGAACCGAGTCGAGTACTACCCGTGATGTACTTAGAGAAATTTCCCAAGATATAGCCTCGCTTGGTGATTTGTCCAGAGGTGGTGCCGCGCTGTCCGTCGCCCATAATGGAATAGAAGCGCTTGGCTGTGTAGTGTACCCATGCATTCACGTTGTTGAGCATACATTGGTTGATAGCAGTCGCAAAATTGAATGCATCTGATGCCCAACTGACGTTACGGTTTTGCCCAGATGAACCTTCAGTCCAATTGATGAGATACTCAGTCATCCACAATTCTTTTCCTTTGCCAGCAAGATTCTTAAAAGCCGTTCCAACACCAGCATACTGGTGCCCGCCATAGATTTCAAAGTTAGCCAGAGCTGCAGATGAATTGAGTAGAGCATTGGCATAATTATCTGACATGCCTATTGTCTCAGGGGCAATCACCTTGCAATTAATCCTGTTCGCATAATTAGCCAGGAAATTCACCATTTCCGTAGTAGAGAACATACATCCCGCATAATCACATTTCCAGTCTGGCTCATTCTGAATAGAAATGGCATCCAGATTGACACCGTTGTTCTTGAGATATGTCACATAATTGTTGAGATAGTCAGCGTATGCACCATAATATGACGTGTTCAGATGATTCTCATTACCCGATGAATTTGCATTAATCGTGTTGTATGTCTTCCATTCTGCTGGCATGGACCAAGGTGATGCAAACAAAAATAGTCCGAGGTTTTTACCCAACTTCGCTGTAGATAGGGACTGAGAAAAACTGTTCTCTCCGATAGGGATATAGAGTCTCATGATATTGCACTTCAGCGTGCTGTTCGGTCCCCACACCTGCCGAATTTCGGATTCTGACATGTGTCCGTAAGTGAACTGAGGGCTACAGACAAATGCACCGAACCCCTTCACGTACTGATACCTGTTGTTATTGACCGTAAGGGTCACATTATCTCCAAATGCGCATAAGGACACGAGTGTCATGAACGCAGTTAAAAGAATCTTTTTCATTGTGTTATAGTTTTATAGGGGTTCTAAAGTTGAGGTGAATTACCTTACTTGATGATATACTTTTTGCCGTTGACAATGTAGATTCCTTTCTTAGGAGAAGTCACCTTGCGTCCTGTCAGGTCGTAGATGTCGCCAGAATTCTCCTGTGGATTCTTCAACAAGTCAATGCCCAGAGCATCGTCACCACCGAAGGAGAAGGAAATGAACT
>CADBXS010000185.1 GCA_902798705.1 uncultured Bacteroidales bacterium
CCATTTCGTTCCTTTCCGTCCATAATTGGCGTATGGATAGATGGAAATGCCACCACGTGGAGTGAAAATGCCCGTCACTTCAATGTACTTAGGATCCATCAGTTTGATGAGGTCCTTCATGATTTTATTCACACAGTCCTCATGAAAGTCCCCATGGTTTCGGAAACTGAACAGATAGAGTTTCAGGCTCTTGCTTTCCACCATTCTCACATCAGGAATATAGCTGATGCGAATCTCCGCAAAATCGGGCTGTCCGGTGATAGGGCAAAGGCTGGTGAATTCGGGACAATTGAATCTCACCCAATAGTCATTCTCCTGATGTTTGTTTTCAAATGCCTCAAGCACTTCGGGCGCATAGTCCTGCTTGTATTCAGTTTTTTTTCCAAGGGCAATCAAACCCTCTTGTTCTCTTTCGCTCATAGTGAATGTGAGTAAGTTAAAAGTTAATAATTTGCTATTTATATTTCTGCTTGAGGTACTCTTCCAATCCATGCCGACGCAACTTGCAGGCAGGACAATGTCCGCATCCATCGCCAGGAATACCATTATAGCAGGTGAGTGTTTCGTGACGAATAATGTCGAAAATGCCAAGTTCATCCGCCATTTTCCATGTCTCAGCCTTGTCAATCCACATCAACGGCGTATGAATCACGAATTGTTCATCCATGGCAAGGTTCAGTGTCACATTGAGGGAACGGATGAAAGAGTCTCGACAATCAGGATAACCCGAAAAATCTGTTTGCGACACCCCAGTCACAATATTCATGATGTCGTGCTCGCGAGCATAGACCGCAGCGATGGAGAGGAAGAACATATTGCGTCCAGGCACAAATGTGTTAGGAACAGAATCTGCGGGTTTATCGGAATCCATAGGGATGGAATTATCAGTGAGAGAGCAACCAGTACTCAACTCACTGATAAAGCTCACATTTTTCACTTCGAAGGGCACCCCTGCCTTTGAAGCGATACGTCGAGCCAATTCCACTTCCAATTCATGCTTCTGTCCATACTTGAAACTGATGGCATAAACTTCCTCAAAGTGCTTTTTTGCCCAATAAAGACAAGTAGTACTGTCCTGTCCACCAGAAAGCACAACAAGAGCCTTATTTCTATTCATCTTATACTTGAATTAATTGCATTAAAGTTCGTTGACCTTCAATACATTATAAGAAATGTTTTCATCATATACACTTGTGCCTTCCGAACGCTTCACATAGCCCACAACTCGAATTGTTACAGGCAAAGCGATGATTTCATAGAGAGTTTTTGCCGACACCTGTAAAAGCATTAGTTTAAGTAATTCTTCAACTGGCATCAACCCTCCAAATGCCAATGGAAAGAAGATGATAGAGTCAGCACCTTCACCCACCAAAGTGGATGCAATGGCACGCCATGAGAAGTGACGCTCCTTGTCACGCAACTTCATGCGACTCATCACAAAGGCATTGAGGAACGAACCAACCAAAAAGGCAAATAGACTGGCTGCTGCTATGCGTGGAGCCAGTTTGAATACAAATTCAAAGTGCACCTCGTTCTCAGCCCAAAAGGGAGCCGATGGCATGGCACAAGCAAGTCCGCCCAAGGATACTACAAAAAAGTTCATGAGAAAACCCATCCAAATGAGCAGTCGAACTTTTTTATATCCCCAAACTTCCGCAACGCAGTCGTTAATAATGTAAGAAATTGGAAAGACGATGAAACCAGCCGTCATGGAGAATGTGCCTACCTGCACAATCTTGGTTTCAAGAAGGTTGGATGCCACGAGGCATACACAAAAAAGTATCCCCATCAACATGAAGGATAAACTCACTGTTTGTTTGTTCTTCATTGTTCTTGTTTTTTACGTGGTGTTCAAGCACACGACAGCCTTTCTCAGCTGCAAGTCAAAAAAAGATGATTAATTCACACATAGACTTCCTCACCCGTCTCTTTCAGCACTTTCGAAAGTGCCAATAAATCATCAAGTTCCAGAAATCTTTTGCAAAGATACTCACTATTTCTGACATGGCCAAACTTCTCATTTGCTTTTTCAAAACAGGGGTAGGGGATTGAAATCTAAAACGGGCGTTCATTTTAAAATCGAGTAGGAGGAAAACGAAGTAGTTTTCTTCCTACTTTCGTTTTCCGACCTCTCACACCACCGTACATGCGGTTCCGCATACGGCGGTTCTTT
>CADBXS010000186.1 GCA_902798705.1 uncultured Bacteroidales bacterium
TCTTGATGTCCTCTGGTTTCAATCCGATTTCCTCAAAACGTTTCTTGTAAAACGGTGAGTTCATGCAATGCTTCACCGTTGCCTGCAGCCGTTCCAGCTGCAGCTTCTTAATCTCCTCGTGCGAGAGTGTCTCGTACTGCGGATGAAAGTAAGGTGATTTATCGTCCATTAGAGTTTTGGTTTTATGGGGCTTATAGGTCTTATAGGACTTATAGGTCTTATGAATGATTACGATTGAAACTTTCTATTCTCTCTTTAAACATCGGCTCCTGTTCCTTTGAGAAGAACGAGGTACATATGCGCACGCCTTGTTCGTTCGAACCCATCGTGTCGAGCGGGAACACGGCAATGCCATAGTACATCAGTTCACGTGTCAGTTGGAGGTCAGTCATGCCTGGGTACTGTACCGTAAAGTAGAAACCGTCAGCTAAGGGTGCGCCCATGTCGTTGTCATACACGAGGTAGAAGCCGTTGGTCAGGAGCACGTCCTTCATATACTTGGCTCTTCTGCCATACTCGCGTACATCAGCCAAGAAGTTGTACTGACCGTCACAAGCTGCTTCCATCAGCGCTGCCATTGCGTGCTGCACACTATGTGTCGTACCGCTACTGAGCGTGTACATCAGTCGGTTGCAGAAGAAGTTTCCGAACTCACCCACGCCAAAGTTCTGCTCCAAAGCAGGATAGACACGGTGGTAGAGGGTGTTGCTGATACAAGCCACACCGATGCGTTGACCCGCATACGAGAATGCCTTCGAGCCCGACACGGCCAAGATGTACTTGTCTGTATATCTTGCCACCGTAGCCTGATAAGGTGCTTCGAACGGATGACTCAGATCCCTGCGGAAGTCCATCGCGAAGTAAGCGAGGTCTTCCAGGATGATGCAGTCGTGCTTGTCTGCCAACATGGCGATGCCCTTCAGCTCTTCCTCATTGAAGCATACCCATGATGGGTTGTTGGGGTTTGAATAGACAATACCACAGATGTTGCCTGCCGACAGGATCTCTTCCAGCTTCTCAACGAGCGCATCACCGCGATAGTCGTGAATGTCCAAGCCGATATGTTTCAAGCCAATCACGTCGCATTGCGAGGTCTGTACAGGGAAACCGGGATGGATGAACAGCACGGTGTCCTTCTCAGGCATGGCGTGGTGCCAAGCCGTGAAGACAGCAAAAGTACCCTGCATCGAACCTGTGGTGGGGATGCAGCAGAGTGGGTCGATGTCCACTCCGATGAATGCCTTGACGAAACGCGAAGCCGCGTTCTTGATGCGTGGAATACCGCCGTTGGGAGGGTAGATGGTGGCGCAACCGTTCTGCAACGCCTCTTGTTCTGCTTTGATGGCGATGTCCGAAGGCTGCAGACCTGGCACACCCATCTCCAGATGGATGACCGTCTGTCCCGTCTTTTCTTCCAGCACTTTCGAGAGTGATTGGATGTCACGGATGGTGGCCTGCGAGAAGTCGCCCAGCCCCATCCCCTCGATGGCATCGGTCACAATCGTATAATCTAATGGTGTTGTCATTTCTATTTTTAAATATGTATATGTTCAGAAAGTTTCTACTTCCAATCCTTCAGGAGTGTTCTCTTATCGAGCACATGCTTGGCCTTGCCTGTAGAACGTTCGATGTTGCCTGGTTCCTTGATGTGGATGTTTGGCTTGATGCCCACCAGACTGACGATGCGGTCGTAGAGTGGTTTGATGAATGGCATCTGCTTCGCTGGGTTGGGCGAGAAGTATTCTGCACGCAACTCGACATCGAGGTCGAAGGTGTCTTCGTTGTTCTTGCGATCCACGGTGATGAAATACTGTGGGGTGAATACTGGGAATTCGGTCAGCACGGTCTCAATTTGCGATGGGAAGACGTTCACACCACGTATGATGAGCATATCGTCGCTACGACCCAAAATCTTTCCGAGGCGGACCGTTGTACGTCCACACTCACAAGGCTCATAGATGAGGTGGGTGAGGTCTCTTGTACGATAACGGAGGATAGGCATTGCTTCCTTGCACAAAGAAGTGAACACCAACTCACCTTCTTCACCTGGCTCTACAGGCTGCAGGGTTTCTGGATTGATGATTTCTGGATAGAACATGTCTTCAGCCACGTGCGTACCGTTCTGGCGGCGACCCCCGACGCCTACACCAGGACCGCACA
>CADBXS010000187.1 GCA_902798705.1 uncultured Bacteroidales bacterium
GTTTTTGAGGGCGCATAGCGAGCTATGTAACCGAGAACCTTCAGCTCGGCGTAGCCAAAAGTGGCAAAAAGACTTCAAATCAAACAAAAAGCAACCGAATTGAAATGATTATTAATTGGTAGTGAACTAAAACAGAATTTTTAGAACCTACCATTAGTATTCCATCACAGCAGGAAGTTCCTTAGCCTGAGCAATCATCTTCTCAATTTCCTTCTCCGAAGGAACACGGTTAGTCAGATTCTTCTCAGCGTTCACCTCCTCCAGCTTCTTCTGCAAGTTTGCAGGAACACGGTGCTTCAGCTCCTTCACGGTGTCAACACCAGCAGCTTCGAGCAATTCAGCGAACTGAGGGCCAATGCCCTGAATACGATAGAGGTCAACATGGTTTGTCCAAGTGAGAATCAACTTAGGGCTGATGCCTGTTTCCTCTGCCAAAGCCTTACGGCCAGCAGGCTTAGCGCACTTCTCAAGCAGTGTATCAGTATCCTTCACACCTACTGCAACGAGCTTTTCTGCATAAACAGGACCAACACCTTGAATGTCAACGATTTTGTAATTTGCCATAGTTTAACGATTTATTTAAGTGAAAAAGAAATGTTATTTAGTTCCATCTGCAAAAATAGTTTATATTTTCCTTTGCACCAACAAATTTGCGTTTTTTTTCATCATAACCCTCAATTTTCTCTTTTTCTCATTTTCTCCTCCCATCATTTTCACATTCCCAAAATTATTTCTTACTTTTGCATTTCATAAAGAAAACTATTCATGAGCAAAAAGAATAACAGTCCCCTTCAGTGCCAACTCATCACTGTGCCACTCATCACCGACCCACGCGGTTCGCTCTGCTTTGCAGAAAGCGCAAAGCTCCCCTTCCCCATCGAACGCGTGTTCTGGATCTATGGAGTGCCCGAAGGCAAGACACGCGGCGGACATGCCCACACCTCTTGTGCCGAAATCGTGTTCCCAGTGAGCGGCAGCTTCGACATGTGGGTAGATGATGGCAAGAACGAAAACACATACCATCTGGATTCACCACAAGTAGGCATACTTATTCCTCCCAACGTGTGGTGCGAGCTGCGCAACTTCTCGCCCAACACCATCTGCGTGGTCCTTGCCTCCGAAGCCTACAACAGCGAAGGCTACATTAACGAATACACCTCCTTCAAGAATGCTAAAGATAGTTAGATACACCGCCGACCTCCTTCCCATCTGGAACCAAATAGTGGCAGACTCCAAGAACGGAACCTTCCTCTTCGACCGAAGATTCATGGACTACCATCAAGCACGATTTACCGACTGCTCCATCATCTTCCTCAAGGGCGACAAACCCATCGCATGTCTGCCTGCCAACTATTCTGAGCACGATGCCACCGTCTATTCCCACCAAGGACTTACTTACGGCGGACTCGTCCTCTCCCGAAAAACCACCTGCGAAGAAGTGTTGGAAATGTTTACCTTGCTGAAAGACTACTACAAGCGGAAATTAGGAGCCACACGTTTTGTCTATAAGCCCACACCTTATATATATAATAGGTATCCGTCCGAAGAACCTCTCTATGCCCTCTTTCGCCAAGATGCCCAACTCATGGCTCGCGGCATCTCCTCCTGCATTCCCCTCACCCATGCTCTTCCCATCAAGGAGAGTAGAAAAAGCGGCATCCGCAAGGCAGAGGCTTTGGGATTGCAAATCGCAGAATCCACAGACCAGGCTGATATCAACGCATTCTGGCACATTCTCGACCAATGCCTCGACACCAATCATCAAGTGCATCCTGTCCATTCGCCCGAGGAAATGCAACTTCTCATGCAGCGATTTCCTTCTCGCATCAAGCTCTTTCTTGCAAAAAACACCGATGGCAAAATCCTTGCCGGCACTTGGCTTTTCGATTGTGACACCGTGGTTCACACGCAGTACATGGCAGCGAGTCCCGAAGGCAAGCAGTGCGGTGCACTCGACTACCTCATCGCTCTCCTCCTACTTAGCATCGAGGACCACCCTTACTTCGACTTTGGCATCTCCACCGAACAAGGAGGCACCATCCTCAACACAGGTCTCATCTTCCAGAAAGAAGGCTTCGGAGCGCGTGGCATCTGCTACGACACCTACCAATTCGATTTATAAATTAAAAATGAAAAATGAAAAGAGAAAAATGA
>CADBXS010000188.1 GCA_902798705.1 uncultured Bacteroidales bacterium
CAAAAAAGTCATTATTTCTTCATTTTTCAAGTTTTACAGTTGTGGGAGTGCAGAACTTCCCAGCCCTGCACATCCCATGATGAAGTCTTCACCTTTTCTAAATCTTTGATTAATTTTACTATTTGCTATTGAAAACCTATCGAATGATGTGTTTCTTATCCAGCAATTCTACCCTCCAAATTTTTGTCCACTTTGTTTTGACGTTCCTCGCTTCTAAGATAAACCATCAAGAGCTCTGCAATGTCTTTCATTCTGCCTGTAAAAATGGGTTGGGGAATCAATTGTTTCAGCACTTTTGACGGCAATGCCCCTTCCTGTATGAAGCACAAGGAGCAACCTTCCTCGTTTCCATGTTCCTTCAGGTAGTTCCTGAGGATGGAGTCGGTCTCCTCTGCAGTATGGTATTTGTTGGCGTTCTCTATCACTTCGTCTGCCTTGATCCAATCATTGTAGAATCCTGTTCCACTCACATAGAAAGAGCCATTCATCACTTTCACCTCAGCCTTTTCGCCTGGCACGAAGGGGAATCGGACGCAATGGGTGCAGATGGAGCCATCAGGGAATGTGGCGAACAAGTCTGCCAGATAGGGTTTGTCGAGATAAGTGGAGAAGGAACACTTCTTGTCTTTGGCAGCAATGTCAGCAATCTGGTTTCTGCCATATCCGTTCAGCACGTTATACAAATACACCAGATAGCCAGAATCGCCGATGCCCTCTGAGATGTGGACGTTCATGCTGAAGTTGGGTTTTCTCTTCTTAGACTGTTCTGCCTTGCGAACGCCTATTATCTGGTAGTGCTGCTTATCATCATGATAAGAAAAGAACTTCGCGCCCTTTGGCAATGGCTCGAAGGCGTAGTAACCACCGAACACGCGCACATCCTGGCTGTTGTTATCATCCACTTCTCCCATCAGGGCACGCTTCAGCTTGTACTGGTTGCCTGCTTCATCTTCAAGATATGCCTCTTTGGAAATGTTCATGTTATATGTGTGCTCGTTGTACACAATCCTGCACACGGTCTCCTCCTCATTGAAAATGACATCCTTTATATACATAGAATTGGGCACGCTTGTGTCTTTGTCATACGCTACATCCTTCCACACTTTGCCCTTCACCTTGGGCAGATGAGGCGATTCCCATTTAGTTTCCTTTCTGACAGCTTCCACGGCACGAGCGATTTTCATCCTGTAGCTATAGGGTCTTTCCATTTCGAAATAGCCGTTATGCACCGTCAGTTTCACCGTCTCGCCTGGCACGAAGAAGAGACCAATCCACGCAGAGCAAAGTTCGCCTCCAGGGAAGATGCAGCGTACGCGGCCAGCCTTCATCTTGTCCAAAGCGACGGAATAGGTGAATCGTTTGTTGACTACAGGCACAGTGGCGACAGGTTCGCTGTCCTCTTCAATTCTGAAATATTCGTCGCCTATATAGATGTTGTAACACGAATCCGTGATGTTCTCATCCACATAGCCATCAATGGTGAATATTTGTTTCTCTTGTGCCTGCATCCCAAGCACACTCAGGCATAATGCCATCAGGAAAAGAGTTTGCTTTTTCATATTGTTATTTTTTTTAAATTGTCTTCTACCTCCATATTACCCATTTGTGTCAAAATGTATAATCAAAGGAGCAACTTTTTTACATCAATGTCGCGTTTTTAACATTTCGTACGGCAAAGTTTTCCTATTTTCTGTAATATACTTTCTTGCCATTCTGGATGTAAAGTCCCGTTTTTAGATTGGAGGCATCCACCTGACGGCCTTGCAGGTCGTATATGACAGGGATGTCATCTTTCTCGTCACCTTGTTCCACCTGAGAAATACCAGTGGCAATGTCGCCAACATACTGACCAATGAAGAAGATGCTGCCTGTGGAGCGCTCGCTGATCGTGTAGAAGAACGGACGGCTGGCATGAAAGGCGACCCTACGAGGCTCACCGCTCTCTGATAATCCAACATGAGTGATGGCTGCAGCCTTTGTTCCCTCCTCGTCGAGGTCGATTGAGGCTTTCTGGAATATGTCGCTGATGAAAACAAGCCGGTTCTCAGATCCGAAATTGGGGAATTCGGCTTCTTCTGAAAAAGCTGACTGCATACCCATTTCTTTCAGCACTTGCTCTAACT
>CADBXS010000189.1 GCA_902798705.1 uncultured Bacteroidales bacterium
AAGTAATGCTCTGTCATGCTAACTGCTGAATGACCGACAATCTTCTGCACGAGCAATGGACTCATGCCAGCATTGATTGCCATAGAGATAAACGTATGCCGCAAAGAGTGAAATCCGCAAATGAGTTTGGTCTTTCCGTCTTTATCCTTTGCAGATGTCTTGATTCCACAACTCTTGAACAACGCAACCACTTGACCACTAAGATGACCAGCAATATACGATTCAGCATTTGTCTTGCTCACATACTCGCTTTCATGCTCCGTCTCTTTAAGCACCTTCAACAAAGTAGCATGTATTGGAATCTCAATTGGTGCGTCCATGTGCTTGCGTGTCTTTATAGGAATCGTCTTGATGACTTTGTTCTCAATATCGACATCAGCCCATTTTAGAAGTGCGCAGTCACTGATGCGAAGTCCTGTGTAGATGCCAATCGTCAGAAGCAACTTCATGTCAAACGTCTCTGCTTTGTTGAGGACTTGACCAATCTCAATGTTAGTCACAGTTCTGCGAGAACCTTTAGCGACCTTCTTCTTCTTGAAGTTCTCCCATGCGTCTGCACACATCATATAGTCTTTATGAAGTGCTTTCCAAATCCGCTTGAACAGAACCAAGCGAATGTTGTATGTGGTAGCACCAACACTTTCAGACAGATGTGCAAGATACTCTTCAGCGAGTTTTGGAGTAATCTCATTCACGTACTTTGCTCTGGTTGACATCCACGTTGTCATACATCCAACCATTCCTTCATACGACTTTGCAGTTCCACTTTCAACATCATCATTCTTCAACTTCTGTTCCATCAAGCGGATGGCCGGCACAAACAGCACCTCCTCCACATTGCTGTGGTTGCAGAGCCATTCCTCATTGTTGTAGATATCGTAGAGAGTTGCTGTGAGTTGGTTGTTGGCGAGTCCGTCGTGAGGGAAGTACTTGATGATGATGTTCTTCAGTTCATGAAACTTTCCCGTAGTGTCGCTATGATGCTTGGAGAATATTTCCACATTGTAGTCGGTCTTTTTCTCTCCCCGGATGAGCGCCTCGACATACGGGAAAAGCGTTTTCTCCTCATATTTCATGTGCAGTTGGATGTCGTGCGCATACTCATCATAGAGGCGCAGAATCAGTACGGAGAGGCTATCGCTTTTGCTAAGGCTCTCTTCCAGTTTTTTCCGAATAGACGGCAACTGGAAGTCGAGGAAAAACCGATGCGAGGCACGCAGGTAATCGAGCAATGTTTTCACGGAAATCGTGTCGTCGGTATTCTTTGGGGCATATCCATTGATGAGGAAATTGACGACAGTGAGGAAGGTATGGCAATCCACCCCCTGCTCGTCGCAAATCTTGCTGACGGTCTTGTCACCAAAACCAAGGTGGATGCCAAAGGCGTTTAGTCCCTGCAACATGCTATAATTATCACTGATAAGGTCGATCATCTTATCATCAGCCTCGTATAGTTTCATTCTTTTCATCGGTATATTGCTTTTTCAAGTTTCCACTTGTTCTACTATCAGGAGTTGGGGTGATAGTTGATATACTATTTCGGATGCAAAATTACATTATTTCTTTGACGAACGCAATCCCCATTTGAAGGTATTATCAAAAACTATTCATTAACGCATATAACAAGAACATGGTATTCAATTCATAGTAACCGAGTAGTCATACCCAAGCACGTCGTCCAGAATACTGATTTTTGAGTATTGTCAGCCCAAATGGATTGGAGTAATTTTGCAGTTATGAATCCATTCAAGCACAATTTTCAGCGATTGACGAGACCAATCATTTCCACTGTTGTTCTCGTAGTTTTGCCCATTTGCTCAATGGCTCAGGAGTCCGACGACATGGGCGTAGATGCCACCACAGGAGCCACACGGCAAGTGGCAAGGACAGAAGAGAAGAGTGATTTGCTCTCCCGTCTCCACATTGGTGGATATGGCGAGGCCGTGATGAGCAGAAATTTTTACAGTCAGAGTTTCAATCGCTACAAGATACCGGAAAACTATGCTGACGACAAGAGCCATGGCCGTTTCGACCTGCCCCACGTCTGTGTGAACCTCGGTTTCGATTTCGGCAAGGGCTGGTCGATGGGCGCAGAGATAGAGTTTGAACACGGCGG
>CADBXS010000190.1 GCA_902798705.1 uncultured Bacteroidales bacterium
ACAAACAAATGCAAAAGGAAAGACAGTTATGGCAAAGGACGGAAAGGCATTAGTAGTGTTCTTCTCTCATGCGGGAGACAACTACGCAGTAGGAAACATCGAGGTGGGCAATACGAAAATTGTGAGGTGATTTGTGAAACCGAAGTATCGGGAAATCGCCGTACCTTTGCAGCATGAAACTTAAAAACGATAAGAAAATGGATTTCAGAATGCAAGACCGCATGGAGTTGAAGGCATTAGTAGACTTCTATGCAACAGAGAGTGACAAGAACAATCAGGACTGCTACGTTGAGATTTTCCGTCCTGACATCAAACTGAACGTGTATTTCGGTGGTAAGTTGGGCATGACAGCAAACGACGTGCATGACATGATTCGTCAGTACAAGGCTTTTGGTGCAGCTAAGGTGTCTTTCCACATGAACGGACAACAGAACGTAGATTTCGTAGATGAGACTCACGCCACAGGCACATGTTATGCATTGGCAACACTGGTTACTGAGCAGGACGGTAAGGACATGCTGACCACTCACGCCGTACGCTATTATGACAAGTATGTGAAGATTGACGGTCGTTGGTGGATCAGTGAGCGTGAGCAATATTTCGAGTGGTCAACGAATCAGGCTCTGGGATAATATGTGCAAGTCATTGAAACTGATACTTGCATCGGCTCTGTGTATGCTGGTTTCCACTGCATGTGGTGGGAACAGTAAGAAAGAGAATGGTGTGAATGAACAAACAAATGCAAAAGGAAAGACAGTTATGGCAAAGGACGGAAAGGCATTAGTAGTGTTCTTCTCTCATGCGGGAGACAACTACGCAGTAGGAAACATCAGAGCAGTTTGAAATTGTCACCCACAAGTACGACGGAATGGCTTATACACCACTCATTAATTTGGCTAAGGAAGAAGTCAAAAAAGGCGAATTGCCAGCGTATGAGGGCGACATTGACTTGTCAAAGTACGATACGGTGTTCATCGGTGGTCCCGTATGGTGGGGCACCTATCCGCAGGTGATGTTCACCTTCTTCAAGAAGCATGCTAACGACCTGAAGGGTAAGACCGTCATTCCGTTCACCACTCACGAAGGCTGCGGATTGGCCAACTGCGCGAAGGACGTGAAGGATGCATTCCCTGGTGCCAACGTCCAAAAGGGCTTCAGCATCTACGGTCACGAGGTGCGCACGGAGAAGAGAAAGGTTGAGAAATGGCTGAATGGTTTAGGATATTAACAACGAATACTATGGAGTACATAAAACTATACAACGGTGTTCAGATGCCGACATTGGGTTACGGCGTGTTTCTCGTAAGCCCTGATGAGTGTGAACGTTGCGTAAGTGATGCTTTGAGTGTTGGCTATCGTCTGATAGATACGGCACAGGCCTACCAGAACGAGGAAGGTGTTGGCAATGCCTGGCGCAAGAGCGGACTGAAGCGCGAGGATCTGTTCCTTGTGACAAAGGTCTGGATTTCGAACAACGGTGAAGAAAAGGCAGCCAAAAGCATCGACGAGAGTCTGCGCAAGTTGCAGACGGAGTATATTGACCTGCTGCTCATCCATCAGGCCTACGGCGACGTGTTTGGCACATGGCGGGCTATGGAGAAGGCTTATCGTGCAGGTAAGGTCCGTGCCATCGGTGTGAGCAACTTCCAGGCTGGCCGCTTCTTCGACTTTGCTCACTATGTGGAGCTGAAGCCGATGGTGAACCAGTTGGAGTGTAACACCCTCTCTCAGCAGACAGGCATCGAGCCGATTCATGGCGAGTTTGGCACCAAGATGATGGCCTGGTACCCGCTCGGTGGACAGGGCACAGACAGCATCGTAAAGAGTGAATTATTGGCTTCTATCGGTGCCAAGTACAAAAAGACAGCTGCTCAGGTAGCCCTCCGTTGGCTCACCCAGCGTGGCATCGTGGCTATTCCTAAGTCGAGCCATAAGGAGCGCATGGCGCAGAATATCGACATCTTCGACTTCTCGCTGAGCGACGAGGAGATGGCTCATATAGCCAAGATGAACCAGCACGACGCAGGCACCAGAGATTTCGGCGACCCGCAGTTCGTGAAATACTTGATAGAGACATACGGTTAAGCGAGAGCAAACCCACTGTGAAAATCGTCCAAACGTGCCCTTTTCTGTCAGATTTGGACGATAGGGTGTTTTCCTGGACGATAGTGACATTCCGTCTCAACATTATTCTGTTATTTTGCAGCAGAAATATGATTAACTACTACCCAAGTGGCAATTAAAATGAAGCGACTTATCTTACTATCCGTTTGTTCTGTCTGCCTGGGTGCCATGCCGGCTCAGAAGAAAATTTATATTCCTGAAGACCTTCGGGGAATGGATTTGCAGGCCGACACCTCACAGTGGAGTTTCAATCGTTCGGTTCAGACCGACGACCTCATCTTCATGTGGGAGCGTGGCTTTGGACATGATGTTGGCAATCCGCCTCTGCTCGAAGGAAAACCGATGGCTTTCAATCTAAACAACTTAATCGACCGTGTACAGTCGTTCTATACCTTTTTCCGTGATACGCTGGCTTTCTCTGAGCCAGGAAGCAAGTGCGACCAGTATAAGATGATGGTCATGGTAACGTACTCGCTTGACGGGACGGCCTACGGCGGCACCTATGACAACTTCATCGGTGGGCTTTGGGTGGCTCCCAACCGTATTCAGGACGCGAAGATGAACTGTCTGGCGCATGAGCTTGGACACTCTTTCCAACTCCAGATT
>CADBXS010000191.1 GCA_902798705.1 uncultured Bacteroidales bacterium
ACGATGGACACCCTTGGCTTTGGCTGTGTGATTCCCGCTATTAGGGCTCACTCGGGACTTACACCCATTAGACAATGCTCATGCCGAGCATACCAAAAATAAACCGCTGAAAATCAGCGGTTTATCTGTATTAAAAGTGACCTCGGTGGGATTCTAACCCACGACCTTCAGAACCGGAATCTGACGCTCTATACAGCTAAGCTACGAGGCCATGTTGATAGTGAAAAGATAGTAAAAAAGAGATGAAGCAGAAGAGCTGACCCCTTGATTACTGTGCAAAGGTAGGAATTTTTTTTCGCTTATTCACATATTCAGGTCTATTTTCAGATTTTTTTCACAATCGTTTTTTTCATTATAGTTGCGAGATTGAAAAAAAGCGAGTATATTTGTAACGAAAAAACAACTACAAAATAACTGGAAATGGGAAAAGTATTGATTATCGGTGCTGGAGGCGTTGCCTCGGTGGCAGCACATAAGGTGGCTCAGAACCCCGACGTGTTTACAGAAGTGATGATCGCAAGTCGCACAAAGAGCAAGTGCGATGCGTTGGTAAAGGCAATCGGCAATCCCAACATCAAGACTGCCAAGGTGGATGCTGACAATGTGGACGAACTCGTTGCACTGTTCAACGACTTCAAGCCAGAAATTGTGATGAACCTCGCTTTGCCTTATCAGGATTTGACCATCATGGAAGCTTGTTTGAAAGCTGGCGTGAACTATCTCGACACAGCAAACTACGAACCACGCGATGAAGCTCACTTCGAATACTCTTGGCAATGGGCTTACCGCGAGCGCTTCGAGAAGGCAGGACTCACTGCCATCCTCGGTTGCGGTTTCGACCCAGGCGTGTCGGGCATCTACACGGCATACGCTGCCAAGCATTATTTCGATGAAATCCACTATCTCGACATCGTTGACTGCAATGCGGGTAATCATCACAAGGCTTTCGCCACAAACTTCAACCCTGAAATCAACATTCGCGAAATCACTCAGAAGGGTCTTTATTATGAGGATGGCAAATGGATTGAGACAGAACCGCTCGAAATCCACCAACCTCTCACCTACCCTAACATCGGCCCTCGCGAGTCGTATCTGCTCCACCACGAAGAACTGGAGAGTCTTGTGCTCAACTATCCAAGCATCAAGCGTGCTCGCTTCTGGATGACTTTCGGACAGCAGTACCTCACGTACCTCGACGTGATTCAGAACATCGGCATGAGCCGCATCGACGAAATCACTTACGAAGCACCACTTGCTAACGACCCAACGAAGGTGGAAAAAGTGAAGATTGTGCCACTGCAGTTCCTCAAGGCGGTGCTACCTAATCCACAGGAACTTGGTGAGAACTACGAAGGCGAAACGTCCATCGGTTGCCGCATCCGTGGCATCAAGGATGGCAAGGAACGCACCTATTATGTATATAACAACTGCTCACATCAGGCTGCTTACCAAGAAACGGGTATGCAAGGCGTGAGCTACACTACGGGCGTGCCTGCTATGATTGGTGCAATGATGTTCCTCAAAGGCATTTGGAAGAAGCTTGGCGTACACAACGTGGAGGAGTTCGACCCAGACCCATTCATGGAACAGCTCAACAAGCAAGGTCTGCCTTGGCACGAGGTGTTTGATGGGGATTTGGAATTATAAAGACCCACCCCCAGCGGACCCACCTCAGCCCTCCCTGAGAGGGAGGGAGTAGATACTCCACTAAAAAATTGATAGTAAATATAATCAGTAAATCATAAATTAGTAAATTCGGACTCCGAGCTTGCTCGCGTGAACTCCGATTAATAATAAAAACTGTGTGAACAATTCATTTTATGGCAAAGAAAACAAACATAACACCGCCAAAGGATACTTCAGAGAAGATGAAAGCTCTGGAAGCAGCCATGGCAGGCATTCAGAAAGTATTTGGTGAGGGAGCCATCATGAAGATGGGCGACGACAACGTGAAAGATGTGGAAGTGATTCCAACTGGTTCATTGGCACTCAATGCCGCTCTCGGCGTAGGTGGCTACCCAAAAGGTCGTATCATCGAAATCTT
>CADBXS010000192.1 GCA_902798705.1 uncultured Bacteroidales bacterium
GACAAACTGATTTTCCGCCACCCTCATGTGTATGGAGACGCTGTGGCTGAATCGGCTGGCGACGTACTGAAGACTTGGGAACAAATCAAACTGAAGGAAAAGAACGGCAACAAGACGGTACTGAGCGGTGTGCCCAATGCCCTGCCTTCGCTCATCAAATCGTACAGAGTGCAGGAGAAGGCTGCCAACGTGGGTTTCGACTGGGAACAGCGAGAAGACGTGTGGAAGAAAGTGAAGGAGGAAATTGCCGAGTTCGAGTCAGAAGTGGCTAATATGGACAGGGACAAGGCCACCAGCGAGTTTGGCGACGTGCTCTTCTCGCTGGTCAACGCAGCCCGCCTCTACCACATCAACCCCGACAATGCTTTGGAGCGCACCAACAAGAAGTTCATCGAGCGATTCAACTACGTGGAGGAACACTCCATCAAGGAAGGAAAGAACCTTAATGAGATGTCGCTGGCGGAAATGGATGTGCTGTGGGAAGAGGCGAAGAAATTGGGAAAAAGTTAAAAATGATTAGAGAAGGGGGTGCATTGGGAAAAATGCACTATCTTTGCAACAGAGTATGATATAACCAAAAACCAAAGCAACAAAATGAAAAAACTGATGATTGCAATGATGCTGGCTTTCATGCCAGTGTGCATACACACAGCACAGGCTCAACTGTTCTCGAAGAAGAACTTCAAGGGCAAGATGGAAGCATCTGCCTACATGCAGGGAGCCGTGCCAGAAGTAAACGGAAAAGTCGAATTCAACGAGAACTTTTCCGCTCCAGGCAAGACAAAAGACCAAATTTTCCAGAAAGTGCTATCGTGGGCAAACCTCAGATTTATGCCCGAAACTGAACGTGGCGTATGGAACGACGACAACTACTACAAGAACAACGAATTCTCGAAGGTGGTTTCTGCCGACAAGAGCACGGGCGTCATCGTTTGCCAAGCTGACGAGAACATCGTCTTCACCAACAAGACACTGGCAAAGGACTACACACGCGTCAACTACACCCTCACGGTACGTGTGAAGGACAATGGTGGAGAGGTGACGATGAACAGCATCATTTACACCTACAACTTGACGGAGAACCTTGAAAGAATAGCTGCCGAGGACTGGATTACCGACAAGGAAGCCATCTCGAAGAAAGGTGGACTCCTCAAGGGTGCTGCACGATTCCGCATCAAGACCGTTGACCTGAAAAACGAGCTGGTGAAGGAAATTACAGATGCCGCACAGCAATAACGACAACTTACAATGACACTTTTCAGCAAGAAATCCTCGCATCTCGCTCTTTCGGCGGAGAGGGTTTCTTGCTGAACAGATTTTCCACCGAACTCATTTTTGCAGAACAATGAAAACTGAAGACATCGACAAAATCATTGCTGAAAGCCTGGAAAAGGAGAAGAAAGCCAGCAAATGGCATCGCCCCGAGAAAAAGAAGAGCGACAAGATAGCGCAAGTGCGACAAGTGCTTAACGCTGTATTCATGTTGGGATTCCTGGCAGCAGTCATCATCTACTTTGCTATGCCCGAAAACAGAATGCTCTTCTTCAGCGTGGGATTTGGTGCAATGGCAGTAAAAATTGTCGAATTCATCATAAGATTCTTGTTCTAAGTTCATCCCCAAAGACTCTGCTGATTTAGTGAAACAACTGTTCCGATTTTGGCTGATGCTGACTGTGGCGATGCTCCCATCCATGATGAGAGCTCAGAGAATTGTGCGTGAACTGGAAACCAATACAGATTTATCAGTTGATAAAGATTCGACGCTCGATAATAAGAAAAAGTTGAAAAACATTCCTGCCGAAGTGAAGGCTTGGACCATCGACCAGTACGGAAACAGGAACAATATTGATGTGGATACGCTGCGACACCTTTATCAGAACCAAGACCACAGTGAAGGTGTGAACGGAAGTTACAACACACTTGGCAACCTCGGTTCTCCGCGCCTTTCGCGCATCTACATGAATCGCGAGCAGAGAACGAATTTCTACTTTGCTCACCCCTTCGACCAATTTATCACATGGCAAAGGGATTTCCGATTC
>CADBXS010000193.1 GCA_902798705.1 uncultured Bacteroidales bacterium
GAAGAGTGGAGAGTGAAGAGTGAAAAATGGGGGAAGGAGAATGGGGAGGTGTTTAGTGTTGGAGTTGTCAATGGGGGGCAATGTGCAATTTTTAATTTTTAACTATTGACTTTTAACTTTTCTTAGGAAAAAGTGTTATCTTTGCAATTTCTAAGGGGGTACGATGTCGTGCCCAGCGATGAAGATGGTTGCTGTTGATAATATTTTTGCTTATGATTGAATTCTTAGAAGCTCAACTCCCAACCCTTGACTATAAGGAGATTCTGCAAAATATCGGCATCTTCGAAATGGTTGTGAAGGGTATTATCATTGGTATCGTCGCGTCGGCACCAATGGGGCCTGTTGGCATTCTGACCGTGCAGCGTACTCTGAACAAGGGGCGCCATTTCGGTTTGGCAACGGGTGTGGGAGCTGCGTTGAGCGACATCATATATGCACTGATGACAGGTTACGGCCTCTCGTTTGTTGTCGATATCATCGAGGATGTGCGAGTGGCGTTTTGGATTAAGCTTGTCGGCAGTGCCTTGCTTTTTCTCTTCGGACTCTACACGTTCCGCTCCAATCCTGTGGAGAAGGTGAGGCCCGCTTCTCCGAACAAGGGAAGTTTGATGCATAATTTCGTGACGGGTTTCCTGGTGACTTTCTCCAACCCACTGATCATTTTCTTGTTTGTGGCGATGTTCAGTCAGTTCACGTTCATCTTGAACGACAACCCGCTTCCGCAGGTGCTGGGCTACTTGTCGATAGTGGTTGGCGCGATGCTGTGGTGGTATGCGCTGACGTGGATTATCGACAAGGTTCGCAACCGCTTCAACGAGAGGGGCTTGTGGCTGATTAATCGCATCATCGGTGTGGTGGTGATGGTGGTGTCGGGCATTATGGTGGCTTATTCCATCGGCCTGATTGCCATGCTGCGGAAGTTTATTCCGATTATACCTGAATGACGGATGGGAGTTGTGGCTTAAATGATTAAGAAAACGTAGCGGGAAATGATTATTGCACAAAAACTGCAAAAGGAAAACATAGCTGAATACCTGCTGTATATGTGGCAGGTGGAGGACTTGATTCGTGCCAACGGACTGGACATCGACCGACTGCAGGAGACGTATCTGAGCCGATTCAAGCTGGATGGGCAGGAGGCTGCTGCCATGCGTGAGTGGTATGAGCACCTGATGGAGATGATGCGCAGCGAGGGCATTCAGGAGAAGGGCCACTTGCAGATGAACAAAAGTGTGATTCTGATGCTGGAGGACTTGCACAACGAGTTGCTGAAGTCGCCCAAGCATCCTTTCTACTCGGCTGCTTACTACAAGGCACTGCCTTTCATCGTGGAACTGCGCAACCGCTCGAACACGCAGGATGAGAGCGAGATAGAGAATTGCTTCGATGCGATGTATGGCCTGATGCTGCTGCGCTTGCAGGGCAAGCCTGTGAGCGAGGACACGAAGAGGGCGATGGAGGACATCTCTCGCTTCCTCGCCATGCTGTCGGAATACTATAAGAAGGATAAGAAAGGGGAAGTGGAATTGTAAATGAGGAATGAAAGGCCTCACCCCCAACCCCTGGACCCCTCCAACTCCCCTGAAAGGGGAGAAATGGGGCGAGGGGAGTAGAATGAAAAGTGAAAAGTGAAAAATTAAGAATGAAGAATTAAGAAAGTGAATATGAAGATATTGATAACGGGCTGCAATGGGCAGCTGGGCAACGAGATGCAGTTGCTCGCAAAGAAGAATCCTCAGCATCAGTATTTCTTTACGGATGTGGAGGAACTCGACATTACGGATGCCGTCGATCTGATTGTGAACTGCGCTGCCTACACGGCAGTGGACAAGGCTGAGGAAAACGTGAGGCTGTGCGACCTTCTGAACAATGTCGCTCCTGGCTATCTGGCCAAGGCCATTGAAAAGCGCGACGGTTACATGATTCAGGTTTCTACGGACTATGTGTTCGACGGAACGAACCATGTTCCTTATAAGGAAGATGAGCCTACTTGCCCTAATTCGGTGTATGGCAGAACGAAGCTGGCTGGTGAGAAGCAGGTGCAGGAAAACTGCAAGAAATGGATGATTACCCCGGAAATTGATCTCAGCAACGTTTCCTCACCTTTGTTGACCTTTGACGCAGCATTCACAGTATATACTTCTTCTAGCTCTGCTCCCGCTTCCGGCTTCGAAGATAATGCCTCCCAGAAGTTCATGGTTCTTATCACGACCGACAACAGCCAGACCTGGACATTACTTAACGACATCAACTTGGCCTCTCTTGCCAGCAGCAGCTATCT
>CADBXS010000194.1:0-678 GCA_902798705.1 uncultured Bacteroidales bacterium
TACAAAATGATGAAGGTTATAAAGAACAAAGAGGTAGGAGGTGAGCGTCCGCTTTTCGGACTACACGACACCCGTCTGGAGAATATCACCATCACGGATGGAGAGTCTGGCATCAAACAGGGTCAGCACATGGAGGCTGCCAACTGCCGCTTCTATGGCAAGTACCCGTGGTGGCACGTTGATGGTGCTCTGATAGAAGATTGTTACTTTGCCGAGGGTTCGCGGTCGGCCATTTGGTATACTAACGACCTCGTGATGCGCCGTTGTCGCATTGACGGTCCTAAATTCTTCCGTGAGATGAAGAACGTACAACTGGAGGACGTAGAGATCATGGATGCTGATGAGACCTTCTGGAAAGTCGATGGTCTGCGCCTTCAGCATGTCAAACTACATGGGGGCACCTACCCTTTCATGTTTTCCAAGAATATCTATGTTGACCATCTGGAGAGCGACGCCAAATACGTTTTCCAATATTGTAAGAACGTAGAGATTCACCATGCCAATATCGTCACCAAGGACTCCTTCTGGGAGTGCGAGAACATCACCATCTACGACTCCGTTCTCGATGGTGAGTACTTGGCATGGCACTCCAAGAATGTACGCTTGGTCAACTGCCACTTAGCTGGTGAACAGCTGTTATGCTATGCTGATAACCTCGTCCTGGAGAACTGTACCTTC
>CADBXS010000194.1:766-3293 GCA_902798705.1 uncultured Bacteroidales bacterium
ACATCGAACATATCAAAAATCCCACCAGTGGCCATATCGTTGCCGACTCCATCGGTTCTGTCACACTCGATGAGTATGTCAGAGAACCCAACGACTGCGTCATTGAGGAGAGACAATTCAATGGTTAATGTCGAAACATCGAGACATCGAGATAACGAAACTTCGAAATATCGAAAAAAATGAATTACGACTTTGACGAAATCATAGAGCGACGCGGTACGGGCTGCGTCAAATGGGACGAAAACCCCAATGCCGATATCATTCCTCTATGGGTGGCCGACATGGACTTCCCTGTTGCCCCTGCCATTCAAGAGGCAGTACGCAAGCGTGCTGAGCACCCCATCTATGCCTATACGCTGGTGGGCGACGACTACTACGAGGCCATCATCAGTTGGTTTCAGAGACGTCATGGTTGGACCATCGTGCGCGAACATATTCTATATACCATAGGTGTTGTTCCTGCCATCTCCTGTACCCTGCAAGCCCTCACCATGCCTGGCGAGAAGGTTGTCATACTCAGTCCCGACTACAACTGTTTCTTCAGCAGCATCCGCAATAGCGGCTGTGAGGTCAGTGAAAGTGTGCTGCGATTCAGTCCCAGCAACAACCGCTTCGAGATTGACTGGGAGGATTTCGAGACACGCTGTGCCGACGAGAAGACCACTGTCTTCCTGCTTTGCAATCCCCATAACCCTACTGGTCGTGTGTGGCATAGCGACGAACTACAACTGATGAGCAATATCTGTCACCGCCACCAGGTGCGCATTGTCAGCGACGAGATTCACTGCGAACTCATCATGCCTGGCAACACCTTTGTACCGATGGCAACGATAGATGCAGATGCCATCATTCTCAACTCACCATCAAAGTCTTTCAATACCGCTGGTCTGCAGATTGCCAACATCATCTGCAGCGACCCTGCCACACGTCGTCGCATTGACCGTACCATCAATATCAATGAGGTCTGCGACGTCAACCCCTTCGGCCCAGTGGCACTTATCGCTGCCTACAACGACAGCGATACAGCACCTTCCTCAATGGAAAGTGATGCCCTTGGAAGGCACTTACTTAGCATGGGTAGATGTTTCCCTTTGCTGCGATAATGTCGCGGCCTACTGTAACGACATCCTGCAAAAAGCAAAGGTGTGGGTGAATCCTGGTACGATGTATGGTCCACAAAGTGGTGAAGGCTATCTCCGCATCAATATCGCCTGTCCTCGTAGCCTACTGTTAGAGGCCCTGTCGCATATTGCGAGGGTGATGTTCTAATATCTGTCTGCGCAGCGTCGACATATCGATATGTGTGTAAATCTCTGTCGTTCCGATATTCTCATGTCCTAACATCACCTGAATAGCACGCAGGTCAGCACCTCCTTCCAACAGAGCCGTAGCAAACGAGTGGCGCAGTGTATGGGGCGAGATAGTCTTGGTAATGCCTGCCTCAGTAGCCTGCTGCTTAATCATGATGAGTATCATGGTACGTGTCAGGTGCGCGCCTCGACGGTTCAGGAATACATAGTCCTCCTCTCCAGGCTTGATGGTCATGTGCCTACGATCGTCAAACCACCATTCCAACTCCTTGAGGGCTTTTGGAGAGATCGGTACCAGACGTTCCTTGCTCCCTTTGCCCATCACGCGCACATACTGTTCCTCCTTATAGAGATTGGTCAGTTTCAGGTTTACCAGTTCCGAAACGCGCAGGCCACAAGAAAATAGCACCTCAATGATGGCACGGTTGCGATGACCCTCCCACTTGGAGAGGTCGATGCTGGCCTCCAAGGCATCCACCTCGTCGGGTGTCAGCACCTCTGGCAAGTGGTGACCTAAGACGGGCGACTCCAACAATTCAGTAGGGTCATCGTCGCGATAGCCGTCCAGTTGCAGGAAACGATAGAACGAGCGCACACCACTGAGAATGCGGCACTGCGATCGTGGATGGATACCTATGTCGTGCAGACCCGCGGCAAAGTGTTGCAGGTCTGTCAGCTCAACCTCCAACGGATGCTTGTCTTCGTCCCTCAAATAATCCAACAGTTTCTGCAGGTCACGCACATAGGCATCCAGCGTATTCGGTGAGTAACCACGCTGAAGTTTCAAATAGCGCTGATAGGCACGGACGATATTTGTTGGTGTTTTCTTGCTTGTTTCCATTTTATTTCTTACCTTTGCCGCCACAAAGGTAAGAAATATTTTTGAATTATGAAAATTCTCATCATCAATGGTCCAAACCTCAACCTGCTAGGTGTCCGTGAACCAGGCATCTACGGCACGTCATCCTTTGAGCAGTACCTGCCACAGTTGAAGCAGCAATACCCTGATATCGACATCGAGTACTACCAGAGCAATATCGAAGGAGAGCTCATCAACAAGATGCAGGAGGTGGGCTTCTCGTACGACGGCATCGTGCTCAATGCTGGAGCCTACACACACACATCGATAGCCTTGGGTGACTGTATCCGTTCGCTAAAGACTCCCGTCATCGAGGTCCATATCTCTAATGTCCATCAGCGCGAGGAGTTCCGTCACC
>CADBXS010000195.1 GCA_902798705.1 uncultured Bacteroidales bacterium
GGGTGCACCGTGATGTGCAGGGGACGGCTGATGTAGTCGCCGCCGGTCACGTTAAAGGTCAAGTCGTTAAAGAGATTTTTGAAGGTGTAGCTGAAGTCGTTGGCCGAGCCTTTGGTCATCAGTTGTTGCCCAAGCTCGCTCTTCACGTAGAAGGCATCGGGGATACGGTCGCCGGTGACATGGATGTTGAACTTCACTTCTTGGCCTTGTGTGGTCTCGATGTTGTCCTGCTCGATTTCCACCTGATAGGGGAGGGGCTTCTCGAAATGCTGCTCGTAGTTGACGATGCGCTGCGTGGGTTGCACGGCAAACGAAGGCAGAAACACCATCAGTGCTATTAATAATATGAGCGTCCCGAAAAAGATTCCTAAATACTTCAAGTTGCCTCGCAAATCGACAGCATCGGAGAAGCGGATAGGGGAGAGGCGGGCACTACGTTGCTCGATGGTAGCAGCCAATAAAGCATTATCATCTAAGGTCCCTGAGCCCGTCGAAGGGCCGACATTACCAGTAGAATTCAAAGCCTCCATCTGGTTGCTCAGCTGAATGGTATTGAGCAGTTTATCCTTGATTTCAGGGAAGAACTTTCCAATGAGTACTGAGGCCTGTTCCACCGACATCTTCTTTCGGAAGCGGATGAGATTGACCAGTGGGATGAGGAAATGATATATCCAAACAAAATGATGAGCAGGTAGAAGACAATCCACAGCACGGCACCCACCAACACGCCTTGTATCAGGCGATTAAGGTAGTACTTCCGTGTGAAGCCTTCGATTTTCTCTATCAATTTGTTGGGTGCAGACATAGCAGGCGCAAAGGTACAAAAAAAATGAGAACTATCGGTTCTCATTTTTTATACCCAGAGCCACATGTCGGACTCGAACCAACGACCTACGCATTACGAATGCGTTGCTCTACCAACTGAGCTAAAGTGGCGTCTTTTGCGGCTGCAAAAATACAATTATTTTCGAAACCGAGCACAAAAAATGAAAAATAATGATTCTTAAGACACGAATTACCATGAATGCATCACAAATCATCAGAAATTATTAATGAAAAATTCGTGAATAATTAATGATAATTCATGTATATTCAAAATAATCTATATATTTGCAGCGTTAAACCTTTAGAAACGGAGGATAAAATGGCCAGAAAGAAAGAAAATATCGAAGATAACTCCATCAGGATGAAGGAGTTGACCAAAGCCGAGGAGCAGGTGATGCAAGTCATATGGAACATTGGGCAAGGCTTCGCCAATGAGATTATGGCGGCATTTCCTGAGCCGAAGCCGGCCTACAACACGGTGCTTTCCATCATCAAGATTTTGGAAAACAAGGGTTTTGTGAAGCACGAAACCTTCTGTCGCGCTCACCGCTACAGTCCCGCCATCAGCAAGGATGAGTATTCACATCGCTATCTCGGCAGCGTGGTGGAGCGTTATTTCAACAATTCGTATCTCGACCTTGTGTCAGCCTTTGCCAATAAGGAGAACTTCAGCGTCGAGGAACTGGAGGAAATGAGAAAAGCCATCGACGAGGCCATCGCCTCAGAAAGGAGATAAGCTATGAATGCACAAGAATTAATCATCGGTCACGTGCTGCCCATCGCAGCCACCATCGCGGTGCTTTGGTTGGTGTATCGCCTGTTGTTCCGCAACAGCAACCGACTGAAATTCAACCGCTTCTTTCTGCTGACGAGCATGCTCTTGGCTTTGGCCATGCCATTGCTCGGTCTGCTTTCAGGGATGGAAGTGCCGCAGATGGCGACCTTGAAACAAAACATGTTCAACGGCATGATGCTGAGCGAAGTCATCGTCACGCCCGACGGTCAGCCTATGTTGCCCGAAGTGACTGTGACCACTAATGCCACGCCTTCGCGTTTCAGCCTGTGGCAAGTCATTGGCGGCATTTATCTAATAGGTGTCGGCGTGATGACGCTACTGTTTTTCTTCAAGTTGGGGAAACTCGTAGCGCTCATCATCCGTTCTCCGAAGCGCAAGATGGATGGCTTCACAGGGGTGTTCACGGGCAAGGAACAAGGT